>NZ_JAAEDT010000037.1:0-1239 GCF_013346865.1 Snodgrassella sp. ESL0323 | reverse complement strand
AGACCATCTTATCTTGCTTATGAGGATGAACTTAAGCTAATAGATATTATGATGAAGTTACCAATGGATTGGCTGATTAAAAATGAGGCCGAATTTATTGAAGCATTAAATACCTTAGATGTTTCTCATACATCCGGTATGGGATTTTTATGTGAAGAAGAAAGTGATGATGTTATATTTGAGAATTTTTGTAACTGGCTAAAAGAAGTAGAGGAGAAAACTCATATATCAGTTCTAGGGTATATTGATGATCTTTCACCGGAAGCAATGGAGTTAGATAATTACAGAAGAGGAAAAAAAATAAATAGCAATAAAGCTGATGAGAATGAATATCAATTTGACAACAGCACTGATCTAGAATTTAATTCATTAACCTCAGATAGAATAGAAAATCAAGCCTGTATTTTTGAATCATGTAACATTAAAGAAGATAAAATGATTCAATCAAAATATCCTGTGCCAAAAAACATTAATAAACTGATTTCACAATTAAAATTAAAAAGAAAAGCATGCGAATCTTACGCTAATTTTTTAAAACAATACAACGTAATTGATTTTTATGGATTAGATTATAGTTATTATATTGACTATGAAGGGAAGAAATTGCCCCTGGAAGTGATTCTGGGATTCTCAGAAAAAGCAGGTGAAGATTTAATTGCTCTTAATGAGATGTGTTTAAAAAGAGTACCTAGGGGCTACTTCGCTATAGCAAGAATAAATCATGGAGATTTACTTTGTCTGGGTGGTGGTCCAATTTATTATTGGGATCGCAAAATCAATGATTTATACTTTGACATGAAAATAAAATATGGATATTTACGACAAAATACAGCTTTAATGCTAGTAGCAGACTCATTTGGTCAATTTTTATCCATGATTACTAGAACAAAAACTAAAGCTAATTATACTCAGAATGAAAATGAATTTAATCTACCGGATATTACTTTTCCGGCAGAGGCATTAGAGCTTTGGGAAGAAAATCCTAAAAGGATTTTTAATGTGCCAGAACTATTTATACCGATATATATAGAAAAATTAGAAGCTTCTGAAAGAGGACGTAAAATATTAGCAAAATTCAAAACATTAGTACCTACTGAAGAGGATTGTGAAAAATTAGCAAGCTTAAAAAAAGCAGGACTTTTGCCAGACGGCATTTTTGAATGAAAAGTTAAATTGTAATTACAATAAGAAGCATAAGAAATGCTGTTGGTAACATCAAAAACACAGTGTACACGATGC
>NZ_JAAEDT010000036.1:0-2464 GCF_013346865.1 Snodgrassella sp. ESL0323 | reverse complement strand
GCGTATCGAACAGCTAAACCATACTGAACGCTACGGCTACGTCTATGATGCCCTCGGTCGGCGCATCGAAAAACACCGGCTGGACCGAGATGGCAAACCATGCAACCGCACCACCTTCCTGTGGGACAGGATGCAGATGATTCAGGAAAGCAGCGCGGACAAACGGCAGAGCCTGTATCTGTATACTGACGAAGGCAGTTATGAACCGCTGGCGCGAATAGACAGAAACGGTAATCAGCAAGAGCACATCTACTACTTCCATACCGACCTGAACGGCTTGCCGGAGGAGCTGACGGATGAAGCCGGTGAAATTGTGTGGGAATGCTCATACCAGCTGTGGGGCAAACCGATACAAGAGATTGCTCATACAGAGATACAACAGAACCTGAGGTATCAAGGACAGTATTTAGACAGAGAAACCGGACTGCACTACAATACTTTCAGGTATTACGATCCAGATATAGGCCGCTTTACCCAACCTGACCCGATTGGATTAGCCGGCGGACTCAATCTGTATCAGTATGCGCCCAATGCGTTTATGTGGATTGATCCGTGGGGATGGGCTAAATGTGGTACTGCCAGAAAAAAACGAATGCCTTCCTCAAAGAACAAGCATTTAGATCATTCCAGAACAACACATCATCCGGATGGATCTATTACTTTCTACGACCATAAAGGTCGGGCGGTAACGTATGATAAACATGGTAATCCAGATTTCAGACCATATAAGGAAGCAGAAGTAAAATCAACAAGGTTTAATGGTGATAGGAAACACGATAACAAAATAGCAAACGAAAAGATTGGATACAAAGGTGATAAAAAAGAGGATATATATAAGGCTCCGCCAGGAAAAGTGTGGCATCATGTTGATAAAGACACATTGATACTTCTTGATGCTGAATTACATAAAAACTTTCCTCATACAGGTGGTGCATCAGAACTTATTCATGGATAAACGTTAAAGGAAATAAAATGTTCCAATCAAAATATACAGTGCCCAAAGATATTGATAAACTGATTTCGAAATTAAAATTGAAAAAAAAATCACACAGTTCATATATTAATTTTTTAAAACAATATAACGTGATTGATTTTTATAACATGGAATTTTGTTATGGTATTGACTGTGAAGGGGAAGAATTACCGCTCGAAGTTATTTTAGGCTTCTCAAAAAAAGAAGATGAAGATTTAATTGCTACAAACTATGGGTATCTGAATAGAATACCAAAAAAGC
Source organism: Snodgrassella sp. ESL0323 (assembly GCF_013346865.1). Taxonomy (NCBI): domain Bacteria; kingdom Pseudomonadati; phylum Pseudomonadota; class Betaproteobacteria; order Neisseriales; family Neisseriaceae; genus Snodgrassella; species Snodgrassella sp. ESL0323. Next base: position 1,230 of record NZ_JAAEDT010000036.1, on the reverse strand, counting down.
ATATTGCTATAGCAACTGTGAATTATGGAGATTTACTTTGTTTACATCCGAATGGCAAAATTTATCATTGGGATCATGAAGTCAATGATTTGTATTTTGATATGAAAGTAATAAACGGATACCTGGAACAAAATACCAATTTAAAATTTGTAGCAGATTCCTTTGATCAATTTTTATCAATGATTACCAAATTAGAAGATGATGATGATGATTATGATCCAAGTGAAGATGAATTTGAAAATCCGAATATTCCTTTTCCAGATTCAGCATTAAATACTTGGGTAGAAGATCCTAAAGGCATTTTTATGGGTCCACAGCGAAGCATTCCAATTTACTTAAAAAAATTAGAGCTTTCTGAAAAAGGACGTGAAGTATTAGCAAAATTAAAAAAAGAAGGAATTTCTGAAAAAGAACGTGAAATATTAGCGCGATTAAAAAAAGAAGGACTTTTAGAAGAAGGAATTTTTGAATAAAAAATTAAATTGTAATTACAATAATAAGAATGTGCACGTTGGCAACATCAGAAAAACAATGCTGAAATAATAAATTTTAGATTTAAAATCAGGTGGTAAACTGTTTATTACCACCTTCAAACTAAACTGATACCGCATAGGCATGTCCGCAGCAAACAGACCGCCAGCGGTACCCAGTATTACCATTACCATGCCGAACACCGGCTAACCGAAGTGCGTATCGGCATACTGAATACTACGGCTACAGCTACGATACCCTCGGCCGGCGGATTGAAAAACACCGGCTGGTTTCAGCCCATATGCGGAAGAAATAGTAAAATCAGATAAGTTCAATGGTAATAGGAAACACGATAACAGAATAGCAAGCGAAAAGATTGGATACAAAGGTGATAAAAAAGATGATAAATACAAAGCTCCGCCAGGAAAAGTGTGACACCATGTTGATAAAGAGACATTGATACTTCTTGATGCTGAATTACATTACAACTCTCCTCATACAGGTGGTGCATCAGAACTTATTCATGGATAAACGTTAAAGGAAATAAAATGTTTCAATCAAAATATAAAGTACCCAAAGATATTGATAAACTGATTTCGAAATTAAAATTGAAAAAAAAATCACACAGTTCATATATTAATTTTTTAAAACAATATAACGTGATTGATTTTTATAACATGGAATTTTGTTATGGTATTGACTGTGAAGGGGAAGAATTACCGCTCGAAGTTATTTTAGGCTTCTCAAAAAAAGAAGATG
>NZ_JAAEDT010000035.1:0-3158 GCF_013346865.1 Snodgrassella sp. ESL0323 | reverse complement strand
GACGTACCCACAGCAAACAAACCGCCAGCGGTACCCAGTATTACCATTACGATGCCGAACACCGCCTGACCGAAGTGCGTATCGAACAGCTAAACCATACTGAACGCTACGGTTACGTCTATGATGCCCTCGGCCGGCGGATTGAAAAACACCGGCTGGACCGTGACGGCAAACCATGCAACCGCACCACCTTCCTGTGGGACAGGATGCAGATGATTCAGGAAAGCAGTGCAGACAAACGGCAGAGCTTGTATCTGTATACTGGTGATGGCAGCTATGAACCGCTGGCGCGAATAGACAAAAACGGTAATCAGGAACAACACATCTACTACTTCCACACCGACCTGAACGGCATGCCGGAGGAGCTGACGGATGAAGCAGGTGAAATCGTCTGGGAATGCTCATACCAGCTGTGGGGCAAACCGATACAGGAGATTGCCCATAGAGAGATACAACAGAACCTGCGTTATCAGGGACAGTATTTAGACAGAGAAACCGGACTGCACTACAATACTTTCAGGTACTATGATCCGGATACAGGCCGCTTTACTCAGCCGGACCCGATTGGATTAACCGGCGGATTTAATCTTTATCAGTATGCGCCCAATGCGTTTATGTGGATTGATCCTTTGGGATTACATGAAATTTTATCTGACAACGATATAGTATGTAGAGGTGGTACATGTGAAGCTGAAAATTTTAAGAACGGAAATGGTGTTAAGACTGATGCAAACGGAAAATTAAGCGGAGTATCAACTCAAGCAGCACCAGGTGCTGATTTGGAAACTCTGGCAAAAGCTTTTAATCATAATCAAGTAGGCATAGCGACAGTTGGTGAAATTGAGAAAGCAGGTGGTACAATAACTTTAGACGGTGAGTCAAATGTAAAAGGTCCACATAAGATGAATCACGCAACTGTTAGTGGTTTAACTGCTGAACAATTTGAACAGTTATTCACTCCAACAGTGAAAAATCCAGCAAAGAAAAAACCACCAAAGAAAACATCTACGTGTCCATAGACAGATACAACAGAACTTGAGGTATCAGGGACAGTATTCAGACAGAAAAACCGGACTGCACTACAATCCCTTCAGGCACTACGATCCAGATATGGGCCGCTTTACCCAGCCTGACCCGATTGGGTTAGCCGGCGATTCACTCCAACACAGAAAATCCAGGAAAAGCAAAGGAAGGAACTACACATGGTTGCCCAACAAGCACAAACTAATTGTCAAAAAGTAGATATAGGATTAAATAGTAGAATATTTGCAGATTTTGATAATGAGAGAGTTTTAGATTTAGATATTGTTGGTTTAACTCAGACAGATGAAATAAAAAACTATATGGGGGAAACTATCTTCTTAAAAGAAGGTGATTATGTATATTTGTATATGCCAATTGATGAAATTTTGCCAGAGTATCTTTTCTCTGAAGGGTTTGTTATTCCTAATCCATATGAATCTAAACCATACAAATGGTGTTGTAAATTAACAAGAGAACTTGAATATATTGAAGATTATGAATCTAGATATAGTAATGATGAAAAAAACGCTGGTAGCTAAAAGTTATTAGTAGGGAATAAATGAAAAAAAAGAAATGATGCCTAGATTTTATTCTTCCGATTTTTTATTACTATCTTCGTGCAACCATGGCTAAGCCAGTGCATGGAACTAATGAAGAGTACTTTAATTTCAAGTATCGAGAAACTCTGCACAGCCAGGGCAGAATGCACACCAGTTTTAAATACGACCGCACCAGCCGCCTAACCGGTAAACAGACCAAACGTCCGGGAGCAGGCATCCTGCCGGATACCATATTAGACCGCAGCTACAGCTACGACAATCTGGACCGGCTGGTAAGCAAAAAACACAACCGACAGGGACAAAGTGATTACCGCTACGACGTAACCGGACGCATCGAAAGCTGCCGCAACGAAGCGTACTGGGAAACATTGCAATACGATGCTGCGGCCAACCTGCTGGACAGAAGACGCGGTGAAGAAGAAAGCAATCAGAACCTGATCCGCTTTAATCAGCTGCTCAGCTTCCGCGGACTGAAATACAGCTACGACGAACACGGACGAACCCGTAGCAAACAAACCGCCAGCGGTACCCAGTATTACCATTACGATGACGAACACCGCCTGACCGAAGTACGTATCGAACAGCTGAACCATACTGAACGCTACGGCTACGTCTACGATGCCCTTGGCCGGCGGATTGAAAAACACCGGCTAGACCGAGATGGCAAACCATGCAACCGCACCACCTTCCTGTGGGACGGGATGCAGATGATTCAGGAAAGTGGCGCAGACAAACGGCAGAGCCTGTATCTGTATATCGGTGAAGACAGCTATGAACCGCTGTGCCGGAGGAGCTGACGGATGAAGCCGGTGAAATCGTCTGGGAATGTTCATATCAGTTATGGGGCAAACCGGTACAGGAGATTGCTCATACAGAGATACAACAGAACCTGAGGTATCAGGGACAGTATTTAGACAGAGAAACCGGACTGCACTACAATACTTTCAGATACTACGATCCGGATATAGGCCGCTTTACTCAGCCTGATCCGATTGGGCTGCTGGGTGGGTTTAATCTGTATCAGTATGCGCCTAATGGGTTGACTTGGATTGATCCTTTAGGATTCTCAAAGAAAGGGGTACCACATGGCTTTAAGAGCTATGGGCAATTTAAGCAATTTGGTCAAACATTACAGGCTGGTCTGAGTAAATTAGGATATCCTAGCTCAGTTTCATACATGCAAGGAAGTTCTGTATCTGGTGTAAGCTTCTCTACAAGACAACCTTTTGATGTTGGTCGTGTTAGTGATTTTGATGTAGCTATATCACATCCAGAGCTATATCAGAAAGCAGAATCCTTAGGGATAGGAAAAGGTGGACGAACTGGACCAATTGAGATGGGTAGTGATATGGCTAAAGATTTAGGTATAGATGATATTCTACAAAGATTATCTAGAATGTCTGGAGATAGACCTGTAAATGCTATGATTTTTAAGTCTTCAGTTGAAATCAAAGCTAAAGGAAAAGGAATCAGAATTCCAGGGAAATGTGGCGGGCGATAAATGAAAAAATTATATTTTCTAAAATACGGCAGTAATAAATCTAAAAAAGAGATAAGTGAATTGTTGAATAATAA
>NZ_JAAEDT010000034.1:0-3531 GCF_013346865.1 Snodgrassella sp. ESL0323 | reverse complement strand
AATTAGTGTGCATCTCTGCTTTAGTAAACCCATTATACTTACCTTGCAGATTGAACTCTTCGGTAATGTCTGTGTATTTATAGTCTTTATCAATCAGATAAAATGTATCATCGTCATACAAGTAGTAAATTTTTGGATGGGAATGATGTGTCTGAAAAAAATGTGTTTGTGAAGGTGTGAGATGAGGAATTTTTTCAAGTTTATTCTTACTTATATCGTAGACATACACTGCGTTATCATCTTTTAATATAATTTGATAACCCTCATCATCTTTTAATACAATAGACCCAAAATGATTAAACCTTCCCAAATATTTATTATTTACTACGGCTACGGCAATGATTTCTAAATTTCCTTTAAGTTCAGGTATTTTGTGTTTATAGGATTCTCCATCTAACGCATAAGAGGCATAATACCAATAACCAGAAACCAGAAAAAATTTGTTAGAAACAATTTTACTAACCTCATTTTCATTAAATAATGAGGTAATTTTATATTGATTGAGGGTTCTATATAAGTGTTTAGGTATAAAAAAGTATTTTGCATTAGATAATACAAGTATCCTGTCACCATCATCAGAAATAATCCGAGCGCCTTTATCTGTGATGTCTTTTAAGCGTGCTTTTGATTGAGATACATAACTAATTTTGTTCTTAGCTTTCACTGTTTCTTGCAGATATATGCCGTCCTTTTCAATCAACAAATCATAATAAGGAGAGTCGGTGTGACAAACACTTGTTTGACTTGCTTGTACAAAGTCAATGAAGACTAAGTAGAAAATGAGTAATATAATCTGCTGAATAAGATGTTTCATTGTCAATAATTTTTAAAATTATTAATATTAAATTAAATAATAGCAAAATAAGATAAAAATATGAAGGATTGTTTTTATCTTAGCTTTAAAAATGTACAAAACAGCTTTATGTTATATTGATAATTCTCTTGTATTCAAGATAGATAGCTTTATAGGTAAGCTATAGTTCTAATGGTTCTGAGCAGGGCGGAAAACTGATTTCCGGTATAAGTATTTATTGATTTAACATAATGAAGTCTCGGCCTGTACCTTAGGAGCGACTGGCTGGCAGAGGCGGGATTCAAGACCGTGCGTGGCGTGACGGTAAAGATTTCAAACAAGTGTATTGTGCTGATGGCTAAGGGTAACCGGGTGCAGGAACTGCGTGAGCAGCTTTATCAGGCTAAACAGGTGGTTAATGGGGTTAAGAATATACTGGTTTAGTGGAATTAGGCAATAAAATGAACTAAAGGGGCCGATTATTTTTCCCAACCCCTTGTATTTTACTGTTGTGTTTTTATAGAATTAAGTTGATCCATGATTTCAATTAAATCACTATAATTAAAAGTCTCATAAAATACACATGACGGATAATTTATTAAGTCTTTCAATTCATCATATTTATCAATTAATTTCCATAAAATCGCGCCAGTGCTTTCTGATAACTTATACGAATAAATATTAAAATAATCTGACCACGTACCAAAATTAATACGATAAGATAGTGCTAAGTCATGTAAATCATCATCATCACATAACTGGTCATCATAAATTGATTCATATATTTTAACCGGATTATCAAATGAATATCTATCATTAAGCATCGGTTTAGATAGTATTTCATAACATCCACCAAGCAAATATCCATCAAGATATATGGGATCACTAAAACTTCCAATAAATGAATTATTAAACCATAATCTCGCACAACCAAAAAACATTTCCCGATTATGTATTGAATATTCAACAGCTATACGTGATTTATCACCTATTAACAGAGTCATAGTTTACATCCTTTCATTTCTTTGATAAATGAGGTAGCAATCTCAGAACCATTTTTTTCTATCAGATGAAATCTGTCTTTCGATCCTACTACAACCCAACGTCCATCCGATTGTTTTAATATATTATTTGATCGAGCATTTTGAATATCATTTTTTGAAATAAATTTATATTGATTTATTCGAGCTTTTACACGTTATTAAGAATTAAAAGGGTAGAGGAATTTTTTTATGAAGTTTTTTTTCAAAAATAATGCTTAATTTTTGGAACAAATTTTCCCATTGCTTAAAATATTCTATTTTATTTACTTCTACAGAAAAATCAGGTGTATTTCTATTTGGCAGACCTACAGATTTTCCTTTTTTAAAGGTTAAATAAATTATTTTATCTTTAACTTCATAAAATAAATAGAAATCCGAACCTTGCTCACAAAACCATATTTCTTCTTTTTTAGAATGTGCTAATTTGGTCGCATTTATAAGATTGATTATATCGTCAAAGCATACCATAAAATCATCAAACAAATCCAAAACAATACTTGGTTGATTTTTGAATGAAATATTAATGTGACCATTTACATACTGGGATAGCTCTAGAAGAGCAAATTGGAAAGGTAGTAATTCCATATCATCCTGATTTAGATACTCATCCAATTCAGTAGGTTTTTCTTTTATAATTAAATTAATATTCATATTCTAATCTCTAGGAACATATGGATAAGCAGTAATAGGTTTGTCTCTGATTACAACTCTTACAATATCAGTTGTTTTTGTAGTCCCATCAGGATAATACACGTTTGATGGTTGTGATACTTTGACATTATGTACTCCAGGTGTTTTAGGTTCTTTATCAAACGCTTCTTCTATCATTCTGTTATCACTAAAATGACCTTGAGGTTTGCGTGTAGTTTTTGCTCTATTATTTTTCCACCGGCCAAGGGCATCGTAGCCGTAGCGCTCAGTATGCCGATACGCACTTCGGCCAGGCGGTGTACGGCATCGTAATGGTAATACTGGGTACTGCCGGCAGTTTGTTTGTGCGGGTACGTCCGTGTTCGTTGTAGCTGTATTGCAGTCCGCGGAAGCTGAGCAACTGATTAAAGTGGATCAGGTTTTAGTTGCTATTTTCTTTACTGTGTCTTTATATAATGACATCTATGCGAATATAGCACTATCCAATTTTATACTAATAAAAATTAAAATTATCTTAATTAAATATCTTTATTCATGTATATTGCCGATTTTATTATTAATCCAGAAAATCATCTTCTTCAAGATAATAAATCACAGCCTCTATTAAATCGTCTTCAGAGGCATTAGGGTGATGTTCCAGTTTATTGTCAATAATTGCCAAAAATGTTGCGTACTCCAGCCAAGCTAGATATTTATCTTCCTGTTCTTCCATATCATCATCTTCATCTCTCGTTTCAGAAAGATAATAGTTGGCGGATTCAATGCATTTTTTTGTATCATCAAAATCTAAATCAACATAAATATAACATGCCTCATAATAAGAAATATTTTTAGAAATTTTCAATAAATTAGTAAATCCTGTTGCTGTCTTCATATTTGTCTCACTTTCTACATGTTGTTCCGCCACCCCATTTGTGACGGCCACAACCATCGGGAAGTTGGTGCGGTTGCATGGCTTACCGTCACGATCCAGCCGATGCACCGGCCGAGGGCATCGTAGCTGTAGTCGTAGCGTTCTTCAGTATGTCGATACGCACTTCGGTT
>NZ_JAAEDT010000033.1:0-5556 GCF_013346865.1 Snodgrassella sp. ESL0323 | reverse complement strand
TGAGGAGGAAGTCAAAAATAAATGCAGGCAGGAGTTGACAGGGGCTTTGTGGAGGCGTATAGTTCGCCTTCTTCGCTGATGACGCGACACGAAACAAACGCACAGTTTAAAGTAGAACGCAGTCGAAAGCAACGCTCTTTAACAGAACAGATTACCGATAAGTGTGAGTGCCAAGCGGCCTCACACTGATTCAGAGAGACAAGATAAAAACATTTCTTGTCAATAACTTTGAAGCAGACCAGTGAAACCGAAGGGAACTTCGGGATTACAAAAAAGCTAAGATTAAACATAAGAGTTTGATCCTGGCTCAGATTGAACGCTGGCGGCATGCTTTACACATGCAAGTCGAACGGCAGCACGGAGAGCTTGCTCTCTGGTGGCGAGTGGCGAACGGGTGAGTAATGCATCGGAACGTACCGAGTAATGGGGGATAACTGTCCGAAAGGATGGCTAATACCGCATACGCCCTGAGGGGGAAAGCGGGGGATCGAAAGACCTCGCGTTATTTGAGCGGCCGATGTTGGATTAGCTAGTTGGTGGGGTAAAGGCCTACCAAGGCGACGATCCATAGCGGGTCTGAGAGGATGATCCGCCACATTGGGACTGAGACACGGCCCAAACTCCTACGGGAGGCAGCAGTGGGGAATTTTGGACAATGGGGGGAACCCTGATCCAGCCATGCCGCGTGTCTGAAGAAGGCCTTCGGGTTGTAAAGGACTTTTGTTAGGGAAGAAAAGCCGGGTGTTAATACCACCTGGTGCTGACGGTACCTAAAGAATAAGCACCGGCTAACTACGTGCCAGCAGCCGCGGTAATACGTAGGGTGCGAGCGTTAATCGGAATTACTGGGCGTAAAGCGAGCGCAGACGGTTAATTAAGTCAGATGTGAAATCCCCGAGCTCAACTTGGGACGTGCATTTGAAACTGGTTAACTAGAGTGTGTCAGAGGGAGGTAGAATTCCACGTGTAGCAGTGAAATGCGTAGAGATGTGGAGGAATACCGATGGCGAAGGCAGCCTCCTGGGATAACACTGACGTTCATGCTCGAAAGCGTGGGTAGCAAACAGGATTAGATACCCTGGTAGTCCACGCCCTAAACGATGACAATTAGCTGTTGGGACACTAGATGTCTTAGTAGCGAAGCTAACGCGTGAAATTGTCCGCCTGGGGAGTACGGTCGCAAGATTAAAACTCAAAGGAATTGACGGGGACCCGCACAAGCGGTGGATGATGTGGATTAATTCGATGCAACGCGAAGAACCTTACCTGGTCTTGACATGTACGGAATCTCTTAGAGATAGGAGAGTGCCTTCGGGAACCGTAACACAGGTGCTGCATGGCTGTCGTCAGCTCGTGTCGTGAGATGTTGGGTTAAGTCCCGCAACGAGCGCAACCCTTGTCATTAGTTGCCATCATTAAGTTGGGCACTCTAATGAGACTGCCGGTGATATGCCGGAGGAAGGTGGGGATGACGTCAAGTCCTCATGGCCCTTATGACCAGGGCTTCACACGTCATACAATGGTCGGTACAGAGGGTAGCGAAGCCGCGAGGTGAAGCCAATCTCAGAAAGCCGATCGTAGTCCGGATTGCACTCTGCAACTCGAGTGCATGAAGTCGGAATCGCTAGTAATCGCAGGTCAGCATACTGCGGTGAATACGTTCCCGGGTCTTGTACACACCGCCCGTCACACCATGGGAGTGGGGGATACCAGAATTGGGTAGACTAACCGCAAGGAGGTCGCTTAACACGGTATGCTTCATGACTGGGGTGAAGTCGTAACAAGGTAGCCGTAGGGGAACCTGCGGCTGGATCACCTCCTTTCTAGAGAAAAGAAGGGGCTGACTGGCATTCACACTTATCGGTAAACTGAAAAGATGCGAGAAGAGACTGAATAAACTGGGTTTGTAGCTCAGCTGGTTAGAGCACACGCTTGATAAGCGTGGGGTCGGAGGTTCAAGTCCTCCCAGACCCACCACTTATTTAAGGACAGAGGGGGCATAGCTCAGTTGGTAGAGCACCTGCTTTGCAAGCAGGGGGTCATCGGTTCGATCCCGTTTGCCTCCACCACCACTCTGAGGAGAAGGGGTTCAGTAAAATACTTTGGAAATTAAAGGCAGTTCAGAGAGCTGATTTTAATTTGCGAAGTAACGCATCGATCTTTAACAAATTGGAAAGCCGAAATCAACAAACAAAGATTGGAGCATAGAACTGATTCTGGAGACAGAAGAAGAGAAGTGCTGCAAGAATTGGGTGATGATTGTATCGCTGAACGACGAGCACAAAAGGCGTTGTTCAGACAACCAAAGCAGTAAGCTTTATGAGAGTAAAGGCCTTAAGTCAGAGATACTAGTCAACGGTATGCTGACGAAGTCAAGAGGTTCTTGAAATGATAGAGTCAAGTGAATAAGTGCATCAGGTGGATGCCTTGGCGATGATAGGCGAAGAAGGACGTGTAAGCCTGCGAAAAGCGTGGGGGAGCTGGCAATAGAGCTGTGATCCCGCGATATCCGAATGGGGCAACCCACCATGTATAAGCATGGTATCCTGTACTGAATACATAGGTACAGAGAAGCGAACCTGGAGAACTGAACCATCTAAGTACCCAGAGGAAAAGAAATCAACCGAGATTGCGCAAGTAGTGGCGAGCGAACGCGCAGGAGCCAGTATATGATAGTCACTGAGATAGAAGAACAAGCTGGGAAGCTTGGCCGTAGAGGGTGATAGCCCCGTATTCGAAATTTCAGAGGCGGTACTAAGTATACGAAAAGTAGGGCGGGACACGAGAAATCCTGTCTGAAGATGGGGGGACCATCCTCCAAGGCTAAATACTCATCATCGACCGATAGTGAACCAGTACCGTGAGGGAAAGGCGAAAAGAACCCCGGGAGGGGAGTGAAATAGAACCTGAAACCTGATGCATACAAACAGTGGGAGCGGAGGAATCCGTGACTGCGTACCTTTTGTATAATGGGTCAACGACTTACATTCAGTAGCGAGCTTAACCGATTAGGGGAGGCGTAGGGAAACCGAGTCTTAATAGGGCGTTGAGTTGCTGGGTGTAGACCCGAAACCGAGTGATCTATCCATGGCCAGGTTGAAGGTGCCGTAACAGGTACTGGAGGACCGAACCCACGCATGTTGCAAAATGCGGGGATGAGCTGTGGATAGGGGTGAAAGGCTAAACAAACTCGGAGATAGCTGGTTCTCCCCGAAAACTATTTAGGTAGTGCCTCGAGCAAGACACTGATGGGGGTAAAGCACTGTTATGGCTAGGGGGTCATTGCGACTTACCAACCCATGGCAAACTAAGAATACCATCAAGTGGTTCCTCGGGAGACAGACATCGGGTGCTAACGTCCGGTGTCAAGAGGGAAACAACCCAGACCGCCAGCTAAGGTCCCAAATGACAGATTAAGTGGTAAACGAAGTGGGAAGGCCCAGACAGCCAGGATGTTGGCTTAGAAGCAGCCATCATTTAAAGAAAGCGTAATAGCTCACTGGTCGAGTCGTCCTGCGCGGAAGATGTAACGGGGCTCAAATCTGTAACCGAAGCTGCGGATGTCAGTTAACTGGCATGGTAGGGGAGCGTTCTGTAGGCCGAAGAAGGTGTGTTGAGAAGCATGCTGGAGGTATCAGAAGTGCGAATGTTGACATGAGTAGCGATAAACAGGGTGAAAAGCCCTGTCGCCGAAAACCCAAGGTTTCCTACGCAACGTTCATCGGCGTAGGGTGAGTCGGCCCCTAAGGCAAGGCAGAGATGCGTAGTCGATGGGAAACAGGTTAATATTCCTGTACTTGATTCAAATGCGATGTGGGGACGGAGAAGGTTAGGTCATCGATCTGTTGGAATAGATCGTTTAAGCCGGTAGGTGGAGCACTTAGGCAAATCCGGGTGCTCAACAACACCGAGAAGTGATGACGAGTGTCTACGGACACGAAGTGACTGATACCACGCTTCCAGGAAAAGCCACTAAGCTTCAGTTTGAATGAAACCGTACCGCAAACCGACACAGGTGGGTAGGATGAGAATTCTAAGGCGCTTGAGAGAACTCAGGAGAAGGAACTCGGCAAATTGATACCGTAACTTCGGGAGAAGGTATGCCTCTTATGGTGAAGGATTTACTCTGTAAGCTATGAGAGGTCGCAGAGAATAGGTGGCTGCGACTGTTTAATAAAAACACAGCACTCTGCAAACACGAAAGTGGACGTATAGGGTGTGACGCCTGCCCGGTGCTGGAAGGTTAATTGAAGATGTGCAAGCATCGGATCGAAGCCCCAGTAAACGGCGGCCGTAACTATAACGGTCCTAAGGTAGCGAAATTCCTTGTCGGGTAAGTTCCGACCCGCACGAATGGCGTAACGATGGCCACACTGTCTCCTCCTGAGACTCAGCGAAGTTGAAATGGTTGTGAAGATGCAATCTCCCCGCTGCTAGACGGAAAGACCCCGTGAACCTTTACTGTAGCTTTGCATTGGACTTTGAAGTCACTTGTGTAGGATAGGTGGGAGGCTAAGAAGCAGGAACGCTAGTTCTTGTGGAGCCGTCCTTGAAATACCACCCTGGTGACTTTGAGGTTCTAACCCGGATCCATAATCTGGATCGGGGACCGTGCATGGTAGGCAGTTTGACTGGGGCGGTCTCCTCCCAAAGAGTAACGGAGGAGTTCGAAGGTTACCTAGGTCCGGTCGGAAATCGGACTGATAGTACAATGGCACAAGGTAGCTTAACTGCGAGACCGACAAGTCGAGCAGGTGCGAAAGCAGGACATAGTGATCCGGTGGTTCTGAATGGAAGGGCCATCGCTCAACGGATAAAAGGTACTCCGGGGATAACAGGCTGATTCCGCCCAAGAGTTCATATCGACGGCGGAGTTTGGCACCTCGATGTCGGCTCATCACATCCTGGGGCTGTAGTCGGTCCCAAGGGTATGGCTGTTCGCCATTTAAAGTGGTACGTGAGCTGGGTTTAAAACGTCGTGAGACAGTTTGGTCCCTATCTGCAGTGGGCGTTGGAAGTTTGACGGGGGCTGCTCCTAGTACGAGAGGACCGGAGTGGACGAACCTCTGGTGTACCGGTTGTGACGCCAGTCGCATCGCCGGGTAGCTAAGTTCGGAAGAGATAAACGCTGAAAGCATCTAAGCGTGAAACTCGCCTGAAGATGAGACTTCCCTAGGGATTTAATCCCTCTAAAGAGACGTTCAAGACCAGGACGTTGATAGGTCGGGTGTGGAAGAGTGGTAACACTTGGAGCTAACCGATACTAATTGCTCGTGAGGCTTGACTCTATCATTTGAAGGACTTCGTGCAATAAATGCACAGAGAATGATAAAGCTTACTGATGAATACACATCATCACCGAGATTAAGGCTTTCTGATTTGACAGTTTAATGTCTGGCGGCCATAGCGGGTTGGTCCCACGCCTTCCCATCCCGAACAGGACCGTGAAACGACCTAGCGCCGATGATAGTATGGATTGCCCATGTGAAAGTAGGACACCGCCAGACTCCCCATAGAAGAACCCGGTTGATTAGTCAGCCGGGTTTCTTACTTTAA
>NZ_JAAEDT010000032.1:0-6528 GCF_013346865.1 Snodgrassella sp. ESL0323 | reverse complement strand
GAGAAACCGGACTGCACTACAATACTTTCAGGTACTACGATCCGGATATAGGCCGCTTTACTCAGCCTGATCCGATTGGATTGCTGGGTGGCTATAATCTGTATCAGTATGCGCCAAATGCGCTGATGTGGATTGATCCTCTTGGATTAATGCCATGGGCATGGAATCCTAATGGAATGGGACATCATCTTATTCCACGTAACAAAGCTAATAGTATTGGGCTGACAGATTTGGGAACTAAGAGAAATACACCCACATTTTTTCCTAATCCTTATAGTCCTGGCATGCATGAAGAATTGCATAGGGCTATTAAAAATGATATAGGTAAAATTCAAGGTCCTTGGACAGGAAGTGCAGATGAATTATTTAGTGCTACAAGCCGTAATTTAGATTCTGTCTCTCATATCAAGGGAGATTTAAAAATTCCCTCAACAGGTGAAATCATAGCAAAAAATGTAACTCCTAAAGAAGCTCATAACAAATTATTAAAATGGTTTAATAACAAACAAAAAGTAAAGAAATCAGGAGGTAAGTGTGGTTAAAACTATAGATGTTGATGTTGATTTTAATGGCATAATTATTTTTGATTATCCCGGGATATTGAGTCCTTTTGATGGAAAAATAAATGATGGAGAGAATATACTTCAACAATTTACAACTACAGATAAAGGAGATTTTGTTTTAGATAAGGGCATTGCGTTACCTATCATGGGTATTGATGATGGTGGGTATATAGTTAGGTTGTTTTTAAATGAAATGCCTAGTAATGACAATCGAAATGTTGTATTTAGCGATAAATATTTTTTTCTTAATGTAACAGGTAGTTTATATATTGCCGATATGGCAGTTTTTTGGGAATGGGAAGAATATACTGGTTGGCATAATTCTAATATTCCTAAAGGGATATATAGAGTTTGTTTAGAAGGAGTACATTTAAAACAAAACGATGATATTTTCTATTGTTATGATCTAATTTTAGAAAAGGTAGACAAACTCGGCAAGCGCGATATTGAACCACGTTCGTATTCAAGACTATATTAAATAAAAAGTTGAGTGAAATTTATTTTATTAAAACGTGATTTTAATCAGGTAAATTTAAAATGATCACTGATGTTATTAACACATCGAAAGCTGCCGCAACGAATCCTACTGGAAAACCCTGCAGTACGATGCTGCGGCCAACCTGTTGGATAGAAGACGCGGTGAAGAAGAAAGCAATCAGAACCTGATCCGCTTTAATCAGCTGCTCAGCTTCCGCGGACTGAAATACAGCTACGACGAACACGGACGTACCCGCAGCAAACAAACCGCCAGCGGTACCCAGTATTACCATTACGATGCCGAACACCGCCTGATCGAAGTGCGTATCGAACAGCTGAACCATACTGAACGCTACGGCTACGTCTACGATGCGCTCGGCCGGCGCATCGAAAAACACCGGCTGGACCGTGACGGCAAGCCATGCAACCGCACCACCTTCCTGTGGGACAGGATGCAGATGATTCAGGAAAGCAGTGCAGACAAACGGCAGAGCCTGTATCTGTATACTGACGAAGGCAGCTATGAACCGCTGGCACGGATAGACCGGACCGGTAATCAGGAAAAACACATCTACTACTTCCATACCGACCTGAACGGCATGCCGGAGGAGCTGACGGATGAAGCCGGTGAAATTGTGTGGGAATGCTCATACCAGCTGTGGGGCAAACCGATACAGGAGATTGCCCATACAGAGATACAACAGAACCTGAGGTATCAGGGACAGTATTTAGACAGAGAAACTGGGCTGCACTACAATACTTTCAGGTACTATGATCCGGATACAGGCCGCTTTACCCAGCCGGATCCGATTGGGTTGCTAGGTGGCTTTAATCTGTATCAGTATGCGCCAAATCCGCTAATGTGGGTTGATCCTTGGGGATTAGAGTACAAAGGATGTGGACCTTCTTCTAAAGGTTTTAAACGAAGAAACACTATTACCAAGCGTTGGGTAAATATTTTAACTGGAAAAAAACCAGCTAATGTTGAAGATTACTTGATCTCTAAGGGATGGGTACGAGAAGAAGTAAAAGCGTCTGAAAATGCAATTCAACATATCCAATTTACCAAAAAAACAAGATCTGGTAACACCACATATATATTGGATTATCATCCTGGTGGTAATAAAAATCAGACTAATATACATGGTAATGATTACTGGAAAATTTACAAAAAACACAAAGGTAATAAATTAGAAACTTTAGGCAGAATTGGCCATGAAGGATTTGAAAAATATGATAGAATTCATAACGAACCTGTTTATATTGATGGAATACTAATGAATGTAGAATAAGACATGATAGATTTTAATGCAGATATTATAAGTTATAAGTCTTTGGGTAATATTGAGATTGGGCGTAATGTTGAATTTTACATCGACGAAATGTATAAAAATTTTGATGTTAAAGTAACCCAGTATGTGATAACAAAGGCTCAAGAAAAAGAGGAAATAAGGTATTCATATTCTTTGAATAATGACACGATAAAATTTTCTACGAATATTGATGGTCAAATTATTATGGTAGGGTGTAATGAAAACTATAGAGGAAAATATAAAAATAAATTATATGCTGGCATTACAATGGGAAAACTGATTAGTTTAACTAATAAACAGTGGATAACATTTGGTACACTTATTGTAGATAAAGATTTTGGTATGTATTTTATACTCCCTTCACCATATGATGAAATAGCTGATTATTTAAAAGATATTCCGCTGAATTTAATCCTAAATGAGATCTATGTTGGTAATTTTGATTCTTGGCGATGAAATAGCTGATTATTTAAAAGATATTCCGCTGAATTTGCTCCTAAATGAGATCTATGTTGGTAATTTTGATTATTGGTTGCCAACACGTAAATCAAATAAATGATTTATAGCTAAATTAAGTCGTTTATCGGCTCCAATAAGCTATATCTTCAAAATTTACTAATAGTCTATTCTATATCACACTATGAACGGAGGTTAAGGACATGATAGATTTTAGTGCAGATATTATAAGCTATAAATCTTTGGGTAATATTGAAATTGGGCGTAATGTAAACTTTTATATCGATGAATTGTATAAAAAATTTGATGTTGACGTTAAACGGTATAAGGTACCAAGTTATTCTGAAATACAGTATGGATACTATTTGAATAATAGTACGATAGTTTTTTCTACGGATATTTATGGTCGAATTGTGGCAGTAGGGTGTAATGAAAATTATAAAGGTAAGTATAAAAAAAAATTATATACCGGCATTACAATGAGAAAGCTGATCAGTATAACTGATAAATTTTTGATAAAAAATGGTTCACTTATTGTAAATGAAGACTTTGGTATGTCTATTACACTTCCTCCACCATTTGATCAAATGGTTGATTCTTTCAAAGATATCCCACTGGATTTACCTTTAAATGAGATTTGTGTTGGTAATTTTGATTCTTGGCGACAATCACATAAATCTAAAAAGTGATTTATAGTTAAATTAAGTCGGTTACTGGTTTCAATAATCTATATTCTCAAAATTTATTTATAATGCATATATAGTTAAACTATATATCTTGGAAAATATTAAGATTGGGTGTAATGTAAAATTTTATATTGATAAATTATATAAAGAATTTGATATTAAAGTAACCCAATATAAGATACCAAATTATCCAGAAGAAAATGAAATAAGGTATGAATATTCTTTGGATAATGATACAGTAAAATTTTCTACTAATATTGATGGTTTAATTGAAGTCATAGAGCGTACTGAGAATTATTATAGAGAAAAATATAAAAATAAATTATATTGAATAAACTAGGAAAGAAATTAATATTTTCAGTTTTTTTATTATTTAGTTCCTGTTCAATCTCCTAAACAAATTATCTTTAAACCTTTTTAATCTAATTATCCACACTAAACGCTACGTCTACGCGCTTGGCCAGCCCATCGAAAAACACCGGCTAAACCGTGACGGTAAGCCATGCAACCGCACCACCTTCCTGTGGAACGGGCTGCAGATGATTCAGGAAAGCAGCGCAGACAAACGGCAGAGCCTGTATCTGTATACTGACGAAGGCAGCTATGAACCGCTGGCGCGGATAGACAGAAACGGTAATCAGGAACAACACATCTACTACTTCAATACCGACCTGAACGGCTTGCCGGAGGAGCTGACGGATGAAGCCGGTGAAATTGTGTGGGAATGCTCATACCAGCTTTGGGGCAAACCGGTACAGGAGATTGCTCATACAGAGATACAACAGAACCTGCGGTATCAGGGACAGTATTTAGACAGAGAAACCGGACTGCACTACAATACTTTCAGGTACTACGATCCAGATATAGGCCGCTTTACCCAACCTGACCCGATTGGATTAGCCGGCGGACTCAATCTTTATCAGTATGCACCGAATGCGTTTATTTGGATCGATCCTCTTGGTCTTCAATGTGGTGGAGTAAGAAATCGTCGTCAAGCGTTTAATAAAGCAAAAGATCTTGCTGGCATACCTCGTTCACAGCAACCTGATAGGCAATGGACTGTTGGAAATGATCCTAGAAGAAGAGGGCAAACAAACTATAAATATTCAGAGAATTTAAGTTCTCATGGACGATATTATGAATATACAGATGCCTACGGACATAAAAAAGTTATTGCTGAACACACTGCAGATCCTAGAGCATCAGGTCCTCATGTGCATGCGGGACAACCTCGACCTAATTATGATCCTAGAACATACGATTTCAAAAAAGAGAGATATCTGAAAATCGAAGACCCTGCAACCAAAGATCATCATATATATTATGAAAATTAGTTTAAAAGATAAATTAAATTTATTTAGAGCAAAAGATTATGCAACCAAATTAGATGGTATTAGGTCGTTTAATATATCATTTTTACATGATAATGAATTTATATGGCATAGAGAAATGTTAATGGAAATAAATAAAATTGATAATATTATTAAGAAAAAAGTTTTTAATTTACCTATAAATAGAAATGTTTTAGTTAGTGAAGTTGAAAGTTTATTGAATATAAAAAAAGATATTATTTGTAATATGTTTTATTACGGGGATATTTGCATATCCTTTTATGTCGAAAATTTTTCAAATTTCATATTAAGCTTGTTTTCAATAAATAAGACATATGATTTTTCATTAGCATTTACTTCTCCAGATAGAGTAATTGCTTTAAGTGATAATGAATATGATATTTATTTGTATAATATTCAAAAATAAAAAATGTACACAAAAAATTAAAATAATAATTTACAAATTTATTATTTAATTTTATTGACAATCAGTAACTGCACACATCTATTACTTTCATACTGTTTGCTATCTTCTAACTAGACTGATACCGCATAGGCATATTGGCTACGAACAGTCCATCAGCGGTACCCAGTATTACCATTACGATGCCGAACACCGCCTGACCGAAGTGCGTATCGAACAGCTAAACCATACTGAACGCTACGGTTACGTCTATGATGCCCTTGGCCGGCGGATTGAAAAACACCGGCTGGACCGGGACGGCAAGCCATGCAACCGCACCACCTTCCTGTGGGACGGACTGCAGATGATGCAGGAAAGCGGCACAGACAAACGGCAGAGCCTGTATCTGTATACCGAGGAAGGCAGCTATGAACCGCTGGCGCGAATAGACAGAAACGGTAATCAGGAACAACACATCTACTACTTCCATACCGATCTGAACGGCATGCCGGAGGAGCTGACGGATGAAGCCGGTGAAATTGTGTGGGAATGCTCATACCAGCTGTGGGGTAAACCGATACAGGAGACTGCCCATAGAGAGATACAGCAGAATCTGCGGTATCAGGGACAGTATTTAGACAGAGAAACCGGACTGCACTACAATACTTTCAGATACTACGATCCGGATACAGGCCGCTTTACTCAGCCTGATCCGATTGGGCTGCTGGGTGGGTTTAATCTGTATCAGTATGCGCCTAATGGGTTGACTTGGATTGATCCTTTAGGATTCTCAAAGGAAGGGGTACCACATGGCTTTAAGAGCTTTGGGCAATTTAAGCAATTTGGTCAAACATTACAGGCTGGTCTGAGTAAATTAGGATATTCTAGCTCAGTTTCATACATGCAAGGAAGTTCTGTATCTGGTGTAAGCTTCTCTACAGGACAACCTTTTGATGTTGGTCGTGTTAGTGATTTTGATGTAGCTATATCACATCCAGAGCTATATCAGAAAGCAGAATACTTAGGGATAGGAAAAGGTGGACGAACTGGACCAATTAATATGGGTAGTGATACGGCTAAAAAATTAGGTATAGATAATATTCTACAAAGATTATCTAGAATATCTGGAGATAGACCTGTAAATGCTATGATTTTTAAGTCTTCAGTTGAAGTCAAAGCTAAAGGAAAAGGAATCAGAATTCCAGGGAAATGTGGCGGGCGATAAATGAAAAAATTATATTTTCTAAAATACGGCAGTAATAAATCTAAAAAAGAGATAAGTGAATTGTTGAATAATAA
>NZ_JAAEDT010000031.1:0-7050 GCF_013346865.1 Snodgrassella sp. ESL0323 | reverse complement strand
TAGACTGTTCCGGCTCCATCACCCATTTCTATTACAATACCGCTGGTAACCTCACCAGCATCACCAATGCCATCGGTAACAGCAGCAAATACCAGTACAACGCAGCCGGCCAGCTCATTGGCGCCACTCTACCGGACGGACGGCAGGAACACTACAACGTCAATGCCGCCGGCCAGCTACAAAGCTATACCGATCCGGCCGGCCACACCACCCGCTACCGCCGCGATCAGCGCGGGCTGGTACATACCCGCATCGACGCCGCCGGCCGTCAGCTCGGCTTCAGCTACGACGCCTACGGACGCCTCACCGCCCTGACCAACGAAAACGGCGAACAGTACCGGTTTCAGTATGATGCCGGCGACCGCCTGACCGAACAGACCGATCTGGACGGACGCAGACAGCAGCTGAGCTACGACCTGCTCGACAACGTCAGCAGCGTGTGTTTTGCAGCCGGCAGCCCGCATCAGATCGAACACCGCTTCAAACGCGATGCCATTGGGCGCTTAACTGGCAAATACACCCCCGACGGCACCACCGCCTACCAGTATGACAAAGCCGGCAACCTGCTCAAAGTCGGCTTTAAAGCCGCCGGTTTAGCGCCGGAAGCCGAACCGGAACTGATCAGCTTCAGCTACGACATAATGGGCAACCTGCTGAGCGAAACCACTGCACAGGGTGTTCTGCAGCATCAGTATGACAAACTGGGCAACCGCATCGCCACCACCCTACCGGACGGACGTACCATCAACAAACTGTATTATGGTTCCGGCCATCTGCACCAGATTAACCTGGACGGTCAAATTATCAGCGACATCGAGCGCGACCTGCTGCACCGGGAAACCCTGCGCAGCCAGGGCAAAATGAATACCAGTTTTCAATACGACCGCACCAGCCGCCTGACCGGCAAACAGACCAAACGTCCGGGAGCGGGCATCCTGCCGGATATCATACTGGACCGCAGCTACAGCTACGACAATCTAGATCGGCTGGTAAGCAAAAAACACAACCGACAGGGACAAAGTGATTACCGCTACGACGTAACCGGACGCATCGAAAGCTGCCGCAACGAAGCGTACTGGGAAACCCTGCAATACGATGCTGCGGCCAACCTGCTGGACAGAAGACGCGGTGAAGAAGAAAGCAATCAGAACCTGATCCGCTTTAATCAGCTGCTCAGCTTCCGCGGACTGAAATACAGCTACGACGAACACGGACGTACCCACAGCAAACAAACCGCCAGCGGTACCCAGTATTACCATTACGATGCCGAACACCGCCTGACCGAAGTGCGTATCGAACAGCTAAACCATACTGAACGCTACGGTTACGTCTATGATGCACTTGGCCGGCGGATTGAAAAACACCGGCTGGACCGTGACGGCAAACCATGCAACCGCACCACCTTCCTGTGGGACGGACTGCAGATGATTCAGGAAAGCAGCGCAGACAAACGGCAGAGCCTGTATCTGTATACTGACGAAGGCAGCTATGAACCGCTGGCACGGATAGACAGAAACGGTAATCAGGAACAACACATCTACTACTTCCACACCGACCTGAACGGCATGCCGGAGGAACTGACGGATGAAGCCGGTGAAATTGTGTGGGAATGCTCATACCAGCTTTGGGGCAAACCGATACAGGAGATTGCTCATAGAGAGATACAACAGAACCTGAGGTATCAGGGACAGTATTTAGACAGAGAAACCGGACTGCACTACAATACTTTCAGGTATTATGATCCGGATACAGGCCGCTTTACTCAGCCTGATCCGATTGGATTGCTGGGTGGCTTTAATCTTTATCAGTATGCGCCAAATGCGTTTACGTGGATTGATCCTTTAGGACTATCTTGTAATGTAAAATTTAAAAAATGGAAAAGAGGTGACGCTATTGATAAACCGCTCACTAATGGTAATAATCCGTCTTGGGAAGTTGTAAGGAAAAGATATTGGAAAAATCGGTATGAAGCTACAAAAGGAACTTCACAAGAATTCAGTAGTGGAAACCTTGATCGCATTAAAAAGGGAAATGCCCCTCTTGACGCAAATGGCAATCCTATGGAATTACACCATCACAATCCTCAACGCAATGGGGGTGCAAATGTAAACAATCCTATTAATCTTCGTGAAGTTACGAGAGAACAGCACTCTAAACTTGATCCATATAGAAATTTAGGAAATAACTAAAATGGATTCTATGACTATTATCAAAGAATATGTAGAAGGTTCACTTTCTCCACAAAATTTTCAAAAAGAACTATATTATAATAAGGATATAGAGAACATTTTATCTGAAGAAACACAAATTCCATCATATATTAAGACCGTAAATCTTTTTTATGCTCTTCTTGAAATTGATTTATCATGCCCATCTGGAGAGCTTGATAGTAAAAGTATGCTCGCATTATTTCTAGAAAAAAGAAATATTAGTTTTGTCTATAATAATAGTGCTAGTAAAAAATATAACTTATTTTTAAAAATTCAACCAAATTGGTTATCTCTCAACGAGTCTTATTTCCAATTAATCATGGAAAAATATAAAAACGAAAAAGGCAAAAATTTAGAAAAAGCCCTAAAATTACAAATTAAGAAAGATTTCAAATTTTTAAAAAATAGACCTAAATGGCTTCAATCTCCTGAGTGGCCAATAATAAATAATAAGCCCCTTTTCTTTATAGGACAAATAGATATAACTGAAATTAGACATGATACAAGTTATTTATACATTTTTTGGGACGTACATACTCAGAAATATACTACTTTAGAGCAATCGGCATAATTACAATTGATAAATATTTGTAAAGTATAACAATTCAAACAATCGTAAAATAATATATAATAATTTATTAAACACATGATTTACATAAAAAAATATAGATATAATCATTTATTGTAATTATAAATATAAATTTTTATAAAAAATTAAATTGTAAATTATATTGTTAATAATTTTAGATATTCGACTGGTTAGATAGTTTTAAATAAAAATAATTGAAAAATATTAATACAACGATAGAGGAAATAGAATGCTTCTTTGCCTCATATAAATATTAAACGTTCTGATAGGACAATGTTGAGGATTGATATAGATGGTTAATTTGTATATAAAAAAACTAATCACTGCCATAGAGAATGGTAAGGTTAGAGGTTTTGATGAGATAAAGGATATAAATGGTGAAAATTATTTATTTGAATATGCTATTAAAAAAGAGAATGAAAAATATAATACTTATCTTTTCCACATACCTGAAAATAAAATGGAAATATACGAAGATTATGCAACTGAAGAATTTAGTGAGTTTTCCAATATAGAAGATGCTTTTTATTACTTTAAATTACAAGGTGTGGATATTAGAAAATTTGCTCCTATTAAAAGGACATTACCTTTTTAGATGATAAAGAAAGCTGGGTAAAAAAATCAAATCTTACCAGCTTTTTTATTTAACTCTCGTTCCATCTACTAATTCCTACATCAAGGATAGAGTGATTACTGCTACGACGTGACCGGCCGCATCGAAAGCTGCCGCAACGAAGCGTACTGGGAAACCCTGCAATACGATGCTGCGGCCAACCTGCTGGACAGAAGACGCGGTGAAGAAGAAAGCAATCAGAACCTGATCCGCTTTAATCAGCTGCTCAGCTTCCGCGGACTGAAATACAGCTACGACGAACACGGACGTACCCGCAGCAAACAAACCGCCAGCGGTACCCAGTATTACCATTACGATGCCGAACACCGCCTGACCGAAGTGCGTATCGAACAGCTGAACCATACTGAACGCTACGGCTACGTCTACGATGCGCTTGGCCGGCGGATAGAAAAACACCGGCTGGACCGTGACGGCAAACCATGCAACCGCACCACCTTCCTGTGGGACGGGATGCAGATAATTCAGGAAAGCAGCGCAGACAAACGGCAGAGCCTGTATCTGTATACTGACGAAGACAGCTATGAACCGCTGGCGCGGATAGACAGAAACGGTAATCAGGAACAACACATCTACTACTTCCATACCGACCTGAACGGCATGCCAGAGGAGCTGACGGATGAAGCCGGTGAAATTGTGTGGGAATGCTCATACCAGCTGTGGGGCAAACCGATACAGGAGATTGCCCATACAGAGATACAACAGAACCTGAGGTATCAGGGACAATATTTAGACAGAGAAACCGGACTGCACTACAATACTTTCAGGTACTACGATCCGGATACAGGCCGCTTTACTCAGCCTGATCCGATTGGATTGCTGGGTGGCTTTAATCTGTATCAGTATGCGCCCAATGCGCTGATGTGGATTGATCCGTGGGGCTGGAGTTGTATAAAATGAAATCATAAAGCGCAAAGATTTTATGGTCAAAACGGACGATTTGTTTCCAGATCTGAAGCTGCTAAGCAGATAAAAATTAATCAACAAAAACAAGCCGGGCATATTCAGGGTACGCCTCAATATAATAATAGAATAAAACAAAGTAAACCAACATCAGCATTTGATAGTAATGCTAATACTGATAAATTAGTACGTGATACCATAGCTCAGGGAAGGCCTGCACTAAATCAACCGGGTAAATTTGATATAGAAACTGGTAGTCGAGTTGGAACTGGCCCCAATGGCGGAATACAAACAAAAGTCCGAGTTCATGTCGATTCCAAAGGTGAAGCACACGGACACCCAGCAGGAAAGGAATATTGATAATAATGCACGCAAAAATCAATCAAATTTTTCACGATATTCTTAATGCATATGGAGATTTAAAAAAACCAAATTTTCATTTTGTAATGGAGTCATATAACTCATTAAAATATCAGAGTATATTACATGATATTTATTCTTTATTTAAAGTAATAGATAATACTGATTTAAATTATGATGTTTGCATATCTCTTCAATTTGAACATTATAATAAACCAGCATTTTTATATTTATCTTTGGTGTCAACATATGCTTTTTTCTATTATGAAAATAAAGTAATCAATTGCATTGATACAATGTATCATGAATTTTCTGATCTAATAAATATATTATTTTCTTATGGTTTTATTTTACTAAATAAAAATGAGCTTTTGTATGAATTTGATATAGACACCTCACCATTTAATGTTGAAAATCAAAAAGCATCAGTTTTAGCACTATTATTTTCATTTGGACTGTCAATCAGTGAAAATATCTAATTAAAATACGATGCCCTCGGCCGGCGGATTGAAAAACACCGGCTGGACCGTGACGGTAAGCCATGCAACCGCACCACCTTCCTGTGGGACGGACTGCAAATGACTCAGGAAAGCAGCGCAGACAAACGGCAGAGCCTGTACCTGTATACTGACCAGTACAGCTATGAACCGCTGGCGCGGATAGACAGAAATGGTAATCAGGAACAACACATCTACTACTTCCATACCGACCTGAACGGCATGCCGGAGGAGCTGACGGATGCAAACGGTAAAATACTGTGGGAATGTAGCTTTCAGTTATGGGGAAAGCGGATTCATGAAATCGAACACGAACCCATAGAGCAAAACCTCAGATATCAGGGACAATATTTAGACAGAGAAACTGGCTTACATTACAATACGTTCAGGTATTATGATCCGGATATAGGTAGATTTACTCAGCCTGATCCGATTGGGCTGCTGGGTGGGTTTAATCTGTATCAGTATGCGCCTAATGGGTTGACTTGGATTGATCCACTTGGATGGCATAAAAATAGTAATGACACTAATGGAGATTGGGTTTTATATGATGTAATTGATAAGGAATCTGGACGCCGTGCTAAAACAGGAATTGGTAAAGCAGAAGATGTAATGGCTAATGGACAAAATAGACGTGCTTATACGAGTGCAAGAAAAGTACGAAAAGACCCTAACTTTGAAAATGCAGAATCGAAACTAGTCCGTACTTATAGAGGAATAACCAAAGGTAAAATGAAAAGAATTGAGGCAGGAAGAGTTAGACTTTTAAGAAGATTAGGACATGAATTGCCACACAATCGAGAAAGAGATAAACGTTATAAACCCAGTACTAAAAAGAACAAGTGGTGCTAACAATTTTACAAGGTATATTATGGAAAAAAAAATAATGGTGTCATTACCTACTGAAGTACCAAAAATTAATGACAATGTGAATATGCATTTCATGTGGGTAGAATTGAACAAATATATTGATAACTTGTTGCCGCGGATAAATATTTTAGATTTAAATGAGTGGCGTATTTTAATAATGATTAGTTCACGGGCTACAAATGGTATTGGAGTTTTCAAAAGGTCAATGCGTTATCCATCAGATAAGGAGTATGTTATTTCTATCTCTATTTGCATTCCTGATAAGAGCCAGGCTCCATATGGGTTAAGAGAAGTAAAAGAAAGTTTTTTTAAACCGTTAAATGAAAAATTTTTTATTTTAGATCCTGAATTTGAACAGTACGAGAGTTTGTATAGTTATATTTTCGAAAGTGCAAAACGTGCAATAGATTTAGCCTTTACGAAAGGTATTGTCTGTGGCGGCAAGAGAATAAAATTGCAGAATTAAAATAACAATAATGAACTTATTAAGAAAACGGGCTTTCAAAGTATTATTATCCTGATACATGTAGATTCACTGATCAGGTAGAATTGCTGGGTGGCTTGAATCTGTATCAGTATGCGCCTAATGGGTTGACTTGGATTGATCCGTGGGGATTAGCATGTGCAAATGATGGTAAAGGCAAAAAACACGGTGGTGAAGGGCATAATAAAATTATTGACAAGATTATTAAGGATGCTAGAGATAAAGGTGCTAAAGAAATCCGTAAAAATCAACAGCAAGTAGATTTTAATGGAAATAAAGTGGGTACAAATAAGCCAGATATTCAATATAATTACAAAGGAAAACACTATAATATTGAAGTAGATACAACATTAAAGGGTAGCCTTGGACATCAAAGCATTATACCAAGTCGTGATCCTAATGCCAGAAATACATTTTGGTTAATTGACAAATCAGGAAATATTTTAGGTGGATTATCAATATTTTAATAAGTGGCTCCTCAATTGGAAAATAAGATGTTAGCTTTT
>NZ_JAAEDT010000030.1:0-7922 GCF_013346865.1 Snodgrassella sp. ESL0323 | reverse complement strand
TAGGATAGTTGGATTGATCAGGAACAGAATATGCTGCAGCGCACATTGGCAAAAAGTATCAGTGTTACAGGAGTGGGTTTGCATTCCGGGGAACGGGTACGTTTGAGTCTGCATCCGGCTGCTTCGGATAGCGGTATTCGTTTTCGCCGCACGGATCTGAACGGAGAACTTGGTCGACTTGTGCCGCTGACTCCTGAACTGATTAACGATACCCGTTTATCTTCTACGGTTGTTACGCCGGACGGTATTCGTATTGGCACCATCGAGCATATTATGTCGGCATTTGCTGCCTATGGAATCGATAATATTATTGTTGAGCTTAATGCACCGGAAATCCCTATTATGGATGGTTCCAGCCTGCCTTTTATTTATCTGTTACAGGATGCTGGGGTAATTGATCAGCCTGTCGAAAAAAGATTTTTGCGTATTAAACAGCCGCTGGTACTGACAGAGGGAGATAAATGGGTAAAATTTACTCCATATGAAGGATTTCAGATTACATTAACCATAAATTTTGATCATCCGGTTTTTAATCGCAGTAACCAGACTTTCCGGATTGATTTTGCCGGACAGTCATATGTTGATGAAATTTCCCGGGCGCGGACATTTGGTTTTATGCAGGAAGTAGAACTGATGCGCAGCCACAATTTGGGGCTGGGGGGTAATCTGAGTAATGCGATTGTAATTGATGATACGGATGTGCTTAATCCTGAAGGATTGCGCTATCCGGATGAATTTGTCCGGCATAAAATTCTTGATGCTGTCGGAGATCTTTATACCCTTGGTCACCCGATTATCGGCGCCTTTGAGGGGCATAAATCCGGCCATGCAATCAATAATGCGCTGTTAAGGCAGCTTTTGGCACAGCCGCAAGCCTATGAATGGGTAACTTTTCCGCATAATTATCAGCTGCCGGCTGCATTTCATCAGTTGCCGCATGCAGCCTGATTTGCGGCCATGATAATATTCATGTTAAGAATATGTTATAATTACTTAACAGAATCAGGTTAAACTGGCCGGATAATATTTAACCGGCTTCACTTTATTATTCCGGGATATAAATGCAATGGATTATCAAGCTGTTGTAGCGCAATTACTAAACGTAGAAGGTGCACTGGCGGCGGCGGTGGTTGATTATGATAATGGTATGTTGATGGCCGGTAATGCCATTAATAAAATTGATCTGGAAATTGCCGCGGCCAGCAGTACGGAAGTTATCCGCTCTAAAATCAAAACTATGCAGATGCTGGATCTTAACGATGAAATTGAGGATATACTGATCACACTGGGGCAGCAGTATCATCTGATCCGGCCGCTGAAAAAACTGGGCAGCCTTTTTTTGTATTCAGTACTTGATAGCAACCGTGCTAATCTGGCTTTATCGCGCCGGGCGCTGATTGATGTTGAAAAACAAATGGAGCAGTAACCGGATTATATAGATTCGATATGGCTGCTGATTGATTTGAATATGGTTGTTAAACCAGTATTCCGGCTACATGGTTACTAATTAAAAATTGAATTTTTCTGTAATTAATTATTCACAGTTATATTTTTAATTCAGATTAACAATATGCTATTTATTAATTTAAATAGCATATTGTTTTTACAGTCAGACCATTTTTGCTTCGTACCTTTCTGCATAACATTCTGTTATGCCCTGATCTGGATTTCCTGGCTATTCTGCTTTTCTCTGCGAATATAGATACATTTTCTGTATCTGTCTGTTTTGATAAATTAATATTATGCCGGATCAAATTCTATTCTGCTATGCAGAAACGATAGTACACAAAATACAATTCAGATGATGTGCAAGCGTAATTTAATTGCGGCCAATTTGCGTCGTTTAGCTGATTAATAACTGTTTTACTTTCATCATTGTATTTATTCAAGTGGCTAGCAAACGAAAACAGATGATAAATCTAACTGCCTGAAACCATTTATTTGGATCAGATTTGTTTAGGTGTAATAAAAATGCCATTATAATTTTTTAATTTTGAGAAAACGGATTAATCAGGTTACTGTGGTGTTAATAAGACAATAATAATATATAAACAATCTATTTAATTAACATATTTATATATTTAATTTTTGAAATAAATATAAAA
This sequence comes from Snodgrassella sp. ESL0323, assembly GCF_013346865.1. Lineage (NCBI taxonomy): Bacteria > Pseudomonadati > Pseudomonadota > Betaproteobacteria > Neisseriales > Neisseriaceae > Snodgrassella > Snodgrassella sp. ESL0323. Next base: position 5,817 of record NZ_JAAEDT010000030.1, on the reverse strand, counting down.
AAATAATTAAATTTCAAATATTTATTTTTATAAAAAATATAATTTTCATCGGGTTTACTAAATATCATTTAAATTTGTCCAATACATACAAGCAAGTAGAGTATGTTATATTGCTTAAAGATTTAATTTTAAATTTTAACTTTATTTAAATTTATACAAATTTTGTTTGACGGCATGATTTCTAATCAGGAGTAAACCAATTGAATAAAATATATCGTGCTATATGGAATGAAACGACCCAGACCTGGGTGGCCGCCTCCGAACTAGCTAAGAGCAAAACCAAGTCCGATACCGTAGCCGGCTTGCCGGCCACAGGCATGATAAACAATAAGTCCCGATTCGGATCAGTCTTTAAACGGAGTCTTATTGCTTCAATTCTGAATTTTTCACTTGTTATTCCGAATGTTTTTGCTGCAAATACGGCACTGGTTGGTGGTAATAATTTAAGTGATCCTAGTGCTTTGGTAAAGTATCAGGATCAAAAGGGTAAGGCATGGGCAAGTCATGGTTCTGTAGTTATCAATGGGATTAATGGTTTTGCTAAAAATGGTACAAACTGCAGAGCCGATGAAGTTGCGGGCAGGAGTGATCCGGAGCGCACAATTACTGGTGCATTAATCTCTGCATTGGATGAATATAAACGCTTTGCTAATCAAAGTGATCCGGCCTATGGCACAACAACAACTGCTGTTAATGGAGATAAAGCTGTTCTGCAAGGGGATGCAGCCTCAAATAAAATGCCGGTAGCTTATGGTGTCTATTCTTTTGCATCCGGTTGTGGTTCTTACGCAAGTGGTAACTACTCAGTAGCATTCGGTACTAATGCTACTGCAACTGCAGGTGGCGCGATGGCCATCGGAACTGCTGCTCTGGCTTCTGGGCGGGCCTCGATTGCTTTCGGTGTCGGCGCTGAGGCTACAGGTGTTTCCAGTGTGGCTTTAGGTTCGGTTGCATCTTCTAATGGTGTAGGTAGTGTGGCTGCCGGTTTGAAATCTCAGGCCAGTGCAGATGGTACTGTTGCCTTAGGTGTTCAGGCACAGGCTACAGCAGATTCTGCTGTAGCTATCGGTAATACAGCTCAGGCCACTGGCGAACAAAGTATCAGTATAGGCTCAGCCAATCAGGTAAGCGGAAAAAGATCCGGTGCGATTGGCGGTTCTCAGACAACAACTGTTTATAATCCAGTCAATGGTGAAATTGCAAACCAAGATAAAGATAATGCAACCGGTATCACAAGGGTAACAGGGAATGACACTTATTCTTTCGGTAATCAGAATGGTACGATTGCTGCTGATAATACCGGTATATTTGGTAATAGTAATTCTGTAGATGTGGCACTTGATTCAGAAGGCAATTCAAAAACTAATGATATAAGAATATTAGGCAATCTGAACAAAGTCTCTGCAAATGCTACCGGGGCCATGATTGTAGGTAATGAAGCTAAAGTCGGTGCTGCTAATGCCCTGGCACTGGGTAACAAGACTCAAGTTAGTGGTACGAATGGTGTAGCCATCGGTACAGGGGCTAATGCCAGTTCTGATGACGGCGTGGCTATAGGCAGTAATTCTGCAACTACAGCCGCAGCAGGTGTGGCTGGCTATGATCCTGCTGGTGGAGTTCATGATGCCACGTCATCTACCTGGAACAGTACCAGAGGCTCGGTGGCGATTGGTAATGCCAGTACTGGTGTCACGCGGCAGATTACCGGCCTGGCAGCCGGTACACAGGATACTGATGCTGTCAATGTGGCTCAGTTAAAAAGTTTGGGCAATTCTGTGTCAACCAGTCTGTATGATCTGTCTTCTTCAACAGTAAGCCATTTAACAGAAAACGACAATAAATTAAATAATCTGATAAATACGACCAATTCAACTTTAGTTACATATGACAGCAAGCTGGTAGATACAGCCGGCTTACTGGACAGCCGGCTTACTGAAACTAATAACAAACTTGATGCAATAAATACTTCAGTTTTAACCAGTATCAGCCAGATGCAGGAAAATGCATTACGGTGGAATGACGATGTACAGGCTTATGATGCAGTTCACGGTCAGGCAAATACAGCAAAAATTATCAATGTTGCGGCCGGTGATTTATCGCCAGAATCAACTGATGCTATTAATGGCGGACAGCTTTATAGTACCAATTCAGCATTGAGCAGTTTGTCAACTGTTGCGATAAGCAGTATTTCCACTGCGCTATCGAATTCCACTTCAATGTCTGCTTCAATCAGTACAACCCTGTCAGAAACTTCAAATAAGCTCAATCAGCTTCTGGACAATACTTCAACCAGCATGAATCAATTAAGCCGGGATGCACTACAGTTAAAAGATGGTGTATTTGATGCTGAACGTGACGGAAAAGCCCAGAAAATCACGCATGTTGCGGCCGGTGATATTTCTTCGGCTCATTCCAGTGACGTGGTTATTGGTTCCCAGTTATATGAAACCAATACAAATCTGACTAATTTATCAGAAAGTTTTGCTTCAAGTTTGACCAGCCTGTCAAATTCAGTGGGTAATTCAAATATAGCAGATATTGCTAGTTTGTCTACAGTAGCCAGTGGTGTAAGTAGCAGCCTGTCCAGTTTGCAAAATAACGCTTTACTGTGGAAAGCAGGTGACAATGGGGTAAATGGTGCCTATGATGCTGAGCGTAACGGAAAAGCTCAGAAAATTACCAATGTTGCAGACGGCAGTACTGAGCAGGGATCAACAGATGTAATTACCGGCGGACAGTTATACAGTCTTTCGACCGTTACTTCAGCTAAACTGAATAACGTAACCAGCACAATAAGTACAAATCTGGCAGACAGTAACCAAAAAATAGACGATGTACGTAATAAAGCTCTGTTATGGAATGAAAGTAAAACCGCTTATGATGCCGGTAATCGGAAAATTACAGGTGTTGCTGCCGGTGCCTTAACAGCAGATTCATCTGATGTGGTGGTCGGAGCACAGTTATATACAACCAATAATCTTCTGAATAATCTATCTTTATCAACTACAGGTGGATTAGACAGCCTGAGTACGGCCTTAAGCAGCTCTTCTCAGTCGATTATCAGTAGTCTTTCCGGACTAGTGGGAAACAATCAGCGCGAAGTTGCGGCCTTGCAGGATAATGCTTTGCAATGGAATGATACTGATAAGGCATACAGTGCTAAACATCCGGTACTTGGTAATCAGCGCATTACCAATGTGGCAGACGGCAGAGAGGGTGCTGACTCAACCGATGCGGTGACCGGTAAACAGTTGTATAGTCTTTCCAGTTCTACAGCAGAAAGTTTGAATAATTTATCCAGTTCTCTGCAGAATCTATCTGCGGATGGTGTGGGCAGTTTATCTACAGCTCTTAGTACAGGTTTAAATAATATCAATTCCAGTATTACTAACTTGCAGCAGGATGCTTTACAGTGGAAAGACGGTGCTTACGATGCCAGCCATGGTGTTGAAAATGGTGTACAGAAAATTACCCATGTTAAAGATGGTGATCTGAGTGAACATTCCACTGATGTTGTCACCGGTAAGCAATTATTTGACACCAATACCAGTGTGGCTACTCTGTCTGCCGGCCTGGATAGCAGATTGCAAAATTTGTCTGGTTCGACATCTGCCAGTTTGAATAATATTTCAGCTGATTTAAATCAGTCGCTGAGTACCGGTCTGAGCTCTCTTTCTGCAGCGGCCAATACCGGGTTAAGCTCTGTTAATTCAAATATAGCTACATTACAGCAGAGTGCGCTGCAATGGAATAACACTATTTCTGCTTATGATGCCAGTCATGCAACCGGTACTGCACAAAAAATTACCAATGTAGCCCAAGGTAGTCTGGCAGCAGACTCAAGTGATGTAGTAACAGGCGCCCAGCTGTTTAATACCAATAATAGTGTAAGCACTCTGTCTAATAATGTTGATAGTAAGATGAATTCAATTTCTTCATCAACATCGGCCAGTGTGGGTAGTCTTTCTAGCGCACTGGGTCAGTTTGCTAATGAGAAAATCAATAGTCTGTCCACTACTTTTGAGGATAAACTGAGTACAGCCAATTCCAGCGTAGTATCATTGCAGAACAATGCATTGTTATGGAATAACCAGATTGACGGCGGCGCATATGATGCTACTCACAATGGAAAAGCGCAGCGCATTACAAATGTACTGGCTGGAAATCTTGTAGCCGGTTCAAGTGATGTGGTTACTGGTGGCCAGCTATTCACGACTAATAGTCATCTTGATACTTTGTCTAGTAGCGTTAGCTCAGGTTTTAACTCTTTATCAACTTCATTAGAAGATTTACAAAATAAAAGTCCGAACGGATTGGTCAGTCTGTTGGAACAGACTAATCAGAGTCTGAGCAGTCTGTCTGTATCAGCATCAAGCAGTCTGACTGTGGCTGACTCTCATGTAAAAACATTACAGCAGAATGCGCTGCAATGGAATAGCAATATATCTGCTTATGATGCCAGTCATGCAACCGGTACTGCACAAAAAATTACCAATGTAGCCAAAGGCAGTCTGGAAGCAGACTCAAGTGATGTAATTACTGGCGGGCAATTATTTGATACCAATACCCGGGTTAGCAGCCTGTCCGGTAACCTAAACGACGTTTCCAGCAGTGTGGTAACAGGTTTAAATAGCCTGTCTTCATCATTGTCTGAAATTAGTGGTAATCAATTATCCAGTTTGTCTACTGGTATCGACAGTACCAACAGCAGATTGACTGAACTGTCTGCATCAGCATCAAGCAGCCTGGCAGCGACTGACTCTAATGTAAAAACATTACAGCAGAATGCGCTATTGTGGAAAGATGGTGCTTATGATGCTATGCGTGACGGAAAAGTCCAGAAAATTACCAATGTAGCTGATGGCAATATTGAAAAGGGATCAAGCGATGTTGCTACTGCTGGCCAGTTATATACAACTAATACTAATATTACGGAACTTTCTAGCAGTGTTAGTACCAGTTTCGATCATTTCACGTCTTCTTTGAGTACGATTACTCAAACTGGTGGTAATGATGTGATCAGTCTGTCTACTGTTGCAAGCAATATTGATAACAGGGTAACTAATTTAAAGCAAAATGCACTGCAATGGAATGATGATATTGCTGCTTATGATGCAAGTCGTGCAACCAAAAATCCGGCAAAAATTACCAATGTTGCTGCCGGTAAAGTATCAGCAGATTCAACTGATGTGATTACTGGTGCGCAGCTTGATCAGGCTAATGCAGATTATGCCAGCAGTCTGGCAGAAGTATCAGGATCAGTCTCTAGTGGTTTAAGCTCAGTTCAGGATAAAGTAAACGGTTTATCTACAGACTGGCCGGACAGATTAAATAGTCTGTCTACCACAACTTCCAGTGGATTAAGCAGTCTGTCTACCGCAGCATCAAATGCTTTGAGCAGTTTATCTTCGACTACTTCAAGCACGATAGCCAGCCTGTCTAACAGTACTTCTAGCGGATTGAACAGTTTATCTTCCAGTGCAGCTAGCGGATTGAGCAGTCTGTCTTCTAGTACTGCCATCGGACTGAGTAGCCTCTCTTCCAGTACTTCAACGATACTGGGACAATTAGACAATACGATCAGTACTGCCACCAGTAATGTTGCCGAACTACAGCAGGATGCCCTGCAATGGAATAGCGGTATAAGTGCATATGATGCCAGTCATGGAAGTGGTAATGCACAAAGAATTACCCATGTAGCTGCCGGTGATGTATCAGTACATTCAACCGATGCAATTAACGGAGGTCAGTTCTTTGCTCTGTCCAGCTCAGCATCAACCGGTCTGAACAGTTTATCAACCAGCATGAGCAACATGG
>NZ_JAAEDT010000029.1:0-21201 GCF_013346865.1 Snodgrassella sp. ESL0323 | reverse complement strand
TATCTTCATTAAATCAGGATGCCCTGCAATGGAATAGCGGTATAAGTGCATATGATGCCAGTCATGGAAGCGGTAATGCACAAAGAATTACCCATGTAGCTGCCGGTGATGTATCAGCACATTCAACCGATGCAATTAACGGAGGTCAGTTCTTTGCTCTGTCCAGCTCAGCATCAACCGGTCTGAACAGTTTATCAACCAGCATGAGCAACATGGCAGACATTCAGCAGGGTAGTATATCCACAATCATTGCTGATAACCTGAAAGATGTAAATCAAAACGTATCCAGCCTATCAACCGGTCTGAACACAGCTAATAGCAGCATAAACAGCCTGTCAAGCGGATATGCTAGCATCAATAACCAGGTATCTTCATTAAATCAGGATGCCCTGCAATGGAATAGCATTATAAGTGCATATGATGCCAGTCATGGAAGCGGTAATGCACAAAGAATTACCCATGTAGCTGCCGGTGATGTATCAGCACATTCAACCGATGCAATTAACGGAGGTCAGTTCTTTGCTCTGTCCAGCTCAGCATCAACCGGTCTGAGCAGTCTGTTAACAACTGTTTCCTCAACTGTTTTCGAAAATGTTTCTCCTCACATCTCCAGTATAAGTGCTTCTCTGTCCACCGGATATCGAGGTATTTCAAAAAGTGTAAGCGACTTGGCAAGCGATTCTCAAATCATAAAGGGACGAGTGGATTATCTAGAAGAGCATACGATCACATGGAATAATGATAAAGACGGATTTGATGCAGGCCAAACCAACAACGGTATGACTCGTGATGCTACTCCTGTTTATCGCAAAATTGTGAATCTGGCAGATGGTGATGTAAAGGAAAATTCGCATGATGCGATAAATGGCGGCCAGTTATACGAAGTAAAAACTTCGCTGTCTACCGATCTGAGTTCTTTGACATCATCCACTTCAACAGCGATATCAAATTTAGTGATTCGCACAGACCTGGGCAGTATGCTTACCAGTATCTCTGATCTGAATGCGAATGCGTTACAGTGGAATAATAGTAGTCAAGTTTATGATGCTGCTCGCGGAGGTATTGCACAGACAATTACCGGTGTTAAAGGCGGTAATATAGTAGCCGGCTCTCTTGATGCAGTGAATGCTGGTCAGTTGTGGGATGTAAAACAAAGTATCAGTGCCCTATCATCAAGCGTGTCAACTGGTTTGTCAAGCCTGTCAACAGCAGTAGGCGGTCTGCCCGCAGGCACTGGCACTATTTCTGATGATGCACTGTCGAGTCTGTCAACTGCAATCAGTAAAAGAACAGAAAGTCAGCTTTCTAGTATAACTGCCGGTTTGGGTAAGCCAAGCGGATATAATCCAAGTACAGGTCAGATTACACCGCCTAAATATGAAACTACTACCCCGACAGGCAATATAGTAACTGCTGATAATGTGGCTGACGCTCTGCAGAATATTCAGGATTACGGTACTAAATATGCAAAGAGTAACTCAGCAAAAGCAGCCTCAATCGCTCAGGGGGTTGATTCAGTTGCAATAGGCGGTGCATCAATGGCCAGCGGTACCTCAGCAGTTGCCATCGGTGATTCTGCCAGTGCATCGTCAGCCAATGGTGTTGCTCTGGGCAGTCAGGCGAAAGTAACTCAGAGCGGAGGCGTAGCACTTGGATCTGGATCGGTAGCAAGTACAGCAGCCGGTAAAGAGGGCTATATACCGGTAACGGCAACACAGCAGCAGGCAGAAGCAATCCGGGCAACGAAGAGTACAGAAGGAGCCGTATCTGTAGGAGATGCATCGAAAGGTGTATACCGTCAGATAACCGGGGTTGCCGCTGGTACAGCTGATACTGATGCAGTCAATGTGGCTCAGCTTAAGGGTGTGAATAATCAGATTACCAACATCAATAAGTATGTAAATCAGGTAAATGATCGTGTTCAGCGGACTGAACGCCGCGCCTATTCCGGTACGGCACTGGCCATGGCTCTGTCCGGTGCTTATCTGCCCTCTCTGAATGCCGGTGAACAGGCTGTTGGTGTAGGTGTTGGTACCTATCGTGGCTATACTGCGGTAGGAGCTAATTATAAAGCCATGAGTAACAGCGGTAATATTGGCTGGGGTGCAGGTGTTTCCACTACAGGCAAAGAAGTTGGCTTTAATGCCGGTGTCGGCTTTAAGTGGGGTCACAATTAAACTGTTTTTACTCAGTAGTCTGACTAACTTCCGGATTTATCTGAATCCGGAAGTTTTTTTATGGGTTGGAAAAATGTTAAGAGATAAAAGATGGCGGATATACCGTATCTTCCCGGTTTACAGATGAATTAATTGGCGCCGATTTTATGGATAAAGTGGTTCCCGGACACAGGATTAGAAAATATTTAGTTGACAATGATATGGTTCAGATTGAAAAAAATCATAAAATTCAGGTATGTGTACCGGATATTGACAGGCTGATTTACACATACAGGAACCGTAGAAGACATTAATATTTAGATACTGTGCGCCGGCGGGCTTTATTGATTTACTATAGCCGGTATTATATATTTAATAATATTAAATTATTTTTACATAAATATGGGAATGGCAATATGCATACTGGTCGGCAGCCTGCCGGAATGCAAACTGCACTGGTTGTAGAAGGCGGAGGAATGCGTGCCGCATTCAGCAGCGGTGTGACTGATGCCTTCTTACAGGCAGATTTTAACCCGTTTAGTTTACTGGTCGGGGTATCTTCCGGAGCCAGTACTATTGCCAGTTATCTGTCCAAACAGGAAGGGCGTAATCTGGCTGTACTGCTTGATCAGTCCTGCCGGCCGGAATTTATCCGCTGGTCACGCTTTATCCGTGGCGGCGACCTGATGGATATCGACTGGTTATGGCAGGTTGTGCAACAGGAAAATCCGCTGGACTGTGAACGTATGTTTGCACAGCAGCGTGATTTTAGGATTGTGTTAAGTAATGCGTTTAGCGGTGAGCCGGAATATGCTGTGGCTCAGCCCGATTCTTTTCTGGATGTGCTGCGCGCTTCCAGCTCAATTCCGTTTATGATCCGTAAGCCGGTAGCAATCGGTAATGAATTTTATTTTGACGGCGGAGTAGCTGATGCTCTGCCGGTACAGTGGGCTCTGTCCCGGCCAAATATTAATCGAGTCGTGGTAATCCGTACCCGGGCACAAAATTATGTAAAAAAAGGTGCCCTGAGTGATAGTCTGCTGGCAAGGCTTCTACCTGCCGGCGGGTTTTCTCAAGCATTACGGCAGCGGGTAAAGCATTATAATGCTACCCTGGCATGGATGCAGCAGCCTGAGAACTGCCGGTATATTATTGAAATCCACCCTCCGGATGATGGCAAAATGGCCGGACGTCTGTGCCGGGATGCCGGTCGTTTGCGTTACAGCTATGCAGCCGGTCTGGAGTGCGGTCGTGCGCTATTGCAGCAATGGCCGGTAAATTGAATGGTTTTTTCTACCCTAAGGGTAAACGGGTAATTTGGTGAAGTAATGAAAACGGATTCGACTGTATCGAAAACACAGCACCGGCTTAGTCTTTTTGTCGCTATTCTGGCTCTGGCTTTTGTTTTGCGCGGCCCTCTGACAGGTGTGGGGCCTTTATTACAGAATATTCAGGCACAGCTGCAGATAAGCAGTACGCTGGCAGGCATGCTGACTACGGTACCATTGCTGACATTTGGTCTGTTTTCGATTTTTATTCCCAGGCTTGCAGCACGTCTGGGCTCGGAGCAGATGGTCTTTTTTGCATTATGGATTTTAACGCTGGGGCTGGTGCTGCGCTGTGGTTCCGGGTTGTTTCTGTTACTGGCCGGTACGGCTTTGCTCAGCTGTGCCATTGCAGTTGGCAATGTGCTGATTCCCAGTATGGTAAAGCAGTATTTTCCGTTTAAAATGGGGCTGGTTACCGCATTATATGCACTGGTGATGAATATGGGCGGTGCGGCCGGTTCTGCTTTAAGTGCCCCACTTGCTCACAGTAATCTATGGGGCTGGCGCGGTGCTCTGGTAATCTGGGTTCTGCCGGCGCTGGTAGCCATGGTTATCTGGTGGCTGCCTTTTAAAGCAGCCAATGCTGTGCCCAAGGCGGCTGTACGTGCGCGTCAGGTAAAAACACATCTGTGGCGCAATCCGCTGGCCTGGCAGGTAACGCTGTTTATGGGGTTTCAGTCATTCCTGTTTTATTCTACAGTCAGCTGGTTGCCGCAGATTGTAGCCAAGGCCGGAGTATCCGCAACGGAAGCCGGTGGCTGGCTCGGGCTGATGCAGCTGGTGATGATACCAACCAATTTGCTGATACCGATTTATGCAGCCAGATTAAAGCAGCAGCACTGGATAGGGTCGATGTGCGGCGTGGCTTTAATCTTGTCGGTATTATTGCTGATGTCGCCATGGCGCAGCTGTTATTTTCCGGCAGTATTGCTGCTGGGACTGGGCATCAGCGGGGCTTTCTGTCTGAGTATGATGTTTTTCAGCTTGCGCAGCGACAGTGTTACTGAGGGGGTACTGTTATCTGGGATGGCTCAAACCTGTGGTTATCTGTTTGCAGCTGTGGGCCCTGTCCTGATGGGTGCTTTGCATGACATGCTGCATTCCTGGTTTCCGGCACTGTGTTTAATGTTAATTGCTGCTCTGGTTATTACTGTATCTGGCTGGAATGCCGGTCAGGATCGTAAACTATCTGATTTTGATTAATAAAAATATCCACAGTTTTATCCACAAATTTCTGTGGATAAAACTGGCTGCCCGCATACCGGACAATCCGGATTGGCAGCCAGCTGCAGGCGCTGCCATTGAAAAGAACAAGCGTCAAAACAGTGTAGCCAGCAGCCGTCAGGGTGAATACCGGCAATTATCTGCAATGCTTCACTGGCCTGTGCCGCGCCCATAATACCGAGTAAAGGTGCAAAAACTCCGTTTTTAGCACAACTGGCACCTTCATCATTCATTTCTCCTTCAAACAGGCACTGATAGCAGGGGCCACGACCATCACGAAAATCATATACTGCCAGCTGACCGGCAAATACCAGTGCAGAGGCTGAAACCAGTGGTTTGCGTGCATTAAAACAGGCCTGATTAATCAGCCGGCGGCTGGCAAAATTGTCGGTACAATCCAGAATGATATCGGTATGCTGAACCAGTTGCTCTAACATGCTGGCATCAGCTCTGGCTACAATGGGCTTTAATCCGGTTTGCGGATATTGTGTCTGTAGCTGCCGGCACAATATCGCGGCTTTTGCCTGACCGATATCTTGATCATTAAACCAGAACTGGCGTTGCAGATTACTGATTTCGATAGTGTCGTTATCCACAACGGTAATATGCCCTATTCCGCTGGAAGCCAGATAAGTCAGAGCCGGATGTGCCAGGCCGCCGGCACCGATTACCAGAGCACGGGCAGCAAGAATTGCTTCCTGTCCGGCAATATCCAGCTTATCCAGTAATATATGACGGCTGTAACGCAATAGTTGTTCATCAGTAATCATGATTGTCTCTGGTGGTTGGGTGGCTGTGACCGGTACGGGTGTAGTCTGGTTTATTCTGCCCTGCTATTATAATAGTTTAGTCTAGTTTCTCAGAATATTTATGCGCCATCCTGCCCGTCCGTCAGGCCGGTTTTTATATCGTCTGCGCAGCCATCTGCATCGTGGCGGTTTGATTGCTTATCCTACAGAAGGCAGTTATGGGCTAGGCTGTCTGCCTGATTGTGTGCCGGCGGTGCGTAAAGTCATTGCATTGAAAAAGCGACCGCAACATAAAGGGCTGATTGTTATTGCTGCTGATTTCACTCAATTGCAGCCTTTGCTCGCACCTTTGTCCGCAACCGATATAGCGGCTGTCAGCCGGCAGTGGCCGGCACCCAGAACTTTACTGTTACCGATACGCAAACAGGTTTCACCTGTGTTACGCGGGCGGGGCCGGCAAACTCTGGCTGTACGGGTTCCGGACCTGGTAACTGCTCGGTTTTTATGCAGAGCAGCAGGTACGGCGCTGGTATCTACTTCTTGTAACCGGGCGGGAAAAAAAGCCTGTCGTACTGAGCGTGAAGTCAGACGCCAGTTTGGAAAACAGGTGATGATTCTGGGCGGGCGCACCGGCGGAAGAAAACAGCCCAGTCAGATTATTGACTGGGCTTCCGGTAAGCGGCTGCGTTAGTTATTTTATTAATAAGCTGATCTGTAAATAAGTTATATCTGTAATTTACTGAATTACTGCGCAGACAATGTTTATATATTCGTAGTTTGCTGTTGCTTGGCGCATTTTTAATGATTGCGGGCAACGACAAATTGCGCCAGTGCGCGAAGATGAGATGCACGCTGGTCAAAACTGCTTAAAGCATCAATAGCCTGTTGTACTAGATTTTCTGCATACTGGCGTGCTGTAGTCAGCCCCATCAGACTAACGTAAGTAGGTTTATTAGTCTGGGCATCTTTTCCGGCGGTTTTACCCAGTGTGCTGCTATCCTGCTCGTAATCCAGTACATCATCGATAACCTGAAAGGCCAAGCCCAGATGAGCGGCATAATGGTCGAGTGCGGTTAATGCCTGCTGGCTGATATCCTGACAGCAAAGTCCGCCCAGTGTAACTGCTGCTCTGATCAGCGCACCGGTTTTCAACTGGTGCATGTGTTCCAGTTCGCCCTGATTCAGACCTACCCCTACGCAGGCTAAATCGATAGCCTGTCCGCCGGCCATACCATGACAGCCGGCAGCCTGTGCCAGAGTCTGTATCATTTGCAGCTGACGCGCAGCGTCCAGACTGGTTGGCCGGCTCAGCAGGCTGAATGCCATACTTTGCAGTGCATCACCAACCAACAAGGCTGTTGCCGGTGTATATTGTATGTGACAGGCAGGCTTTCCGTGACGTAGACTGTCGTTATCCATCTCCGGCATATCGTCGTGCACAAGCGAATAGATATGTATGCATTCGATTGCAGCCAGAGCATAATCTGCGGCTTCTGTAACCGCATTACCCAGCTCCGCCGCCGCCAGAACCAGCATTGGCCGCAACCGTTTACCGCCATCCAGCGCCGCATAGTGCATGGCTTCAGTCAGTGGTGCGGGAAGTTGTCCGGCCGGGGGAAATAATCGGGTTAATGTTTCTTCTGTATGTGTCTGTACCTGTTTTTGCCAGCCGGCAAAATCATTCCCCTGTTTCAAGCTTCAGCTCCTTTAATTCACCATTATCCAGTACCTGTAGTTTTTGTTCTACCTCCGCCAGCTTCTGCTGGCAGTATTGCACCAGTTCCTGACCATATTCATATGCAGCCAGTGATTCTTCCAGCGGAAGATCATTGTTTTGCATGGATTCAGTTATTTTTTCCAGTTGCTGGATAGCTTCTTCATAGCTTTTTGGGGTTATTTTTTTCATATCATAGGTCTTTACATGAATTTATGGCTATTGTAACACTCGCACTATGGCTATTGCTGTGGATATCTGTATCATACAATTCTGGTAAGAAATTTCTGATAACAGGCTGGTGTATTTCTTAGTATGATCTGTATAAGCAGACATGAATATTAATAATATTATTATTTTCGAACAGAAATTATTGTGTATTAAACAACATACTGATATTTTATTTTGATCCTGCTAGCCAGATTCAAACCCGCATTTTCTGTTGTAATATCTGATTTGTTTTTTATAAAAAAAATTAGATATTATTGAAAATTTACTATATATAGTAATAATATAGCTAATTACATTTTCTGATACAGGTGATTGCACTGGCAAAAAAATTTACATGCTAATAAAGGTAAATTTTGGTTTTATTGAGTATATATTTAAAGTGTATATTTAATTTTATGATAATAATCTGCGATTTTGGCAATGTATTGTATAAATTTATCTATGAGTATATTTAGCAGATTATTCTTTTGGTATTTATAAAAGCTTATTTATTGTTATGAATATTCTTATTGAGTAAATGTTTTTACTGTTTATTTATCAGTTTTTAAAGCATAATATTGTTTTAAGCATAATTATATTGTAATAACTTTAAGTAATTGTTTTCTTAAATAATTAAAACGTAGAATTATTTAATTTGTATGTTTTGACATTTGAATATATAAAAAACGGATGTGATTGTCTGAAACAGCATTACAGTTCGGACATAAAATCTGAGATTGAGTACAGCCGTTTACAATTATATAAAGAAATATTATCTGAATCTGTTTTACAGATTACCTGGATGGTTTCTTTGGTTTAAGTAGGTGTTATGGGTAAACATATTTTTTATGAGGAGTCAGGTCAGTTTAAAGTAGCGGAAATAGTGCAGGAAAATGATGCTACTTTTCTGGTTAATACACAACATGGTAAGCGGGCAAAAATCAAGGCCAGCCACGTTTTTCTGGTGTTTGATGGTGATGCTGCGCAATTTTTACAACAGGCTGCTGAAGCAGCTGCCGGTATTGATATCAGTCTGCTCTGGGAAGCGGTAGGCAATGAAAGTGAATTTACCGCAGCCAGTGCAGCCAGTGAATATTTTGGCAATAGCAGCGGGAATATTGAGCTGGCAGCCACACTGATGGCTCTGTATGCAGCGCCTATGTATTTTTACAAAAAAAATAAAGGTGTATTTAAAGCTGCGCCGGCAGAAACATTACAGCAGGCGCTGGCAGCCATTGAACGGCGCAAACAGCAGGAAGAACAAATCAATGGCTGGATACAGGAATTGCTGGCCGGTCGCCTGCCGGATGAGATTGCTGCTGAAGCCAAAATGATTCTGCATGCACCTGATAAACAAAGTCTGAAATACAAAGCAGTGGTCAAAGCTGCTGATCAGAAAAAAACCTCACTGTTTGCCCTGCTCCAGAGTGTTGGTGCAGTACCGCCTCTGCCTGAATATTTTCTGGATGGTTTTTTACTTACCCAGTTTCCCAAAGGTGCGGATTGCGGTAACTATCCTGTACCGGTTATGCACAATCTGCCAGATGCCGATACCGCAGTACGCGCATTTTCCATTGATGATATTGAAACCAGTGAGGTAGATGATGCCTTCAGTGTGCGTGACCTGCCCAATGGCAATAAACTGGTCGGAATTCATATTGCTGCCCCGGCTTTGGCAATAGATGCTGAGTCTTTGCTGGAAAAGCTGATATTTGAACGTTTAAGTACTGTGTATTATCCCGGTGGTAAAATTACCATGCTGCCGGATAACTGGATAGCTGCTTTCAGTCTGGATGAAGGAGCAGCACGACCGGCAGTCAGTCTGTATGCTGAAATCAGTCCGCAGTTTGAGGTGATACGTTATGAATCACGAATTGAATCGGTGTATATAGACTGTAATTTACGTATTGAAAATATTGAGCAGGCATTTCAGCCTTTGCAGCCGCGCAGTGATACTGAAGCTTTTGCACATCAGCACGAAATGAACTGGTTATATGATTTTGCTGTGGCCAGAATGCAGGCACGGGGTAAATATGATCCCGAACGTTTACCGCAGTATGATTATGGAATTAAGCTTGGGACAGATAATACTGTACATATCAGTGTGCGTGAACGCGGAGCACCAATTGATACGTTGGTCAGTGAACTGATGATTTTTGCCAACAGTACCTGGGCGCAGATGCTGGATGAGGCTGAAATGGCGGGATTATTCCGTGTACAGCCTACCGGCAGAGTACGGATGAGTACTCAGTCTGAACCGCATATTGGTCTGGGGCTGAAACATTATGCCTGGTTTACTTCACCACTGCGCCGTGCTACTGATTATATTAATCAGAAGCAGCTGATCAGTTTACTGGATCCGGAAGCAGAGCCACGTTTTGAACCGCAGGATGCCATGCTGTTTGCGGTATTGCGTGATTTTGAGTCGGCTTATGCAGCCTACAATGATTTTCAGCGCCATATGGAAGCATACTGGAGTCTGATATATATTCAGCAGGAACAGTTGCAGGAGCTGACTGCTCAGTTAATACGTGATGATTTAGTGCGTATTGAAGGCCTGCCGCTGGTAAGCCGTGTCAACGGTGTACCGGTTGATGCCATGCCAAAATGCCGGATGAAGGTATCGATAACCGGAATCGATCCGATACAGGTAAGTGTCGGACTAAACTATATTAATGTTTTGCTGCCAGCAGATAATGCCAGCCAAATATCCGGCTGAATTATTTAAAGTGCTTTGAAGGTTACTTGATGGATGGCACATGATTTGATTGGCTACTTTGCTGACAGTATAAATATACTGGTATAACCGTTAATTCTTTATCTGTCTATTTGTTTTCAGGCCGTATATTGTGCTTCGGTCAGAAATAACTTTTACTTAAAACCTTGTTTTTATACATGCAGCCCATATATGGGTTGCATTTCTATTATCTATCCGGTTTTGCTGTTCAGGCATCCTGCTGTTTAAGAGCAGGTTGCCTGCAAACCTTTGGAATAAAATTATGACTGAAGTAGATTTTTATGAAGTACTGGGTATAAGCCGTACTGCAGGGGATGAGGAAATCAAAAAAGCTTATCGTAAGCTGGCCATGAAATACCATCCTGACCGTAATCAGGGCGATAAAAACGCCGAAGAAAAATTTAAAGAAGTACAACGTGCTTATGAAGTATTGTCTGATTCTCAAAAACGTGCTGCTTATGACCAGTTTGGTCATGCCGGTGTAGACGGCAATATGGGAGCCGGAGCCGGCGGCTTTTCCGGCGGTTTTGATTTTGGTGATATTTTCAGCCAGATGTTTGGCGGCGGAGCCGGCGGACGGTCGCAGCAGAATAATCAGGGCGCTGATTTACAATATAATATTGAAATCAGTCTGGAAGAGGCTGCGCGCGGTATTAAGAAAAAAATCACTATTCCTACTCATGAAGAATGTGATGTCTGTCACGGCAGTGGTGCTAAAGTCGGGACTTCAGCCACTACCTGCAGCATGTGTGGCGGCAGTGGTGTCGTTCAGGTACGGCAGGCCATTTTCCAGTTACAGCAGACTTGCCCGACCTGTCACGGCAGTGGTAAACAGATTAAGGATCCGTGTGTTAAATGTCATGGAGACGGACTGGTAAAAACCCGCAAGACTGTTGAGGTTTCTATTCCGGCCGGAATTGATGATGGTCAGCGTATCCGCCTGAGCGGTGAAGGTGAACCCGGTAAGCATGGTGCGCCTGCCGGTGATTTATATGTGATGGTGAACGTGCGCCCACATCAGGTGTTTGAGCGTGACGGCATGGATCTGCACTGTGAATTACCCATCAGTTTTACGATAGCTGCGCTTGGCGGAGAGGTTGAAGTGCCTACGCTGGATGGTAAAGTCAAACTGAATATTCCGAAAGAAACACAAACCGGTCGTCGCATGCGGGTACGTGGTAAAGGGGTTAAATCAGTACGTTCGGCTGCTGTGGGTGATTTATATTGTCATATCGTGGTAGAGACACCGGTAAATCTGACCGATCGTCAGCGTGAGTTACTGGAAGAGTTTGAAAAAATCTCTACCGGTATGGATCGGGCTCAGACGCCGCGGCAAAAATCATTCATGGACAAACTGCGCGATTTATTTGAATAAAATACGAAAGTACCACAGTTTAGAAGTGTTTATTCCGGATGTATGAATAATTAATACTGGTTATACTGTGTAAAAGCCCGCAGAGCATAATTTTTCTGCGGGCTTTTGTTATCAGAAGAAAAGATACAGGCCGGATAAGGCCTGCTTCTGCTGAAACCAGCAGAAAAAAATGATTTGTCGCATTTCCTGTTGATGAAAAGCGTAAGCAGGCGTTTTAGTGAATTAAATTCCGCTAATTATGCAGGATATGGCTAGTGTGTAATCACAAAGGCGTTTAAGCTGAAACTGACTGAACAATTTAATCTGTATTGACCAGGAAATAAATTATCGCTCCGTTTACCGAAAGGTGCAGGAGCGACAGGGAGATTTGATACAACAACTGAATGATTGTGGACAAATTTGTAGTATTTAGCTGGATAAAAATCAGTCTTTATGCTTAATTCCTTATAAAACAAGGGTTATAGCATAATAAATACTATTTATTTTACTGATTATCTGTGGATAATTCTGTGGATAATTGTTGAATCAAAAAATGGTCAGGCCAGTTCTGCACGTAATTGTGCAGCCAGTTGCGCCAGTTCTGCCTGATCAGCAGCCACACTTTCATGTTTACCCAGTTCATGGATATGTCCGGGAATCAGATGAATGTGATAATGAAATACAGACTGACCAGCCTGTTCGCCGGACAACTGTAATTGCACAACGCCATTACGATGTAACACTTTACGTTGCGCATTAATAATCTTTTTGGCTGCACTGAATACGGCAGCAAGGTAATCTTGCGGCATGTCAGTTAACTCTATTGCTTCACATTTAGGAATCACCAGTACATGGCCGCGTGCCTGTGGCATCACATCCATAAAGGCCAGTGTCTGCTCATCCTCATAAACTTTATGGCAAGGAATTTCACCACGGATAATTCGGGCAAAAATATTGTTACTGTCGTATTGTTGCATGACTGTCTCCTCTCAGGCTTTTGCTTACCAGCCATTACCTGAGCAATTGTTTAAGAAATAATACTTAGCTTGCTTTTGGCAAATACGGTATCCAGCTCTTTAATCCCCTGTTTACCGAAATTGATGGTCAGGCGTGCCCCTTCAGCTTTCTGGGTAGCATCTATTATGACACCGGTGCCGAAACGTTCATGATAAACATTCTGTCCTAGCTGAAAGCCGTCAAAATCTGTGCTCTCCTGTGTTTCTGCCAGTTTGCTGCGGCTGTGAAACGGATTGGTTCGCTGCGTGGACTGTTGCCGAGCTATCAGAGAGTTTCTGTGAGCAGACAGATATTGCAATACCTCTTCCGGTATTTCATCCACAAAGCGTGATGGCAGGGCAAAATGCGTTTGTCCGTGTAACAGGCGTTGTTCTGCCATTGTTAAATACAGGCGCTTACGTGCTCTGGTGATGGCTACATACATCAGGCGCCGCTCTTCTTCCAGCCCGTCGCGTTCGGCCATGCTGTATTCACTGGGGAATAAACCTTCTTCCAGCCCTGTCAGAAATACACCATCAAATTCCAGTCCCTTAGCTGCATGCACAGTCATTAACTGCAAGGCATCTTCACCCTGACCGGCCTGATGCTCTCCTGCTTCCAGTGAGGCTGTACTTAAAAAAGACAGTACCGGAAATAAAGGATCGTTTTCATCATACTCAGGTTCCATATCATAACCGGATTCCTGCGGTTTAAATGCCACTGCCGCATTCAGTAATTCTTCCAGGTTGTTGATGCGTTCCTGTTGTTCACCTTTCTGGGTACGGTAGTGTTCCATCAGACCGCTATCATAGATGGCAGCAGCCATCAGTTCCTGCAGAGAAACTTGCGCAGCCTGTTGCTGTAAATTTTCAATCAAGCGGATAAAAGCAGCAATTTTACTGTTTTTCGCTGACAGGCTGATAGCCGCCTGCCATAACGAAGTATGGGCTTCATTGGCTGCCGCCTGAATGTTTTCAACACTCCGCGCGCCGATGCCGCGTGCCGGCACATTGATTACGCGTAATAAGGCATTATCATCATTGGGGTTAACCGCCAGACGCAGGTAAGCCAGTGCATGTTTGATTTCCTGACGCTCATAAAAGCGCAGGCCGCCATAAATTTTGTAAGGTATACCGGCGCGGAACAGAGCCTGTTCCAGAACCCGCGACTGGGCATTACTGCGATACAGGACAGCCATCTGCATATAATTCAGCCCTTCGCGGTGTAAAGCCTTCACTTCATCAACCACAAACTGCGCTTCTTCAAGATCATTAATTGCCTGAAGTACACGGATTTTTTCGCCATCGCCGGCCTGAGTGCGCAGATTTTTACCCAAACGGCTGGCGTTGTGTGCAATCACCGCGTTGGCTGCAGTCAGAATATTGCCTACCGAACGGTAATTTTGTTCCAGCCGGATGGGTTCGCCAACATGAAATTCATTCAGAAAGCGGGTCATATTGGCTACTTCGGCACCGCGAAAGCGATAAATACTCTGGTCGTCGTCTCCCACAGCGAAAACCGCTGCATGCTCTCCGGCCAGTAATTTTAGCCATGCATACTGTAATTTATTTGTATCCTGAAATTCATCAATCAGTACATGATTAAAACGGTTCTGGTAATGATTGCGCAATATTTCATTACTCTGCAGAATTTCATAACTGCGTAACATTAATTCCGCGAAATCCACTACACCTTCATTCCGGCACAAACTATCATAGGCGGCATAACATTCAATCATTTGCCGTTCATGCGGGTCGCGGGCCGATAAACGCGAAGCACGCAATCCGTTTTCTTTTTGTGCATTAATGAATCCCTGCAGACTGCGTGGTGAGATAATTTCTTCAGCAATATTCAGTTGTTTGAGCAAGCGCTTGACTACAGAAAGCTGATCACCCATATCCAGAATCTGAAAGGTCTTGGGCAGTGCTGCTTCCTGATGGTGCAGTCGTAAAAACCGATGGCACAGCCCGTGAAATGTCCCCAGCCACATCGCCCGTACCGAAACCGGTAACAGCGTGCTCAGGCGCAATTGCATTTCTTTAGCCGCCTTATTGGTAAAGGTAACAGCCAGAATGCTGTGTACACTGGCCTGACCAGTCTGCAATAACCAGGCAATACGTGTGGTTAGTACTCTGGTTTTACCACTTCCTGCACCCGCCAGTACCAGTGCCGGTTGCGCAGGCCAGGTAACGGCGGCTAATTGTTCACTATTAAGACCAGTCAGCAGACCGGCAGAAGATAAAATTTCCATAGCGCTTATTGTAGCTGATTAAGCCTGAAAAATCGCTTTGAAAAATATGCTTATGGCTTATTTTATGGTATTTATGCAGCACAAGAAGATTTATCTGACATCTGCACAAACTGAGCTTAAGCAGGACAATGGATGTTGCGTAAAATTCTGGCTGACGATACCAAACAAGAGCAGAGCAAAATATCAGCGCTTTGCCGAATATCTGCCCTGCTCCTCTAATAAATCAGATTGCCGGTTGCAGACTAGTCCGGCGTGCTGAGCGGGCTGAGTCCGGGTAAGTCGGCAAAGCTGCGTTCGCGCACAATCTGGCAGAAATTATCCAGATAGCTTTTATTACTGTCTGTTTCGCGCATGGCGGCATACAATTCACTTTGCAGCGGTATATCGCCAATCTGCCGTGCTACTACATAGCCTTTTTCCAGATACGGCATAACAGTCCAGTAAGGCAAAGCAGCAATGCCGCGCCGGCTGGAAACCAGCTGAATAATGGCTATCGTCAGTTCACTGTTACGCCGTGCCGGCTGTACCCCGGCCGGTTTTAAAACCTTACGCAGTAAATCCAGCATATCATCCGGTACCGGATAGGTGATCAGTGTTTCATTCTCAAAATCCTGAGCTTGCCACACACTTTTAGCCGCCAGCGGGTGATCCTTCGCGCAAATGCCGACCATTTCATAGGCAAACAGTGGCTGAAAAATAATCCCCGGCTGCGGAGCATATTCGGATACGATTGCCAGATCTGCACGGTGAGTCAGCAATAACCCAACCGGATCGGCCTGAAAGCCGGAAACAATATCCAGCTCTACTTTAGGCCACAGCGCCCGGAAAGCATCCATGGCCGGCATCAGCCAGTCAAAGCAGGTATGGCATTCTACCGCTACCCTCAGCTCTCCTGCCTCACCTTCAATTATCTGCGCCATATCCAGCTCTGCTACTGTAACCAGCGGCGTGATTTCTCGTGCCAGCTGTAGCAGCCGCACACCTACCGGAGTAAAGTGAATCGGGTTGGATTTACGTTCAAACAGGGGGGTACCATAAAACTGTTCCAGAACACGAATCTGGTGTGAAAGTGCAGACTGGGTCAGAAAAACCCTTTTTGCCGCCATCGATACGCTGCCGGTTTCTTCCAGAGCCAGCAAAGTGCGCAGATGGCGCAGTTCAATAATCGACTCCATGTTTTCCGCCTTTGATGAGTATTTTTAACTACAAATTCAAGTTAAAAAATTCATAAACAGCCAGACTGCTTATAAATATCATTTATATGAATAGAACAATAACTACCTTACTGATAGCCAGTTATCTATTTACAAACCGGACACCTGTATACCATATCATACTCTTGGATTACACTAGTCTGAAATATAGTATTAAAAAAATTCATACAGAACTGCAAAATTTATCGCTTGTCGTAATGTCATAACTCACGCACACTGGCCGTTATTGAAATCCATCATTCGTAATAGGGAGAAACAAATATGAATACATTCCATCTGTCTGGTTATCCGCGTGTTGGTGCTAAGCGTGAATTAAAATTTGCCGTTGAAGCATTCTGGAAAGGCGCAAAAAGCGAAGCCGAGCTGCGCCAGACAGCGGCAGATATCCGCCAGAAAAACTGGGCAACCCAGATTGCCGCTGGTGCCGATCTGCTGCCGGTAGGTGATTTTTCATATTACGACCACGTACTGGATACGCTGTGTGCACTGGGCGCCATTCCGGCACGTTTTGGTTTTGACGCAGATAAACTGACCCTGTCTCAGTATTTTGAACTGGCACGCGGTAATGCCAGTCAGGTAGCCATGGAAATGACCAAGTGGTTTGATACCAACTACCACTATATCGTACCTGAATGGCATCAGAACACCAGTTTTAAGGCCAATGCAGCCAGTCTGATTGCCCAGATAGAAGAAGCCAAAGCCACCGGACATGATATTAAACCTACACTGGTGGGTCCGCTTACTCTGTTGTGGTTGGGTAAAGAAAAAGATGCCGGTCATAATCGTCTGGAATTATTGCCGCGTCTGCTGCCTGAATATCAGAAACTGTTACGTGAACTGGCCAATGCCGGTGTTGACTGGATTCAGATTGACGAACCGATTCTTGCTGTAGATATTGCCCGTGAGTGGCTGGATGCCTTTGCTCCCACTTATCAGGAGCTGGCGATTACTGGTACCCGTATTATTATCGGCACCTATTTTGGCAGCGTTGCCGAACATATTAATCTGCTCAAAAACCTGCCGGTTAACGGCGTACATATTGATTGTGTGCGGGCACCTGAGCAACTGGCTGAATTTGCCAATGCATGGCCGGAAAATAAAGTATTGTCGGTTGGTCTGATCGACGGACGTAACGTATGGCGCGCCAATCTGCGTGAAGTAATAGAACTGCTGGCGCCGGTAGCTACTCAGCTGGGTAATAATTTATGGATTGCGCCGAGTTGCTCACTGTTGCACAGTCCGCAGGATTTAAGTGTAGAGGAGAAACTTAACCCTGAAATCAAAAACTGGCTTGCCTTTGCTGCCCAGAAACTGCAGGAACTGGGTATCATCAAACAGGCACTGGCACACGGTAAAGATTCCGTACAGGAAGCTCTTGCCGCTTCTGATGCTGTGGCTGCCGGACGCAAAACCAGTAAACTGATTCATAATGATAAGGTTGCACAGCGCGTAGCCAGCCTGCGCGAACATGCCGACCAGCGCCATAGCCCGTTTGCACAACGGATTGAAAAACAACAGCAATGGATGAATCTGCCTCTGCTGCCAACCACCACTATCGGTTCATTTCCACAGACACAGGAAATTCGTCAGGCACGCGCCGCCTTTAAAAAGGGTGAACTGAGCGCTGCCGATTACGAAGCGGCCATGAAAAAAGACATTGCCTACTGTGTTGAGCAGCAGGAACAGCTGGATATCGATGTACTGGTACATGGTGAAGCTGAGCGCAATGATATGGTTGAATACTTTGGTGAACAGCTGGATGGTTACTGCTTTACTCAGTATGGCTGGGTACAGAGCTATGGTTCCCGCTGTGTTAAACCACCGATTATTTTTGGTGATGTGGCACGCCCGAAAGCCATGACTGTTGCCTGGTCTTCTTATGCACAATCTCTGACCAAACGTCCGATGAAAGGTATGCTTACCGGACCGGTAACCATGATGAAGTGGAGTTTTGTACGCAACGATGTACCATTAAGTCTGGTGTGCAAACAGATTGCGCTGGCACTGAACGATGAAGTACTGGATCTGGAAAAAGCCGGTATTCGCGTTATTCAGATTGATGAACCGGCCATTCGTGAAGCCTTGCCGCTGAAACGTGCGCAATGGGATGAATATCTGGCCTGGGCATGTGAATCATTCCGCCTTACTTCCACTGATGCGGATGACAGCACTCAGATTCATACACATATGTGCTATTCTGAATTTAATGATATTCTGCCGGCTATTGCCAGCATGGATGCTGATGTAATTACCATTGAAACTTCCCGTTCTGATATGGAATTACTGGATGCTTTTGTTAAATTCAGCTATCCGAATGATATCGGTCCCGGCGTATATGATATCCACAGCCCGCGTGTGCCTACTGAAGCCGAAGTCGAACATCTGTTGCGTAAAGCATTGAAAGTAATTGATCAGCGTCGGTTGTGGGTAAATCCGGATTGTGGACTGAAAACACGCGGATGGCCGGAAACCAAAGCAGCGCTGGAAGTTATGGTTAATGTAACCAAAAAACTGCGAGCAGAATTAACTGCATAATTCAGATTTAGCTTAACACACCGCCCCGGTTTGCCGGGGCGGTTTTGTATGCCTGATTTTCAGAATATACCAATAATATTAAGTTAATTTTACTTTTAATCAAACAAGAAAATCAGTTATCTGTATGTTCTTATAAATTGAAATATATCTGAGTGAGTGCTCAGTTTATCATATAAATATATTTATATGATTATGTATATGGTATTAAATACTGCTGATGGCAGATAAAAAACTTATGATGATTATTTTGGTGCGATGGATAAGACAAATTTAAAAATTGTACCACATGGTTATCAGGATAAATTTCAGGGAAGAAATGTCTTTATTACTGAAGCTGTCGGTTTTTATATAAAAGATACCTATGATTTTCTCGGTAATGAATTTTTGGGTGTCTGGCATAAAGATGGAGTACTTAACAAAAAACAGATGCTACTATATGTAGGCTTTTACGGAAGTCAAGATTGGGTAAGCGTTGCTAATATGAATATGCAGTGAGCTGCGCAAGTTTATAATAGTGATTTCAGAAAATGGCAGCAAGTGAGAAATACCGGTGTTGATTTTATGGTTTTTTCGGATGTTCTCTGGCTTAAACCTTTAGACGAGCATAGAAAGATTGAATTAGATGCTAAATAATTTAGAAATTTTTTCAGTTTTGGCTGTTTCCTGAGTAGATATTGATGCCGGATTTAAATCTTCCGAGAGTAATGAAAAATATTTAGCTTTTTAGAAAAAGTGATGGTTATGATGGTATTAATATCAATATAAAATCAAATAAAACTATAGGAAATAAAATGAAACATAATATCCATATATTTTTTAAAAATATACTACGCAAAAATGCTGTATTTATAAAAATTATATTAGTGCTAATAATGGTGATGTGGTGGTGGTTTTTCTCGTCCTCCAGTTTTTATGGTGATTTTAATCTGTACGGTACAGTAGAAGGAGTGGATGGTGAGTATTACATAAATATGTATCAGCATCTGCCAACAACCCCGCTGGCAGTCTATGAATTGATAAAGGGGGATCGGTATTTTTATGTTTTATATAACAAACAGGGTAAGAAAATATGGCATTCACCCCATTATGCTTATCTATATGATAATGTAAATCCTTTGTTTATTCCTACTAAAGACAGTAAATTATTAAGATATTCAGAAGAGGACTGGAGTGACGCTGATATAAAAAATAAAATCAAAGAAGTATATGGTGATATAGAGC
This sequence comes from Snodgrassella sp. ESL0323, assembly GCF_013346865.1. Classification (NCBI taxonomy): domain Bacteria; kingdom Pseudomonadati; phylum Pseudomonadota; class Betaproteobacteria; order Neisseriales; family Neisseriaceae; genus Snodgrassella; species Snodgrassella sp. ESL0323. The sequence goes on along the minus strand of NZ_JAAEDT010000029.1, from coordinate 1,512 downwards.
ATAATCAGCATTAAAGATGGAAATAACCAGTCTATATATAATAAAAGTATGGAGCGACGGATTATGAAAAAAAGTATAAAAATGATAAAAATAATAGGTTTATTTGCTTTTTTCTATTGGCTGTGTCTGTTTTCGTCATCCAGTTTTTACGGAAATTTTAATCTTTATACAACCATAAAAAGTGAAGATGGTGAGTACTATGCCAATATATACAAACATTTGCCCACTTCACCAATTTCAATTATGCAAATATTAGGCGGTAATAAATATTTTACTGTCCTATATAATAAAAAGGGAGAAGAGTTATGGAGAGTATCTTATTTTGAATATATTAGTGAACAAGTAATGTATGAAATGATGTCTTTTCCTGATAAAACAGATAATACTTTTATTTGTGCGACAAATCATGGCGTAGACGGACACGATTTTTCTACAACCATACGTAATCATAAAGTAGTGTCAATCAAGTAATTTAAACCGAGTTAGCAAAATATTTGGATGCAGGATAGGATTAAGTCGATTTAACTTAAAAATCAAACGAGATAAAATATTAAATAATAAAAGCCTCCTTTTTTGCTTGCATATTTCATATCATAACAAATGACAAGAATTTATTTTATACGATAAATATTTGTAGTAAGTTGGAAGTTATTCAGTTTGGCTGTTTCCTGAATAGATATTGATGCCGGATTAAAATTTTCCGGGCGTGATGAAAAAAATTTAGCTTTTTAGAAAAAGTGATGGTTATGATGATATTAATGTCAATATAAAATTAAACAAAACTATAGGGAATAACATGAAACATAATATCCATATATTTTTTGAAAATATACTACGCAAAAATGCTGTATTTATAAAAATTATATTAGTGCTAATAATGGTGATGTGGTGGTGGTTTTTCTCGTCCTCCAGTTTTTATGGTGATTTTAATCTGGCCGGTACAGTAGAAGGAGTGGATGGTGAGTATTACATAAATATGTATCAGCATCTGCCAACAAATCCGTTGGCAGTCTATGAATAGATACAGGGGGATCGGTAAAATATATTACTGAATGGGTATATTTTAAAGGACCAGGTAATCCACCAGTAGAGTTTGATGGATGGATACCTAGATTTTGTCTATTTTTAGAAGCTAAAGCGCGTTACGATCATTTATTTAAAGAAGAGAAAGGAAGAATAGTAGTAGCATAATGGGCTACCACCTTACAAGGTAAAATAGAGGCTCAAGCACGTAGGCAAAATATTGTATGTAGTACTAATTATCCTGCTAAATGCTGTTGGGTGTGGATGACTATAAAGGCATACCAATATTTTAATAGTATAAAGCGAAATTATCCTAATTTATATTCAATTTATGTACCATTATCAAAATAACATGGATCATTAATTATGAAAAGAAATATAGTTTTCGAAATCTATTTCAACCCTAAAAAGTATTTGTCACTTTTAACATGTATAGAGCAAATTAATGGCATTTTAAAAATCCAGCATCAATATCTAGTCAAAAGACAA
>NZ_JAAEDT010000028.1:0-253660 GCF_013346865.1 Snodgrassella sp. ESL0323 | reverse complement strand
AATTATGAAAAGAAATATAGTTTTCGAAATCTATTTCAACCCTAAAAAGTATTTGTCACTTTTAACATGTATAGAGCAAATTAATGGCATTTTAAAAATCCAGCATCAATATCTAGTCAAAAGACAAGATTGGTATTTATGTGCTACATCGAAAAAAAAAGCATCGATTTATAAAATGTTTGATAAAGATGGTGTTACTGAAATTGGGTTAAAAAAAATGACACAACGATATAATAAAGAAAAAGACTGTTTTAGTTTAGCTATCTGGGATAAGAAAACAGAACAGGGCTCATTAGTGTATATGTTATCCGATGAAGGTTCTGGACAATCTTTTAAAGTTCATATCAATATTGTTTTTCGTTCATTAGAAATAACTTTAGATGATGCTCAAAAATTTTGTCTTGCTTTATCTGAGCATTTTGATGATGCATATATTACAGTTAATAATAATTATTCAGAGGATAAAATGGCTTTTCCTGATAGGCTTTCGGCTGCATGGATGATTTACTTACCTAAAGTTCAGTTATCCCATAATATAGTTCCACAGGCGTTTGATGTGATTAGCCCCACAGATCATGAAGGACATGCAGCTGGGTCGCTAGTTGTTACCGTTCCACACTTCTTTGATAATAGGAATACAGATGATATCAAAGCAGTACGTCGTGTCGATATCAAGTTACATGAATTAGGCTTATTGCCTCGTTATGCAGATTTCTAAAGATAAAGGGGATGATGAATTTATGAAAGATTATAATACTTTTAGTTTATTCTCTGATAGCAAATGTGGTAAATGTTGTCATAAAAAAAAAAGCAAATGAGGTATATTGAGTTAATTATCCTACTCAATGTTGTTGGGTGTGGATGACTAAAAAAAGTATACCATTATTTTTTAACAATAAATAAAAGATAACCTAACTTATACTCAATTTATATCTAATTATTAAACTAACATGGATCATCAATTATGAAAAGAAATATAGTTTTCGAAATCTATTTCAACCCTAAAAAGTATTTGTCACTTTTAACATGTATAGAGCAAATTAATGGCATTTTAAAAATCCAGCATCAATATCTAGTCAAAAGACAAGATTGGTATTTATGTGCTACATCGAAAAAAGAAGCATCGATTTATAAAATGTTTGATAAAGATGGTGTTACTGAAATTGGTTTAAAAAAAATGACACAAGAATATCATAAAGAAAAAGACTATTTTGGTTTACCTATCTGGGATAAGGAAACAGAGCAGGCCTCATTACTGTATATATTATCCGAAGGAAGTTTTGGACAATCATTTAGAGTTTATGTCATTATTGATTTTCGTTCATTAGAAATAACTTTAGATGATGCTCAAAAATTTTGTCTTGCTTTATCTGAGCATTTTGATGATGCATATATTACAGTTAATAATAATTATTCAGAGGATAAAATGGCTTTTCCTGATAGGCTTTCGGCTGCATGGATGATTTACTTACCTAAAGTTCAGTTATCCCATAATATAGTTCCACAGGCGTTTGATGTGATTAGCCCCACAGATCATGAAGGACATGCAGCTGGGTCGCTAGTTGTTACCGTTCCACACTTCTTTGATAATAGGAATACAGATGATATCAAAGCAGTACGTCGTGTCGATATCAAGTTACATGAATTAGGCTTATTGCCTCGTTATGCAGATTTTCAAAGATAAAGGGGATGATGAATTTATGAAAGATTATAATTCTTTTAGTTTATTCTCTGATAGTAAATGTGGTAATTGTTGTCATAAAAAAAGGCAAAATGAGGTATATTAAGTTAATTATCCTACTCAATGTTGTTGGGTGTGGATGACTAAAAAAAGTATACCATTATTTTTTAACAATAAATAAAAGATAACCTAACTTATACTCAATTTATATCTAATTATTAAACTAATATGGATCATCAATTATGAAAAGAAATTTAGTATTTGATATCTTTTTTTATCCTAAAAAGTATTTATCACTTATAACATGCATAGAGCATGTTAATAACATTTTAAAAATCCAACAACAATATCTATACAAAGAACAAGATTGGTATTTATGTAGCACATCGAAAAAAAAATCATCGATTTATAAGGGGTTTGATAAAGATGGCGTTACTGAAATTGGTTTAAAAAAAATGACACAAGAATATCATAAAGACAAAAGACATTTTGGCTTAGCTATCTGGGATAAAAAAACAGAGGGGGCCGCATTAGTGTATAGTATATATGAACAAACTTGTGGACAACCATTTAAGGTTAAGATCAGGTTGGATTATGATATTCTTTTATCAGAAATAGATTTAAATAATATTCAAAAATTTTGTCTTGCTTTGTCTGAGCAATTTGATGGCGCATATATTATGGTAAATAATAATTATACACCTGAGAAAAAAGTTTTTCCAGATAGGCTTTCGGCTGCATGGATGATTTACTTACCTAAAGTTCAGTTATCCCATAATATAGTTCCACAGGCGTTTGATGTGATTAGCCCCACAGATCATGAAGGACATGCAGCTGGATCGTTGGTTGTTACTCTACCACACTTTTTTGATGAGAAAAATACAGATGATATCAAAGCTGTAAATAGTGTCGATATTAAGTTACGTGAATTAGGTTTATTGCCTCTTTATGCAGATTTATAAAGATAAAGGGGATGATGAATTTATGAAAGATTATAATTCTTTTAGTTTATTATCATGTAACAAATGTGGTAAATATTAGCAGAACGTTGGAAAAAGTCTGCAAACAAAATTTCTTGATCGTGGTGATTCAACTTACGTGCATTTTGATGAAGTGACAAATTTGTGTAAAATCTATAAAGATCGCCCTTTGATTTGTCGTGTTGAAAGCTACCATCGGATTTATCTTACTAATCAATATAGTTAGTTGGTTAGATTAGTTGAATTGATTCGTATTTCCTATTTTACATAATAGGAAATATGTATTTAGAGTAAATATACCTTTTAAAGGAGGATAGTGTCGAGGTAGTGTCAATCAAGTAATTTAAACAGGGTTAGCAAAATTTTTGGATGCAGGATAGGATTAAGTCGATTTAACTCAAAAATCAAACGAGATAAAATATTAAATAATAAAAGCCCCTTTTTTTGCTTGCATATTTGATATCATAACAAATGACAAAAATTTATTTTATACGAAAAACATGTGCAGAAAGTTGGAAGTTATTATTTGGATTGGCTATTTCCTGAATAGATATCGATGCCGGATTTAAATCTTCCAGATGTAATGAAAAAAATTTAGCTTTTAGAAAAAGTGATGGTTATGATGGTATTAATATCAATATAAAATCAAATAAAACTATAGGAAATAAAATGAAACATAATATCCATATATTTTTTAAAAATATACTACGCAAAAATGCTGTATTTATAAAAATTATATTAGTGCTAATAATGGTGATGTGGTGGTGGTTTTTCTCGTCCTCCAGTTTTTATGGTGATTTTAATTTGTCCGGTACAAGAGAAGGTAGAGATGGTGAATATTACATGAATATGTATGAGCATCTGCCAACAACTCCGTTGGCAGTTTATGAATTGATACAGGGGGATCGGTATTTTTATGTTTTATATAACAAACAGGGTAAGAAAATATGGCGTTCACCTCATTATGCTTATGAATACGATCATTTAGTAACTGATTTTGTGCTACCTACTAAAAATAGTAATTCATTTAAATATTATGATGAAGAATGGAAAACAGTTGATATAACAAATAAAATAAATTAAGAATGCAGTAAGAGCATAATCAGCATTAAAGATGAAAATAACTAGTCTATAATAAAAGTATGGAGCGACGGATTATGAAAAAAAGCATAAAAATGATAAAAATAATAGGTTTATTTGCTTTTTTCTATTGGCTGTGTCTGTTTTCGTCATCCAGTTTTTACGGAAATTTTAATCTTCATTCAACAGTAAAAAGTGAAGATGGTGAGTACTATGCCAATATATACAAACATCTGCCCACTTCACCAATTTCAATTATGCAAATATTAGGCGGTAATAAATATTTTATTGTCCTATATAATAAAAAGGGAGAAGAGTTATGGAGAGTATCTTATTTTGAATATATTAGTGAACAAGTAATGTATGAAATGATATCTTTTCCTGATAAAACAAATAATGATTTTATTTGTGCGACAAATCATGGTTTAGAAGGACATGATTTTTCTACAACCATACGTAATCATAAAGTAGTGTCAATCAAGTAATTTAAACCAGGTTAGCAAAATATTTGGATGCAGGATAGGATTAAGTCGATTTAACTCAAAAATCAAACGAGATAAAATATTAAATAATAAAAGCCCCTTTTTTTGCTTGCATATTTGATATCATAACAAATGACAAAAATTTATTTTATACGAGAAACATGTGCAGAAAGTTGGAAGTTATTCAGTTTGGCTGTTTCCTGAATAGATATCGATGCCGGATTTAAATCTTCCAGATGTAATGAAAAAAATTTAGCTTTTAGAAAAAGTGATGGTTATGAATGTATTAATATAAAAATTAAATAAAATCATAGGAAATAAAATGAAACATAATATCCATATATTTTTTGAAAATATACTACGCAAAAATGCTGTATTTATAAAAATTATATTAGTGTTAATTATGGTGATGTGGTGGTGGTTTTTCTCGTCCTCCAGTTTTTATGGTGATTTTAATTTGTCCGACACAGTAGAAGGAGTGGATGGTGAGTATTACATAAATATGTATCAGCATCTGCCAACAACCCCGCTGGCGGTCTATGAATTGATAAAGGGGGATCGGTATTTTTATGTTTTATATAACAAACAAGGTAAGAAAATATGGCGTTCACCTCATTATGCTTATCTAAGCGATGGTGGTATACATTCTTTTATGCTACCGACTAAAAAAAGTAATTTATTAAAATATTTTGATGAAGGCAGAAAAATAGTTGATATAACAAACAAAATAAATTAAGTATACGGTAGTATAGTGCACAATCAGCATTAAAAATGGAAATAACCAGTCTATAATCAAAGTATGGAGCGACGGATTATGAAAAAAAGCATAAAAATGATAAAAATAATAGGTTTATTTGCTTTTTTCTATTGGCTGTGTCTGTTTTCGTCATCCAGTTTTTACGGAAATTTTAATCTTCATTCAACAGTAAAAAGTGAAGATGGTGAGTACTATGCCAATATATATAAACATCTGCCCACTTCACCAATTTCAATTGTAGAAATATTAGGTGGTAATAAATACTTCGTCGTTTTATACAATAAAAAGGGAGAAGAACTATGGAGATGCTCTTATTTTGAATATCTTAGTAAAGAGGCGATATTATATCAAGAAATTTTTTTTCCTAATAAAACAGGAAATGATTTTCTATTTTTTACAGATCATGGTTTAGAAGGACACGATTTTTCTACAACTATACGTAATCATAAAGTAGTGTCAATTAAATAATTTAAACCGAGTTAGCAAAATATTTGGATGATTATTTATTTTTGTTTCACTTATAAAAAATCATCTTAGCTTAAGAAGTTTCTTAAATGCAGGGCAGTAAATATAAAAATTAGGTTTAACTGATATAGAGGATATACAGATATCAATAAAGCAATACCAGATGAATCAATCATTAAAATACCGATGAAACCAATTTGTAAATTGTGAAGTTAGATATATATCATTTTGATATCGCTGATATAACAGATAGCAGAAACTAAGACATAGCATTAACCACAAATTCAATAAAAATATTGTGTTTTGACGGCCGTTGTCTGTCGGCTGTATAAAGCAGATGTACTTCTTTTGCCGGTGGTAAAAAATCTTGTAATATGGGGAGTAATTTATTTTGTCTGATGGCATCGCTAAGCATGGATTCGGGCAACATAGTAATACCCAGTCCTTCAATTGCGGCTTTTGCTAATACCAGAGTCTCATTGCTTTGTAATGAACCTGATATAGAAACGTTAACTTTTTTTCCATTTATCATAAATGGCCAAAGGTAATCATTTTTGTTTGGATTCATGTACTGATAAATAAGACAATTGTGCTTCTCTAAATCCTTTGGTACAGACGGAACACCATGCTGAGCCAGATAACTGGGAGAAGCAGCAAAAGTGAGTTGATAAGGTTTTAATTTTCGCGCAATTAAACCTGAATCAGCTAACTGGCCAATACGGAACACAACATCAAAATTGTCCTGAACCAAATCTACATAGCGATCACTTAATTGAATATCAACTTCTACTTTTGGATAGCGTTTCATAAAATCGCTGATTACCGGTATTAAATTGTAATAACCATAGCTTACGGGAGCACTAATTCTTAAATTGCCTTTTGGCTCTTCACTGAATTGTTGTGCAAGTACTTTAGTTGCTTGGATTTCAGCTAAAATAGATAAGCATTTCGGGTAATATTGTTTGCCGAATTCTGTCAGATTTTGTGATCGTGTGGTTCGGTTAAGCAGTTTTAATCCTAAATAATTTTCTAAAAATGCTATGTATTTAGCAATCATTTGCGGTGATGTATTTAATGAAACGGACGCTGCGGCAAAAGAACCGGTTTTTACGGTCAGAATGAATGCTTGCATACATCGGAATAAATTCATATTGCCAACCCTCAGTTGTTAATCAATCAATTTTAATTGTATTTATTGCCTTTTAATTTGTACTGATAATACAGCGCACTATTTAGAAAAGGAAATATTACGATGAAAAAGATTGGCATTATCGGAGCAGGATTTATCGGTCAGGCCTGGGCAAAGCTATTTATGCAGGCAGGCTATCAAGTGATGGTGAGTAATTCCAGAGGGAAAAATACATTGTTCAGTGTGGCTAGCAGTATAGGCTGTGAAATTGGAAGTCAGGAAGAAGCTATTGAGTTTGCAGAAATTATTCTGATTGCTATTCCATTTAATAATTATCTGCAACTACCTGCTGAATCAATGAGTAATAAAATAATATTAGATACCATGAACTATTATCCCGATCGCGACGGGCACTGGCTGCAATTAGATAAGCGTGAAATTACAACCAGTGAATTGGTTGCTCAGCATTTTTCGAAATCCAAAGTGGTTAAAGTTTTTAATGCGATTCTGGCAAGAGATGTTATTAAAGATGCCAGACCAAACGATAAATTAAACAGAAGAGCTATTCCTGTGGCAGGCAATGATTTAACTGCTAAACAAACTGTATTTAAAATATTGGATCAGGTCGGTTATGATTTTGTTGATGCCGGTTTGCTGTCTGATAGCTGGCGATTTGAGCGGGCTAAGCCTGCTTATTGTGTTCCGTTAAATATCCGGCAATTACAAGAGGCACTGGAGCAAGCTCAAAGAAATATTGATTTACCTGAAAATTCATGGAAATAAAAAAGTGAATGTTACTAAGATATAAACAGGCTTCATTATTCTGCTATTCTGATTGAATTTGGTAATTAAACAAATTAAAAAGCCCGTAATCATCGGGCTTTTTATGAGTTATATTTAATTCATAAATAGTATTCGGCTAGCTTTTTTTGCCATCAGCCAGTAATCTGTTCTATGGTTAAAATTCATTAAATCAGCAGTTATTCGGTTTGCAATATTTTAATTAGTATTAACCAGAATAAAAACGCAGACTGCCACACAGGCAGTCTGCACAGGTTGTTCGCTGTTTTATATGGTTTAGTTAACCTGATATTTCGCCAGTGCCGCACGAATTTGCGGTAAGGCTGCTCTGGCAGCCTGTTCACCCAGCCGGATAGCCTGAGTTTTCTGGTCAAAACCGCCTACTGTACCCAGTTTCTGTACCTGAGGACGGATTACGACCTGAGCTTTGCTCAGTTCGCTGTTCAGGGCTGATGCGCTCATGATATTCAGGCTCTGGTCAAGATAAGAAAAAAATCCCTGACTGGTCAGACGTGCCGGCTTAGCAGATATATCTACCGCGATAACTACATTGGCGCCCAGCTGTTTGGCTGCTGTGACCGGTACCGGAGCAACCAGACCACCATCGACAAAACTTTTATTGCCGATTACTGTGGGCTGAAAAACATTGGGTATACTGGCTGATGCGCGTACTGCCTGTCCGGCATTACCACTGTTGAAAACAGCCATGCGGCCGGTACCGAATTCAGTAGCCACTGCGCCGAAACGGATAGGAAACTGTTGAATCGGTTTATTGCGAACTTTATTGTTGATGTAATCCTGCAGTTTTTGTCCTTTGATAAAGCCAGATGTAGACAGTACCGGATCAACTAAATCGGTTTTATTCAGTATTTCAGCCTCAAGCTCCAGCCTGTCGGGACTCATACCGGAAGCATACATGCTGCCAACCAGCGCACCGGCACTGGTACCGGTAACAACCCGTACCGGAATATGGTTTTCCTGTAAGACTTTAATTACCCCTATATGTGCAAAGCCTTTAGAAACTCCGCCTCCAAGCGCCAGCCCGATAACAGCGCGTGGTTTTGCCGGAGCAGGAGGAGTAACCGGTGTGGTGTTTTTACAGGCAGTGATGGTAATGAATGTAGTAATAATAAGAATGTTATTACGCAATAATGCCGAGAATTTCATATTATATTAATGTTCGGATTCTAAGTTGTAGATGAGGGATAAAATTGTACTGGTGCCGTATTGTCGGGCAGTACCTGTTTTTTAACACCGTGTCCGTATACCAGCTCAAGCGTAACATTTTGAATATCATTGCTCTGCCATGCATCAGCCAGAATACGAACTGCATCGATTTCACTGTTAAATTGCAGACTTTGCCATAGTCCGGCTGTGCGCATGTCATCAATAAAGCGCTCTGCATTGGTGTATTGCAGAGTCAGCATATCCATGTCTGTTACCGGATCATAAAAACCGTGCTGAAACAACATGTCCCCAAGATCGTGCATATCGATCAGATTCGGTGTTTTCACTACTATACCCTCTGTACGCCAAAGTGTCATGACTTCTTTCAGGGTATCCGGACCAAAGTGGCTGAAAAAAAGCAAACCATCCGGTTTTAAAGCTCCGGCCCAGTTTTTGATAACAGCCACAGGATCATTCTGGTGAATCAGACCAAGGTTACTCCAGACCATATCAGCAGACTGGTTGCCGGGAAGCCGGTTGGAAACAGTTTGTGCAGGCAGATTGCTATGGAGTTTTTGCCACCAGTTTTGCTTGGCTTTGCGAATAATCTGTGCTGCCTGTAAATAAGCCTCGCGACTATCATACTCCTGAAAATGCGCATGTGGATAACGCATGCTGAGCAAACGGTAACTTTCATCACCGTCTGCTGCTGCGAGGATAATCTGTTCCGGCGGTTGTTTCAGAATACACAGACGTTCATCCAGCGTAGCGGCCAGATGTGCATGGAGAAACCAGTCTGGCTTGTGTGGCAGAGTTGTCATGTGTGTCGCTCCCAAAATTGGCACAGTGCACGGGCAAATTGATCAGGATGGCTTAAAAACGGTGTATGTGCAGCCTGTGGCAGAAGGCACCATTCGCTTTGCGGTAGCCGCTGATGAATGTATTCACCCATACGTGGCGGAGTAATGGCATCGCGATCACCATAAACCAGTAATACCGGACAGTTTATGCTACTGAGTAAAGGGCGTAAATCAGCCTGTTCTAACGCACGCAAAGCCGCGTTAAGAGCAGCAGGCGGCCCATACTGACAGATAGCCGGTATCAGGCTGTTAACACTGGTTTGTGCTGAAGTGTCTGCATACAGCATCTGTAATTGTAGAAACTGTTGCATGTATTTGGGATAATCTTCACGAAATTTATCGGCCATGATATTGAGGCTGGTGCGTTTCAGACCTTGCGGGTAATCGCTGTCGGCCAGCAATCTGACCAGACTGGCAGTCAGACACAGTGTGGCTACTTTCTCCGGATAGCGGGCAGCCAGAGTCAGTGCCACCATCCCGCCCAGTGACCAGCCAAGCAGATGTGCAGGAGCCGTAAGCTGTGCGGCCAGCTGGTCTGCAATACTGTCTATACTGAAATTACCGTTAAACGGTGCACAGCCATGCCCGGGCAGGTCTGGGGTATACCAGTTTTGTTGCCATGGGGTTGGCAGATATGCCTGTAAAGGGTCGAATATATGGTGGTTAGCGCCCCAGCCATGTATCAATAACGTTCGTGAAGGTGTGATCATGAGTATAACTTCATTGCTTACTTCATTCTGGCACGCCTGCATCGGCGCACCGCACTGTTTATTATGCCACGATTGTGCGGATGTCTCAGGTTTGTGCCGGGCATGCCGGCTAGATATGGCTGCTTTGCGGCGTTCTGATATTGATATCTGTCTGCGTTGCCGTGCCGGCGGGCTGACAGCCGGAGTGTGTGAACAGTGCGGCCAAAAATGGCCTTTTACAACTTTATATGCCAGTTACCGTTATGCCGCACCATTACAGCAAATGCTGCGTGCATTTAAGCATCAGCGGCAGCTTGCTTTACTGGATACGCTGGCAGCACTGATGCTGGCACAGCCGCCGCAGTGGCTGGAGAAGGTAAAAATAGATGCTGTACTGGCTATGCCACTAAGCCGTCGGCGCCTGTTTGAGCGTGGTTTCAATCAGAGCCAGTTACTGGCTGCAATCATTGCCAGGCACTATACCTTGCCGATAGTGACACCAGACTGGATAGAGCGTTGTCACCGGCCACCGCAATCAACTTTAAAAAAATCAGCACGTTTGCATAATGTACGCGGTGTATTTCGCCTTAATAGCGCAGTTAAAAAACGTAACTTGTTGTTAATAGATGATGTTGTGACCACCGGCGCAACAATTTTCGAATTGGCTCAGACCCTTAAGAAATCAGGTGTTGCGCAGGTTTATGTCTGGACACTCGCACATCCGGAATGAAAAAATCTTTGACAGACTGGAGTCTGTTTGGCATAGTGTCGCCCAGTTAAATAACTGATTCAATTGTTAACTGCGTTACAACCGAGGCGATTTTGCCGGTTAGTAAGCAATTTTCAGAACCCGCCAGTGTGCTGTTTTAATCACAGCCGGTGTTTGTTCTTGCCAATTGAGGCACCTGCCTCTTCTGCCACATTTTAAAAGTGGCTGCCACTGTTTTTTGCTGTCTTAGTAGAAATTCAGTCTTTACCGGACTATGTATTGCTTACCTGCAAATGGTAATTGCGTGTCTGGTTTTTGCGTCTTTTACTCAAAGAAACGGAAATACGGTTTGATCAGAATTAAATTGTTATTTATTAGTGTTGCCATGGTACTTGGATTGAGTGCGGCATATGCCGGACCATCAGGTAATTTGTCTGCACCAGTTTATCATCCCAAAAAATCAGTATCTAATCTTACAGTAGTACCTGCAGAGCATCTGCATAAAACAGCTAATCTTAGCTATCAAGTAGCGGGCAAACGTTATTATCCGCTACAAAAAGTGGCCAGTTTCAGTCAGGTAGGTAAAGCTTCCTACTATGGCAAAAATTTTCATGGCCGTAAAACTTCATCAGGTGAGCGCTTTGACAGCCAGATGCTGACCGCCGCCCATCCGACTTTACCTATCCCCAGTTATGCACGGGTAACCAACCTGTCCAATGGAAAGACAGTGGTTGTGCGTATTAATGATCGTGGTCCCTTTCATGCTAACCGGGTAATGGATGTATCCTATGCTGCCGCACAGCAGTTAGGTTTTGTACGTGCCGGTACTGCTCAGGTACGGGTAGAGCAGATTCTGCCCGGAGAGCGTCTGCAACCGGCAGGTACCAGTGGTAATATTTACGTGGATCTGCAGAAATTTGACAGTAAGGAGCAGGCTCAGAAATATCTGAAAACCACTTCACGTCATTTACAGAGTGCAGGAAGCGAACAGCAGGCTAAGCTTGTGAAAGTTCAAAACAGTTATGTTGTCCGCATGGGTCCGTTTAAACAGCAGCAGCGTGCCGATGAGGCCAAAAAATCAATGCTGACTGTATTGTAAAATTGCTCAAGCTCAGAAAAAAGCCCGTGATATGATGCACGGGCTTTTATATATCTGGCTGTTGGGAAGGGAATATCATGATTAGCCGTTTACGCGGAATCATATTGGAAAAAAATCCGCCGGTAGTGGTACTGGATGTTCATGGCGTAGGCTATGAAGCTCAGGTTTCCATGCAAACCTTTTATACTTTACCGGCCGCAGGTGAAGAAACTGCACTGTATACTCAGCTGGTCGTGCGTGAAGATGCTCATCTGCTATTTGGTTTCGGCTCCCGCGAAGAACGGGAAACATTCCGTGCATTAGTAAAAGTAAGCGGTATTGGAGCCAAAAGTGCTCTGGGTATTTTATCCGCACTGACCAGTGAGGAGCTGGCTGCCGCTATTGCTACTGAAGATATCAAACGCCTGACTGCTGCACCAGGCATCGGTAAAAAAACCGCCGAACGCATGGTACTGGAATTGCGTGGCAAACTTGCCGCCGCCAGTGATGATGCTACCGGTTTGTTTACACAGAATACAGCCGGCAATAACGAAGATATTATTAATACATTGCTTGCTTTAGGCTATACCGATAAAGAAGCCCGTACTGCCTGTAAAAATATACCGGCAGGTACGGATGTCAGTGAAGGTGTACGGCTGGCTTTAAAAAACATGCTATAAATTAATTTGCTTTATAATCATATACGCCACCACGGGAATTTGTATGGCATCTAAATTGATTTTGCTGGATCAGGATGGTGTTCTGGCCGACTTTGAGCAGGGAGTAAGACAACTATGGCAGCAAACCTATCAGCAACCGCTGCCTCTGAAAGAACGCAGACATTTTTACCTGCGTGATGATATGGCTCCCGAATTTCACCGGCAACTGGCGCAAATTTATAGCAGTAAAGGTTTTTTTGCTTCATTACCGCCTATGCAGCATGGTATTTCAGCAGCTAAGCGCCTGCTGGAGGCCGGCCATGATGTGCGTATTTGTACCTCGCCTATACAGGATTATCACTATTGTGTATCTGAAAAATTTGACTGGGTGTGCCAGCATCTGGGTGAAGACTGGATGCAGCGCATAATTCTGGCCAAAGATAAAACCTGGGTACGCGGCGATATTCTGATTGATGATAAACCTCAGATAAGCGGCAGTCTGGTGCCGCAATGGCAACACTGGATTTATGATCAGCCCTATAATCGGCATCAGACTGAATTATATCGGATAAACTGGGAACAACCGGAAACATGGTCTGAATTACTAAATAATTAAGTTCGGTGACCGGACTATATAAAACAGAGAGGCTGGAAACTACAATGCAAACGATTTTTTTAACATCTTATATTGCTGGAACCGGTCAAAAGCTAGCCGATTTTATGCAGAACAATAAAATTAATAGCAAGCGTGTCCTGTTTATTCCTACAGCCGGTAATGTTGAAGGCTACACAAAATATATAGATGAAGGTAAATCAGTATTAACACAGCTTGGATTGAAACTTGATTTACTGGATATCGCCACAGCGGATATCCGCCAGTGCCATACTGCTTTTTCGGCAGCAGAAATTATTTGCATAACCGGCGGTAATACATTTTATTTATTGCAGGAACTGAAAAGAAAAAATCTTGACCGGCTGCTTGCTCAAAGAATTGCTAAAGGCTGCGTTTATATTGGCGAATCTGCCGGTGCAATTATTCTGGCAGCAGACATAGAATATAATAAAATAATGGATGACAGCAGCCTGGCTCCAGAACTGAACAATTATACAGGTTTAAACTGCATCGATTTTTATCCTCTGCCGCATTATATTGATGAACCTTTTGTCCAGTCAGCCCAGCAAACCTATGCAGAATATAGTAAATATTTGAATTTAGTAACTTTTAATAACTCTCAGGCTATTGTTGTTATTAATCATAATTATGTGGTGGTGTAAATTCAGAGCTGTAAATACGCAGCCAACCCAGTTTGTTCTGTCTGATTTTTAGCCTGTACAGAAGTACTTTAAGGCAAAACTATCTGAATAAAATAAATAATAGTATCGCAGCACATTATCAAATAAACCTCTGTAAGCTACAATAGCACAATTATTCCAATGCCAAAGATCGGTTGTGATTCAGCTTTGGCCTTATATCGTATTCAGGAAAGCCCATGTTTGGATTTTTTAAACGAAAAAAAAATACTGAGCCAGTTGCTGAGCAGCCCGTACCGGCCCCTCACCAGCAGGAAAACTCAGAACAATTACAGAATATAGCTGATGATTCTGTTCAGACTGAAGTAATACCGCAGCTTGAACCGGCTATCAGTGATCCTGTTGCAGAAAAACCTGAGCAGGCAGCCACCGTTTCCGTTCAACCACAGACCGAAACAGAACAAGATATTATTGTACCCACAGCAGTAGATGAACCAGCAGCCATTGCTGTAACAGACGATACTGCCTCACCCGTTCAGACACCTGTCGCTACTGAAAACACAGTTGTGATAGCTGCTGAGCCGGATACAGTGAGTGAGCAGACAGAAAAACCGGCTAAACTGAGCTGGGCTGCACGACTAAAACAGGGGCTGAGCAAATCCCGCAATCAAATGGCCAAATCTCTGGCTTCTGTATTTGGCGGCGGTAAAATCGACGAAGATTTGTATGAAGAACTGGAAACCGTATTGCTGACCAGTGATATGGGAATTGAAGCCACAGAAAAACTGCTGGCACAGGTGCGTCAGCGGGTTACCCTGAAAGGGCTGAAAAACGGAGATGAGCTGCGCAGTGCTCTGAAAGAAGCTTTGTATGAATTACTGTTGCCGCTGGATCAGCCACTGATTTTACCGGATGATAAAAAGCCCTTTGTGATTATGATGGCAGGTGTGAACGGTGCCGGTAAAACTACCAGTATCGGTAAACTGGCAAAATATTTTCAAAGTCAGGGTAAAAGCGTGCTGCTGGCTGCCGGTGATACCTTTCGTGCAGCAGCCCGCGAACAATTGCAGCAATGGGGTGAGCGCAATAATGTTACCGTGATTGCTCAGGCTTCCGGCGACTCAGCAGCAGTCTGTTATGATGCTCTGGAGGCGGCCAAAGCACGCGGTATTGATGTGGTACTGGCAGACACTGCCGGTCGCCTGCCTACTCAGCTGCATTTGATGGAAGAAATCAAAAAAGTAAAACGCGTCCTGCAAAAATCCTTGCCTGATGCTCCGCATGAAGTCATGCTGGTACTGGATGCCAATGTGGGTCAGAATGCCATTAATCAAGTTGTAGCCTTTGATGATGCGCTAGGATTAACCGGTCTGATTGTTTCCAAACTGGATGGTTCTGCCAAAGGCGGTATTCTCGCGGCGCTGGCAGCCAAGCGACCGGTTCCGGTACGTTTTATCGGCGTGGGTGAAGGTATTGATGATTTACGCCCGTTTGATGCCCGAGCATTTGTAGATGCATTAATTGAGGATGAATAATAAAATGCTGAATATAAAAAGCCAGCTTTTTATATTCAGCATTTTATTGTTAAATCTAAGTTAAATTTAACAATGAATTAATATTAGGTTTATTTATTTCTGGGGAATTTGGTGATTTATTTTTAATTTAAATTTTGAAAGTGTAAATGATGGACACAGTTAAAATTTAGCATTTAAACGATTTGATACTTGTAATTTCCTTAGGATTTTATAAATGAAATTAAATAAAAATAATGTTAAACAAGCCTTTTTATATTTGAAAAATTATATTTATTATGACAATTTAAATTTATTTCTAAAACAAAATATTGCAGAATTTGAAAGTACAAATTGTACTAACGATAAATTAGAAAGCAAATTTGAAGAAATTGCTGAAGAAATTGTGACTTGTGCAAATTTTGATAATTTAAATGAATGTAATCGATTTCAAACATGGTTGAATCAAATAGATTTTTATATATTACCTAAACAAATAGAATCTTTTTCATCAAATGAAAATAGTGAAGAAAAAGAGAAAGGTTTGTTTATCTGTAATGTAAGAGAAAAAGAATCATATAAAGTATCTAAAATTAATTATTTTATAAAAGCTCCGGTGGCGTTACATATTATTGATACGTTATGGTGCCTTTATGTTGGACCAGTACTTGAGTCTATGATTAGTAAGGATAATTATGGAAATCGAATGTCTGCATCAGCATTACAATATAGAAATATATTTAATATATATTCGGAAAAAAATCTGTTTATACCATACATAAAAAAATATACTAAATGGCGTGATCAGGCTGTACAAACTGCTACAGAAATATCCGAAAAAAAGGAAAATGTGGCGATACTTTCATTAGATTTAACATCATATTTTTATCATATTAATTTAGATTTTAACAAAATAAATAGTATAATTGAATTATTTTATGAAGAAGATAAAAAACTATTAAATTTAGCAAAAACACTTAATTTTTTGCTGGAAAAAATATATAATAAATATTACGAACAGACTAAACCTTTTCTTAGACAAACTCATTTGGATTGTGAGGACAAAAAAGGATTACCAATTGGTCTTGCATCCTCTGCTATCATAGGTAATTGGTATTTATCTGATTTTGATCAGGCTATTAGTGAAACGGTAAATCCAGTATATTATGGTAGATACGTAGATGATATACTGATTGTCATAAAAAATATAAATTTGGGTTCTTCCACTAATCCAATTAATACATTTATAGATAAATATTTTAAAGAAATTCTATGTAAAACGGAAAAGGGTGATTACTCAATTAGAATAGAAGAAAATGAATTACCAATACAAAAAGATAAATTAATATTACAATTTTATGATAAAGATTATAGTCGGGCTGGTCTTGAAATATTTAAAAAAGAGCTAGATGAACGAAGTAGTGCATTTAAATTTTTACCTAGTGAACATATTAATAAAGAGCTTGAGCAATTTGCTTATGATGTACTTTATAATGGGTCTACCAATAAACTTCGAAGTATAGTGGGAATAGCCGAAAACGATACTGAATTGGCTAAGTATTTAGCAAGTCATATAATGGCACATCGTCTATGCAAAATAGATGATGGAAATAAAATTTTAAATCAAATTAAGCTTTTTTTTAAAGGAAAAAATGCACTTCAGTTTTTTAGATTATGGGAAAAAATATTTCAATATGCTATTATAATAAAAAAAGATTCTTTTACGGAATTTTTCTATAATTATATTAATAAAGAAATTTCTAAAATTAAATTTAATAACGATACTTCTCTAGCAAAACAAATTGAAGAAAAAATTAAAGATAGTATGAGAAAGTTTAATAAACTATCTTTAGGAATTACGGCTGGTTTAAAAAAAATAGATAATATGAATCAATATCCAGATTTAGTAATTAGCGAATATGCTCACCAGTTTCGTAAGGCAAATTTAGTTCGTCATCATCTAGTTGCATGGCCATTATTAAATTATACAGATTGTCAAGATGATTTGACCGACGAAAAAAATTATTTAATCTCATTTGAAAATTTAAATAAGCAAAATATCAATTCATATAAAGTTGAATATTCACCACGATTTATCCATTTTGATGAATGGCAATTATTTAATTTAAAAAAAATAATATTTGAAGATGAAAATCAGATGTATAAATGGATAACTGATGAACTTTCCTCTGAGTCAAAAAATTTACATATACCAATACCATCTAAAAATATCAAAATGGAGGAAGATGGTGATATAAATAATATTAAAAAATACAAGTTAACTATTAGTGATAATTATAATAAAAGTGATAAAATTTGTATAGCAATTGCTAATATAAACATTGATCAGTCTGATATATATTCAGCTATTCGTAAGGATAAAACGCCAAATTTATCTTTTGATAGACAAGAAAAATTGTATTTTTTGTTAAATTCTGCCTTAAAGGAAAAAGCAGATATTCTTATTTTGCCAGAAGTTTCAATTCCCGTTAGTTGGCTTCCTTTTATGGTTTCTTTTTCTAGAAGACATCAGATTGGTTTAATTTTTGGTTTGGAGCATTGGGTTCTTGATAATCGTGCATATAATTTATTAATTGAAACTTTACCTTTTAGAAATTCAGATCAGTATAAGACATGCATAATGACAGCGCGGATTAAAAATCATTATGCCCCAGCTGAGCTAGATTGTATCAAAAATGTGCGTCTTATTGCAGGAAAACCAAAATCTGCATCAAAGGTTTTTTACCATAAGGTATTATGGCGCGGAGTAGCATTCGCTACATATAATTGTTTTGAGCTTTCTGATATTAATCACAGAGTTATATTTAAATCAGAAATTGATTTATTAATAGCATGTGTCTGGAATAAAGATACCAATTATTATCAACATATTCTTGAATCAACAGTAAGAGATTTACATTGTTATACAGTTCAAGCTAATACATCACAGTATGGTGGTTCTTGTGTTTTACGCCCAACTAGAACAGAAAATAAGACTATGCTGTATGTAAAAGGGGGTGATAATGTCTGTATATTAACTACTCATCTAGATGTAAAAAAATTAAGGGAGTTTCAGTATAAAAATAAACCATCTAGTGAAGATGAATTTAAACATCTTCCTCCCGGATATGATTGTGAAGGTGTGCTTAGTAGATAAAATAAAATTTTATTTTCTAAAAATAATAAAAGAATAAATATTTTTCAGAAAAAAGTTTGTAAAGAATAAAAAACGCGATGTAGTCATCGCGTTTTTTATTCTTTACTGAAACTCAGGCAGCTTCATGAAAGCCGCAGTGACGTAACAGTGCATCGATTTGCGGTTCACGGCCGCGGAATGCTTTAAAGGATTCCATAGCCGGCCGCGAGCCGCCGACAGCAAGTACTTCATGCCAGAAACGTTTGCCTGTTGCCGCTGCATCCGCTTCTTCTTCAAAAGCAGCATAAATATCCGCAGAAAGCACCTCTGCCCAGCTATAGCTGTAATAACCGGCAGAATAACCACCGGCAAAGATATGGCTGAAAGAATGAGCAAAGCGGTTAAAATCTGGCTGAGGCATCACCGCTACCCGGCGGCGTACTTCCAACAAAGTTTGCTGCCAGTCACAATCCGGATGGCTGTAGATTTCCATATCAAACTGAGCAAACTCCATCTGGCGCAGCATCCACAGCCCGCTCTGGAAGTTTTTTGCAGCCAGCATTTTCTTATAAAGTTCTTCAGGCAGTACCGCGCCGGTATCCTGATGGCAGCTCATACCGGCAAGCACATCATATTCCCAGACAAAGTTTTCCATAAACTGGCTGGGCATTTCCACTGCATCCCATTCCACGCCATTGATACCGGAAACTCCCAGTTCATCTACCTGAGTCAGCAGATGATGCAGGCCATGACCAGTTTCGTGGAACAGAGTCAGGATTTCTTCGTGGCTCAGGCGTGCGGTATTGCCGGCTACAGGCGGCGTGAAATTGCACACCAGATACGCAATAGGTGTTTGCAGCTGGCCGGCATGATTGCCTGTTATAAAACGACGGCGGCCGCGGTAATCATTCATCCATGCACCGCCGCGCTTACCGGCTCGTGCATACAGATCCATGTAGACGCCACCGATGATGGCCCCGCCCTGTTCAAGTTCGTAATAGCGAACATCAGGATGCCATACCGGTACCTGTTTTTCGATGAAATGAACGCCATACAATTTATCAATCTGGGCAAACAGACCCGAGAGAACGCGATCAGCCGGAAAATATTTTTTTACTTCAGTCTGGCTGAATGCATATTTAGCCTGACGCAGCTTTTCGCTGGCATAGGTCATATCCCATGGCTGTAAATCATCCAGACCGAGATGTTCTCGTGCGTATGTTTTAACTTCAGCCAGATCTTTTTCAGCAAAAGGTTTGGCCCTGCTCGCCAGATCCTGAAGAAAAGTCATCACCTGTTGGGGTGTATCAGCCATTTTAGTTGCCAGCGATAATTCTGCATAGTTTTGGAAACCCAGTAACTGAGCTTCACGTGCGGCAATCTGCAGAATCCGGTTGATATTGGCGGTATTATCCCATTTAGCCTCGCCAAGCTCACTGGCCCGGGTTGAATAGGCATGATACAGCTGCCGGCGCAGTTCGCGATTGTGGGCATATTGCATTACCGCCAGATAATGCGGCATTTGCAGCCCGATTTTATAGCCGGCTTTACCTTCTGCCTGTGCCGCAGCGGCAAACATGGCCAGTGCTTCTTCGGTTAATCCGCTGACTTCGCTATCCCGTGCAAAGTCGGCATCTGTGCTGGTCTGACCGGATGTGTTTTCCTGACCAGCCAGTTCTGCGCCATTAGCAAAATACAATGCAAATGCATCAGTGGCGTCCAGAACATTCTGACTAAAGGCTGCGGAAAGCTGCGCACCTTCTGCCTGTAAGGCTGCAAACTCCGCCTGTTCCTGTTCCGGCAGCTCTGCACCGCTGAGAACAAAATCTCTTAAATCATGGTTCAGTTTGGTTTGCTGTGCCGGGCTCAGCTGTGCATATTCTGCACTGGCTTTGATGCATTTAAAGCGCTCATATAAGGCAATATCCTGACTGATCGCAGTAAAGAATTCGCTTACTTTAGGCATCAGTGCATTATAGGCCGCGCGTAATTCAGGTGTATCTGCCACGCTGTTTAGATGGGCAACAACACTCCAGATACGACCGACACGTTCAGTAATACTGGTTAAAGCTTCTACGGTGTTATTCCAGCTGGCATCAGATTCAGCTTTCAAGGCGGTGATAGCGGCAGCAGCCTGCTGCATGGCTTCGGTCATTGCCGGCTCAATATCTGCAGCCTTAATGGCATCGAAACGGGGCTCACTATCCAGATTCAACAAAACATTTTCAGACATAGTATTCTCAAGAGAAAAATACCTGTAAATTTGCGGTTTTTCAGGTAAATCGGGTGGAAAGAGCAGGAGCTTATACTTATCTTCTGCTATAAATAATATTGCATAATGTAACAGGATAAGGTCAAAAACATGAAAAACAATATTCGTTCTTATTTAGATACGCAACCACAAATTGCCGATAGTTGTTATATAGATGATATGGCTGTGGTTATCGGGGATGTAATTTTGCAGGAAGAAGTATCTGTGTGGCCGTTTGCGGTGATTCGCGCAGATGTGAACAGTATGCGTATTGGTGCCAGAAGCAATATTCAGGATCACTGTATGCTGCATGTCAGCCACAAAACAGCAGCCAAACCGGATGGCTCACCATTGGTGATTGGTGAGGATGTTACTATAGGTCATCATGTCAATCTGCATGGCTGTACGATTGGTAACCGGGTGCTGGTGGGGATTAATTCGATTGTTCTGGATGATGCGATTATTGAGGATGATGTGATGATAGGTGCCGGCAGTCTGGTGCCCCCGCGCAAACGTCTGGCGAGCGGTTATCTGTATCTGGGTTCTCCGGTACAGCAAATCCGCCCGTTAACGGAAAAAGAACGTGAATTTCTATTATATTCAGCATCGCATTATGTTAGACTCATGAAGAGTTATTAAGTTAACCCTCTAATTAAAGGACTATATAATGAAAAAATTCTTGTCTTTAAGTTTATTATGCAGCCTGCTGGCGTTGACAGGCTGTGCTGGCGATGGCACAGGTAAAGGGAAAGGGCAAACCCAGGTGTACGGAGAGATCAACACCGGTGTGGAAACGTCACATACCAGTACCAGCCGTTAGACTTCATACCAGTTAATCTGGTATAGATATAGCCCGGAATGGTAGCGGTATTGGGATAAATTAGTGTCGTAAAAAGGATATTTTATCAGTTGTAAAATGCAAAATTCGCATGGATCAATTGTTATCTTGGAAAAGTTAAGCTAGATTATTGAAATAGTTTTTCAAACCAACCTCAAAGGACACACATAATGAAAAAGTTATTAGGAATCGGTGCAGTATTAGCTGCCCTGTTACTGACTGCCTGCGCTGCTACAAATTCTGATACAAAAGCTGCTCCATATAGCGATTTACAGGCAGCAGAAGAATCTAACTAAGCTACAGTGCTTAATCAAGTGGTTGTATTTCTGGACAAATAATTCCGGCAAATACAACCGCTTTTTTGTATGAAGTAAGCAGATAAATGCCAGAACAGAAAAATAACAGATATTAATTCTCAAATAAACTTTTTTGCTTGAGTTTTAAAGGCACTCATAAATATAAGTCTGTAACTTGGCCTTTTCAGTTAAATCAACCTGAACAACTCTATTTCACAATAAATCTTTATTTAATCATATTTCATTCTGACAATGATTTTTAAAATCTGATTTGTCGATATGTCAATATATAGTGATATTAGAAATGTATTGAGTAATAATATATTACATTATGCCAGAAATGTCGTCAGGGTATGCAAATTAATGCCATGATTTTTTAAGATATTTTATCAATCCCTCTTTCGTTGAAAATTCACAGCGTCTATCGGTTTCAAAATCATCGACACAAATAATATTTGATATAGCTCAATTGTCCCCTAAAAAAATAACGCCCTTAAAATACCATCATCTTCTATAAATAAAGGTAATTCAATAAAGCTATAACTGTACGTTATATTTGGCTCTATAGTATCTTTAAGTAAAATGTAAATGTATTTGTCGCCTGTTTTTTATTAGCATATTCAAAAGCACTTACTAGTTCTTCATCACCATATTGATATGTATAAAGTTCGTATGCTTTATTTAATTCTCTATTATTATTTGTTAAAAAATATACCTCTAAATTACGCCTTCCATCTTCAAAGATATTACTCAGAAACATCGCCGTTCCTTTATGGCCTTTATATTCAATATTAATTGGCGGATGAATAATGTTATTATATTTGGGAAATCGATATTCTTCCGGAATAGTATCTAAATCTTCATCAGAATAAGCATAAACATTTTGCAGGGTAAAAACTAAACCTAATAATATAAACAGTACTAGTTTAAATTTCATTGTAATCCCTAAGAAAGAAATAGAATATTTTGCTTTATTTATTTTCTCAAAGTCTGTATATCATTTAGCATAAATCTCAGTCTTATTATTGATTATTTTTTATGTTATCAATATTTTCCTTTGTCTCCTTGATCTGCTTTTTTTACAATTTATCAGAATGTATTACCACTAAACATACCAGTTTTCTCAACCGGAAATTTGAAATCCGCTTCATGGATAATCTGATAATAAGAAAAATATATCTCAAGGTATATTGGTTTTAATATAAAATGTAATTTTATTGAATAAATTTTGTGATATGTCAGTAAAATAGAATTTTTTAGCCTCAGACAATACGCTAGCAAGACTGGAAAAATTAACAGGTTATTGTATTAATATATAAATAAAATAATTTTGAAACGCTGAGTGCTGGTTTATGGTTTCAGCAGATCGCTTAATCACCCTTAATGAGTGATGTAGTTGTGCCGTCCGGATGCACTTCTTGCAGAATAACCCCGCATTGGGCTGATGCAGATGCCGCGATAGCCTCGTAATCTTTACCCGGTTCGGCTACAAAAGTAAGTTTGTTACTCTGGCAGGAGGGCTGATAGGAAATGATTTTGCCATCGTTATGAGTATTATTAACATTGGTCAGACCAATAATGGCATTGGATATGGTAATCGGTACATTAGCGGGAATAGTGAATTCACGGTAGTACAGCTTAGACAAATTATGATTATGTCGTTTCATTGTATCCAAAGTAGCCGTTGCCGGTATACCAATGGTGCTATTACGAGTCAGGCCTAATGATGAAGCGAATGCCCCTCCTAAGGAACCACCGGTTGATTCTTTTACCTCATGTCCCTGAAAACTGTATTTCATATTAGTCGGTTTGCCATTCTGCCCGAAGATACGTATCCGTGCCTGTTGTGCACTATCAACTGAAACATCCTGTGCCATGGCAAAATTCATATTGAAACTTAAGAAAAAACTGATTATCAGGAATTTTCTCAGGCTAAGTCTGGATTTGTTTTTTAAGATAAAAGACATATTGAGTACTTTCTGAATAATTGAGGATAGAAAAATTAAAAATAAAATGATTTATCAGAATAATTAACTGATATTACTACTATATTCAGATAAATAAATATTATTTTTCTACATAATTTTTTCTATAGCTGAAACAATTTCGCCTGATAGCATGATTCGGATTGATATTATGAAGTGTGTAATAAATTGTAATGCTGAGTAGTATGGTTATAGGCTATCAGTTTTCTTGTTCATTTTATATGATTGCTTTGAAATAATAAATTTATTCAGTTTACCTGGTAAAGGAACAGTATTCAGATAAAAATTTTATTAATAGTTTATTGTGTCAGGAATATCCGGCAGTAATTATTGCTGAATAAATTGTCTGATACTGCAGATCAGCATTGATATTAGTATCACAATAATATAAATCTGATACCTACCGGATTGCTGTTTTCCAGTTATTTGCTGCGCAGCACTGGCGGATCATTGTAATCAATAACTGATACCTGAAAAAAGCAGATTTAATTTCAATAAGTGCAAAGAGAATATGCATATTAATATCGGGAAATTCAGATGTAATTTACGATAAATAAATATATAATCCGCATAAATAAACACCATAACGGACACAGTAATTTGTCTCCGTTATGGTGTTTGCTGTTCAGATGAATTATGTCTGGCTGCCGCCCACAGTCAGACCAGCATCAATACGCAGCGTGGGCTGTCCCACACCTACCGGCACGCTTTGCCCGTCTTTACCGCAGATACCTACACCACTGTCCAGACTACTGTTATTGCCTATCATACTAACGTGTTTTAACACTTCCGGACCGCTGCCAATAATGGTGGCTCCTTTTACTGGATATTGCAGCTTACCGTTTTCAACCCACCAGGCTTCCGAAGCACTGAATACAAATTTACCACTGGTAATATCTACCTGTCCGCCGCCAAAATTAACTGCATACAAGCCCTTATCGACCGAAGCAATAATCTCTTCCGGATTAAGCTGGCCGTTTTCCATATAAGTATTGGTCATGCGCGGCATCGGTGCTGAGGCGTAATTTTCACGCCGGCCATTACCGGTCACGGGGACACCCATTAAACGTGCATTGGTTTCATCCTGCAAATAGCCGCATAAAATACCATCTTCAATCAGTACCGTACGCTGTGTAGTATTGCCCTCATCATCAATATTCAGCGAACCACGGCGTTCGGCAATATTACCCTGATCAACAACAGTCACACCTTTAGCCGCTACGCGTTCACCCAGACGGCCGGCAAACGCACTGGTTTCTTTGCGGTTAAAATCACCTTCCAGACCATGACCTACCGCTTCATGTAACAATACACCCGGCCATCCACTGCCCAGTACTACCGTCATTTGACCAGCAGGTGCCGGACGGGCTTCCAGATTGGTCAGTGCCTGAGCAACGGCTGTATCTATATATGATTTCAGCATGGCTTCATCAAAATAACCCAGATCAAAGCGGCCGCCACCGCCACTGCTGCCCTGCTCGCGCCTTTCCCCCTGTTTGGCAATCACAGTAACAGATAAACGGACAAGCGGGCGGATATCAGTGTGTATCCGGCCGTCCAGTCGCGCCAGATAAATCAGTTCATGCTCGCATACCAGCCCGGCCATTACCTGCACAATACGCGGATCAGCAGCTTTTGCCAGTGTCTCCACACGCTGTAATAAGGCTACTTTCTCTCCGGCATCCAGACTGAGCATCGGATTAGCCATTGCATACAGCGGTTTGACTGACGGCAGAGAAGTTAGTCCCACTGAGCGCTGCTGACCGGCCTGACCAATTGCCCGTACAGCCTGTGCTGCATCTGTTAATGCCTGCACATTCAGATTGTCGGCGTAAGCAAATGCAGTTTTTTCACCACTTACCGCACGAACACCGACGCCCTGCTCAATCTGAAAACTGCCTGATTTGACCATGCCTTCTTCCAGATGCCAGCTTTCATAGGTACTGCGCTGGCAGTAAATATCAGCATAATCAATATGGTGTGCTCCCATTAGCGAGAGTGCACGGGTAAAATCAGCTACAGCCAGTTCGTTGTCGGCCAGTAGCTGTTGGTGAACAAGTTGCGCGGTTTGAGTAGAGATAGGCATGAGCTGTCAAAAATTAAGTTGTGACAAAAACACAGACAGAGAAAGGTTTAATCAGAAAAGCAAATTGTGGGCAATTATACCGAAAACAAGCTTTGTCCGGGCGAATGCAGGAATACTTATTATACGCAGATCTTGTGTTGGAATAGAGACCGGAAAAACAAATTGTAAAAATTACCAAATTGTTATTGATAATAATTCTCATTATATTATAATGTGACTCACCAGTTAGTTAGAGATAGTTAACCGGTAATGACCTCAAACATCTTTTATCTAAATCTACTTTCAGGAGCGGCGTAACGATTAGCGTTAAATTTTTGCATCAAAACTCAAAAACCGAAAACACTTAACCCACTGAAATATCAGTGGGTTAAGTGTTTATAATAAGCTGATATTAGATTTCATTGTGGCTGTTGTAGCCCTGTGGATTGAGCTGTTGCCAGTGCCATGCATCAGCCATCATATTGGTCAAACTGCGCTGAGCTGTCCAACCTAGTTGTTCGGCTGCGCGTTCAGGATTGGCATAGCACACAGCAATATCTCCTGCCCGGCGCGGGACAATCTGATAAGGAATTTTTTTGCCGCTGGCCTGTTCAAACGCATGTATGATTTCCAATACCGAATAACCCTGCCCTGTACCCAAATTATAAATATGTACACCGGGCTGATTATTGGTAATGCGCATGGCATTTAAGTGGCCGTCAGCCAGATCCATTACATGAATATAATCACGGACACCAGTACCATCGGCAGTAGGATAATCGTTACCAAATACCGATAGCTGTGTCAGCTTGCCAACAGCTACCTGACAGATATACGGTAATAAATTATTCGGAATGCCATTCGGATCTTCACCAATCAATCCGGATTCATGCGCGCCCACCGGATTGAAATAACGCAGTAATGTCATACTCCAGCGCGCATCTGCTGCCTGTATATCCGTTAACATCCGCTCTACCATATATTTGGATGTTCCGTACGGATTGGTGGTTCCGCCGGTAGCCGCGTTTTCATCAATCGGAACCGAAGCCGGTGTACCGTAAACTGTAGCTGAGGAACTGAAAACCAGATTGAAAATACCTGCTTTGGCCATTTCTTCAACCAGAATCAGGCTGCCACTGACATTATTATCATAATATTTCAGCGGCTCCCGTACACTTTCACCGACTGCTTTTAAGCCGGCAAAGTGCAGCACATGCTCAATACTGTGCTGTTTGAATACCTGTTGCAGCAGCGTACGGTCGCGAATATCGCCCTGATAAAAAGTTACCTCTTTACCGGTAATCTGTTTTAAACGCTCGAGTACCACTGGCGATGCATTACACAGATTATCAATAATAATCACATTGTAGCCGGCATTAAGTAATTGTACAGTCGTGTGAGAGCCAATAAAGCCGGCACCACCTGTTACCAGAATAGCCATAAATTATCCGTAATAATTTTTCATCGAAATACAACAAATAACCGGTATGTAAACAACCAGAAATCCATAAGTATATCTTGTTTATAATCATAGTTAAGTTGACGCGGGGTAGAAGATACACTAAAAAAACCGGCATCTGCTGTATCTTTACAACAGTAAAGTACTGAGCTGCACAGATGAGGTAGCACAACAAAAAATATCCGGTACCTCTGACAAAAGTTATTTCTGTTCAAACGGCAATAACTGAACTGGACAGGAGTGATAAAACAGAAATCTGATAGAAATATGACTTGAAATACAGCGGCAAATAAAACCAGATAAACCATTATGCAGATATAGCAGATAAAAAATCAGATTGAATATTTGCTGAAAACCGGCTACTGATAAATATATAACTAATTAATAAATTGAAAGTTTATATTTATTATTTAATAATATACATTTTAAAAACTAAAATAACTTTTTTGATTTTAACAATGTTCTTCATAATCGGAAGATTGAGACTTTAATATTTGTGCATGATATTGCGGCTGTTAATAAGCAAGTTAAGGATAAGTCATTTTTCTATCGGTTAACTCTTAATGCTCATCATTATTCTGAAAAAGATACACAAAGTGAAAATAACTATAATTGTAAACAGCCTTTAATTAAAGACCGGCAAAATGTCTGTCTCAATTTAAATCTGCAGAATCAGTTTTTTAGATTATAGCTAGCGAAATCAACACTAGTGCTTTTAAAGATATACAGAAATTGTGGTACAAGCCGATCATAGCCCGCCTGCGTCTGTTGTATTAGATGAATTTAAAGATAGCTTTAAACCAGATTCGGCACCATTTATACACTTCGGATAAATTAAGCAATTTGTAAATAGCAGGATCGGTCTATATTATTTGACCGATTTTTATATCAATGTTGTATTTAAACTAGTTTAACAGTATAGTATGCAAATATTATGAATACCAAATATCAGTTTGTGATTATTAAATTAGCATTTTGTATTTAGTCATCTACTTAATAATATGGAGTATTTAATTATGCAGATGTATATGAAAAGAATAATATTTTTAATAACCTCGTTGTTGATGATTTTTTTACTAAGTTCTTGTTCTAATTTATTAGACCGATATTTTTTATTTTAATAATATCAAATATTTAATTAGTTGACTGTATATGAAAAAAATAATATTTTTAATAACCTCGTTGCTGCTGGCTTTTTTACTAAGTTCTTGTGCTAAACACTACAAAAGGGTAAGTACAGCTGACTACCAGTTAATAAATAGTTCTGACGCCAAGGAATCTTTACATGTCAGTTTACAAATTGATGATTTTTATAATCCTTATTTAACTCATGCAGAAAATGAAGATATTAAACAAAAATTTCCGAAAAAGAATATTAAAATAATAGCAAATTATGAGCCTATAATTGATAAAACAGGCTCCATCATCAAAAAAAAGGAACAAATTAGCGCACCACAATTTTTATCATTAAGGGATATTTTGGGAATTGATAATAAGACTACTGTGTATAACAAAATAAATCAATATGCATTTGCGACAAATTTAAAAGTTAATAAAGATAATCAAATTATAAATTTTGATATTCCTAAACCTACTAAAAATAACAAGCAAGAATATGTTCTTGAAGGTATTTATCTTCATTATCCAGATTTTCAATTATCGTCAGGTTATAATTTTGGTATAAATGAATCGGATAAATATTTCCCAATTTTTAAAAATAAAATTGATATTAATAAATTGAATGGTTCTGTAAATAGATATAATTACTGGGAACGATTATATCTTGATATACTAACCGATGAGTTTTTTAGCTCAAAATATGAGCCTCCAAAGTTCATCAAAAAAAACTATTTAGTCAGAAATATTGTCTTAAATACCAGCGTTTGGTTTTCAAATGATAAACCAATTGAAAAGGAAGTATTAAGTAATGAAGAAAAAGGTGATTTATTTGATGAAATGACTATCTCCATGTATGATGGGCCAGGATTTGTAAATATAGTTTTTCCTGACTCAAAATTAAGTTGGTCTGATATTGAAGATAAAACAATTGGTTCTTATGTTAAAGGCAAAACATTTGAAGTTTTACAACTTTATGGACGACTTTTAAAGCATTCAAAGAGGAACCACGACGGACGACATGGAAATTGGGTAAAGCAAAAAGGGGATTTGGTATATATTGACCAAAAATATGTGGATAAAAAAGGTTGTGAATTTCATTATCGAATAGTTTTTGAAAAAGATAATCAACCTAGGAGATATATTTTACACTCATATAAAAGGTCTGAATTAAATAATAAAAAACTTACAATATTTTCTAATAAAACTTATATATCACAAGAAAATTTGAACTTCTTTGAAAAAACAAAGCAGCGAAAAAAAGAATCCTTTGACTATAGCTTGAGACAAATTCCTGTATTTTATAAAAATTCGGATAAAGAATTTCGTGATGAACTCATACTTGAAAATCAAGACTCAGCACAAGCATGTATGAGGGAAATAGATCATATGAAAAGATTGATGACAATGCCAAAAGAAGATTTAATGCAAGAATTTGAGCAATACAAAAAAATCATCAATAAAGAAAACTCGAAACAACGCTAATATAGCTGCATATTAATACAAATAAAGTAAATATATGGGTATTTCATCAAAATTTAATGAATATTACGATTCAGGTTACAGTTTGATTGGGCTGATAAATTAATATATTAGTAAATTACTTACCCTACTGGAGATGATTAATTTTATAATATAGTCTTATTTAATTTTTTATTACTTTTATTTTAACCACAAAAACAGCTCTGGCTCTGGTCAGAATATTTGTATTCGTTTTATTAATTTTTATTAAAAACATATGTGCTGAAAAAATCATTAAAACAATGTATACTGAAACTGTATGTAATGATAATTTCAATTATTTATCAGTTAATGCTTCTCTAAGTAGATTGAATCTGAATATTTACAGTTAAGTTATGGTTAATAAACCTTGCCAGTATGATTAACATACTAAATCAATGAAAAATTTTATCGAAATATTAAACCAAAAAGATATTAACTATACAGTTGAAAATGAGATTATCCGCATAGCGGATAATCTGTGCTTTTATCAAAATCCACTTAAATCACTGCCGGATAATTTAATTATTGAAGGTGATCTGGATATCTCCCAAACAAAAATCAGCCAGTTACCGGATAATCTGATTGTCTGCGGTAATTTGGATATCTCCCATACTAAAATCAGTAAACTGCCGGAAAATATGATTTTTCGCGGGGATCTGAATATATCCGGTACACAAATCAGAGTGTTACCGGAAAATCTGGTGGTTCAGGGCAAACTTAACGCCTCTCGTACCGCAATACAAGTTTTACCGGAAACGCTAATTGTTGGTGGTGCGCTGAATTTATCCTCTAGCAATATTCAGTTGCTTCCAGAAAATCTGACAATAAACGGTAATTTATATTTACAGAATAGTTGTATACTGGAATTACCGGAAAATTTAGTTATTACCGGGGATCTGGATGCCTCTTCAACCAGAATAACCCGATTACCGGAAAAATTTACGATAAAAGGCAGTCTTTGTCTGGAAAAAAGCGGTATCAATACTCTGCCTGCTAATCTGCATATAACCGGCGATCTTGATTTGGGTTATACCCCTATCACAAAGTTACCTGAAAATCTGAAAGTAGATGGTAGTCTGATTCTGGGATCTTCCAAAATTAAGAAATTACCAAAGGATATTCAGGTTAAAGCTAATCTGGACTTAAGTTTTACAGAAATCAGAAAATTACCGGATAATCTGACGGTGAACGGTAATCTGGGTTTGTCAGGAACAAAAATTAAAAAGTTACCGGATAATTTAGTTGTAAATGGTTGTTTAGCATTGGGAGGACGCAAAACAATAATCAATCAATTACTTAAAAATTTTAGGGCAACATGCACTAGTCTGGATTTGTGCTGTAATAAAATCAAGAAAATACCAGAGAATTTAAAAATCCAATCCAATCTGTATTTGAATGATTGTAAAATCAAAAAATTCCCCAAAAAAATGAATATAAATGGAAATTTGAATCTGAATGACGCAAAAATTAAAAAATTGCCCGAAAATCTGCATGTTGGTGGCGATTTATCTCTTTTGCTGGCACCGATTAAAAAACTACCTAAAAAACTTTCAGTAGGAGGTGAGCTGTATTTATGGGGTTGCCGAGTTAAAAAAATTCCCAGTCATGTTAATGTAGTCAATGGGCTGGATTTAACTTCGACTAAAGTAAAAAAATTACCTCAGAATCTTACCGAGATAAAAAAACTGGCAATAGAGGAAACTAAAATTAACCGTTTGCCAGATAAGCTCAATGTTGAGGATTATCTGGATCTGAGAAATAGCCGAATTAAAAAAATACCTAAAAAATTACAGGTTGGTAATACATTGCTGTTAAGTAATACCCGGATTAAAAAGCTACCGAATAACCTGAAACTTAATCATGGTATAAACCTGAAAAAAACTTCAATCAGATATTTGCCCGAAAATCTGGAGCTCAAATGGTTAAGCCTTGATCTTAAAAAGATTAAAAATATTGCTTACCGGAAAAATTGTACAGCTAAAAGAAAAACTATCTTTGCAGCTTATTTGAATGGCGAATATAAAATTTTTCAGAATGAATACCTGGTTGGTAACCTGCAAGAGTATGAGCAATTTGTTAACCAGAGATTTATTGATCCGCAGGCTGGTAAGCTTAAACAGGCAGCCAAGGATTGCGTAGAGCAATTGCAGAGAAAACTCAGCACTAATAAAATTTAATATATTGAATACTGGGTGACAATAAAACCAGACCGGATAAAGTCAAAGTACTTATTCAGCTTTGTAACTTTTTAATTATAAATAGATATTTATATCGAAAATATATACTGAAACTGCATGATATTAATACCAGCCTTCTGGAAATGTATGCAGCGCAGTTATTTCCCTTAATTTTTACCCGTATGCTTACATACTAAATCAATGAAAAAATTTATCGAAATATTAAACCAAAAAAATATTAAATATACAGTTGAAAATGACATTATTCGGGTACTGAATAATCTGTGCTTTTATAAAACTCGCCTTAAATCACTACCTGATAATTTAATTATTAAAGGCAATCTGGATATTTCTGAAACAAAAATCAGAAATTTACCGGATAATCTGATTGTCTATGGGGATCTGAATCTATCCGGTACAGAAATCAGTATATTACCGGACAATCTGGTGGTTCATGGACAACTGAATGCCTCTTATACCAAAATAATTACATTACCGGAAAAGCTCATTATAGGCGGTGAGCTGGATTTATCCTTTAGTTATATTCAGTCGCTACCAGACAATTTAATGATAGACGGCAATTTATATTTACAGAATACTTATATAGTGAAGTTGCCAGAAAATTTGACTGTTGCCGGGGATTTAGATGTCTCTTCAACCAGAATTACCAGATTACCGGAAAGGTTTAATATAAAAGGTAGTCTTAATTTGGGAAGTTGCGCTATCAGTACCTTGCCCGCTAATCTGCATATAACCGGCGATCTTAATGTAAATAGTACTCATATTATCAAGTTACCTGAAAACCTGAGAGTGGAAGGTAGTTTAAATCTAAGTCATCTAAAAATTAGGAAATTACCAATGGATATTCAGGTAAAAGATAATTTGAAACTATGGTATTCAGAAATTAAAAAAATACCAAAAAATCTTAAAGTTAACGGCGATCTGGATTTAGCAGAAACAAAAATCAAAAAATTGCCAAAAAATTTAAAAGTAAAAGGCTGTTTGATATTAAAATCAAATAAAATCAATAAATTACTTAAAAATTTTAAAGGTACTTGCTCTAGCCTGGATCTGAGTAATAATAAAATTAAGAAAATACCAGAGAATTTAAAAATAAAATCTAATCTGTATCTGAATAACTGCGAAATCAAAAAATTACCAAATAATATGCGTATAAACGGAAATCTCAGTTTGTCTGAGGCGACAATTAAAAAATTGCCTGAAAATCTGCGTGTTGGTGGTCAATTATCTGTTGATTATACATTGATTAAAAAATTACCTAAAAGTCTTTCTGTGAGAGGTGAGTTAAACGTGTGGGGTACCAAAATTAAAAAAATTCCCAACCATTTTAATGTGGTTAATGGGTTAAATTTAACTCGCACTAAGGTAAAAAAACTACCTGAAAATTTTACTCAGATAAAAAATTTATTTATAAATGTAACTAAAATTGCTCACTTACCGGATACGCTTTATGTTCAGGATTGCCTGGAGTTAAGCTATAGCCGAATTAACAAGTTACCCCAAAATTTGCAGGTCGGTAAAAAACTGTTGTTAAATAATACCAAAATTAAAAAATTACCCGATAATCTGAAACTTGAAGAAGGCATCAACCTGAAAAAAACTCAAATCAGATATATGCCGGAAAATCTGGAGCTTAAATGGTTAAGTCTTGATCTAAAAAAGATTAAAAATATTGCTTACCGGAAAAATTGTACAGCTAAAAGAAAAACTATCTTTGCAGCTTATTTGAATGGTGAATATAAAATTTTTCAGGATAAATTCCTGATTGGTAATCTGAAAGAGTATGAGCGATTTGTTAACCAGAGATTCATTGACCCGCAGGCAGGTAAGCTTAAACAGGCAGCCAGAGATTGCGTAGAGGAATTGCAGAAAAAAATCAGAATTAATTAAATTTAATGTACAAAGAGCCGGCCGACAGCTGCAAATATGCTGAATTTATCAGTATGAGACACAGACATATTTAGCCGGCACCCGTATTTTAAATTTTATCATTAGCATATAAAAAATATTAATTTAATATTAAATAAAATTCTTTACCGAAAGTAAATTTTAATTCTAGATCAATATACAACTCATGTAAAAATTATAGTTATTTGCATATTATCAAATTTATTTTTTGCAAATTTTCCCTAACGATGATAACAGTCTTCAACATGATTACTTATAGAACAATTTTTATAGATATTGCATAATTTTGTCACTTCACAAAATGTATGTACGTTGAATCACCACGATCAGAAAATTTTTTTTGAGACTATTTCCAATTTTCTGACAATATTTACCACATTTGTTACAAAGAAATGAACTAAGAATTTTAATCTTTCATGAAATTCATTATCCCTTTATCTTTATATATCTGCATAAAGGGGTAATAAACCTAATTCATGTAACTTAGTATCGACACGATTTACCGCTTTAATATCATCTGTATTTTTCTCATCAAAAAAGTGTGGTAGAGTAACAACCAACGATCCAGCTCCATGTCCTTCATGATCTGTGGGGCTAATCACATCAAACGCCTGTGGAACCATATTATGGGATAACTGAACTTTAGGTAAGTAAATCATCCATGCAGCCGAAAGCCTATCTGGAAAAACTTTTTTCTCAGGTGTATAATTATTATTTACCATAATATATGCGCCATCAAATTGCTCAGATAAAGCAAGACAAAATTTTTGAATATTATTTAAATCTATTTCTGATAAAAGAATATCATAATCCAACCTGATCTTAACCTTAAATGGTTGTCCACAAGTTTGTTCATATATACTATACACTAATGCGGCCCCCTCTGTTTTTTTATCCCAGATAGCTAAGCAAAAATGTCTTTTGTCTTTATGATATTCTTGTGTTAATTTTTTTAAACCAATTTCTGTAATACCATCTTTGTCAAACACCTTATGAATCGATGATTTTTTTTTCGATGAGCTACATAAATACCAATCTTGTTCTCTGTATAGATATTGGTATTGGATTTTTAAAATGTTATTAACATGCTCTATACATGTTATAAGCGATAAATACTTTTTAGGGTAAAAAAAGATATCAAAAATTAAATTTTTTTCATAATTAATGATCTATGTTATTTTAATTTTAATAGTCGGATATAAATTGTGTATAAATTAGGGTAATTTTCTTTATTATTAGAAAATAACGGTATCCCTTTTTAGTAACCCACAACCAACAGTATTGAGCAAGGTAATTTTGTCTACATAATTTATCTTGCTTTTTTTCTTACAACATTATTTTTTGATAATTTTTAATAGTCCATGGTAACAATTCCAGTATTAAATTAATTTATGCAAATAAATGATCATAACGCACTTTAGTTTCTAAAAAAAGACAAAATCTAGGTAACTCCCATCAAACTCTACTGGTGGATTACCTGATTCTTTAAAATACATCCATTCAGTATATTATTTTTGCTATCCCAATTCAAACTTCTAATTGCTGATTGATAATCTAGCGATAATAGGCTCATACTACGAAATATGTTTTTCCTTTGTATTCATTTAAATCTATCTGGCGGGTAATTACAGTTGTTTCGGCCATGTTGCTAATTTTGCTATCACTGCTATTGCCACTGTTCTAAATGCCACTTTATCTTGTTCCGATACGTGCATATGCTTCTCCAAGCCCGGTTGATTGTGCATGTAATTCTCTCTTAATAATTTCAACAATAGAACCATAGCTACTATATTTGAATAACTTACAGATAAACTATTTCAAAAGCTAAAGCTAATGAGTATAAACAGATGGCCAGAGATTGCACAGCGCAGTTAAAGCAAAAGCTGTCTCTTGAATAATCATGACAGTTTTATCAGAGATTATTAATTAATAGCAGGAGACAGAAATTATGTTTTGATATTTATTGTAAAATTATTAAGTGATAAAATGCTAATTAGTTGCTATAGTTCCTGGAATATTTTACGTTATTGTTTTTTTTGTTTTCAATTTATAGAACTGATTAACAATTATTTTACGGATAGTTATGAATAAGAGCATTATGAATATTTATAAATTGGTTCAGTGGTTTGTAATAATTGTTTTAGCTTATTTTATTATCTGTAATGTCATTATTCATCTCTATGCCCGGCAAAAAGCAGCAGACAATGCTGATACTATGGTTATCTTAGGTGCTCAGGTAATGGGTAATCCTGCAGTACCTCATCCTGTTTTAAAAGGGCGTTTAGATAAAGCTCTGGTTTATTTGAAAAATAACCCTAATACCAAAGTTGTTGTTTGCGGAGGACAAGGAGAAGGGGAGCCGGCAACAGAAGCAAGTGTTATGGCAGGTTATTTAATTGATAACGGGATTGATGCCTCAAGGGTTTATCTTGAAGATAAATCAACACGTACTGCTCAGCAGTTTGTTTATGCGAATAAAGTGTTACCGTTAGGTAAAACCGTGGTAGTTACCAATGATTTTCACTTATTGCGTTCTATTATGCTGGCTAAAAGATCAGGAGTAAAAGATGTATCCGGCTTATCTGCACCTTTAAGTTTCAGAAATTACAGGAACTACATTTCTCTTATTAGAGAACCATTAGCTCTAATTAATTCATGGTTGTTCGATCATCCTCTGAATAATGATAATTAGTATACGGATAATTGAAACATTGAGAATACTGGGTGGATGAAAGTCAGTTTATAGTATTGAATTAGAATAGATACGGTTATTAACCGGTATAACTATCAGCTATTTTAGGGATATTAAGACGGAAATAATGTTGAAGTATTCCGTGCAAGAAACTTGTGTCTATGAAATTGAATCTATTTGTGCAGTTTGACATAATTACTTTTTAGTAATTTTCGAATTAGAATCGATAGCTGATATATATATTAAATTTAAAATTTCGTAGTTTATCTGGAGATATATCGGAATTGATTCTTTGTCAAAATAGATTGTATGTAAAAAATAATCTTTTAGTATATTGATTTTCAGTATTAAATTGTTTAAATGTAAATTAATGTATAACTGTATAAATAATTCAATATGTCTGACGTTAAGCATAAATCATGGTGTAAAAAGATATATGGATGGTGGTTGAAGGCTAAAAATAAAAGTAAAGAGTCGAAATCATCGTCAGAACAAAATGAAAAAGCAGAATATGAGTATCAAAAGTTAACACCCTACACCGAGGTTGATTTAAAGGAAAGTAAAAGAGCTTTTGATTATGTTTTTCAACATGACGATGTTAGAAATATTGCAATTTCAGGCGCATATGGTTCAGGTAAAAGCAGCCTGATTGAATCATATAAAAAGTATCTTCAAACTACAAATACGAATAGAAAGCTGGGTAGAAAATTTCTGCACATATCACTGGCTCATTTTCGTACAGAAAATAATTATTTAT
Source organism: Snodgrassella sp. ESL0323 (assembly GCF_013346865.1). NCBI lineage: Bacteria > Pseudomonadati > Pseudomonadota > Betaproteobacteria > Neisseriales > Neisseriaceae > Snodgrassella > Snodgrassella sp. ESL0323. The sequence continues at coordinate 216,157 of NZ_JAAEDT010000028.1, read as the reverse complement.
CTGCAGTTTTGAACGAAGAAGCAAATTCCCAAAATGAAAATAATGAATTATCACTCCTCGAAGCTAAAATTCTGAATCAGCTTATTCATCAGATTTCGTCAGAACAAATACCACAAAGCAATTTTGCTGTTAAAAGAATTACTAGTATAAGAGATTTATTGGCAATTACAGTAAGCAGTATTATTTTCTTGCTCTTTATGCTGGATATTATATTTTCTGCAACATGGAAAGAATTTGTTTTGTCCCTGGAATATAGTGGCTTAAAAGAGTTATTACTGGGATTTACAACTAAGATATTTCTTCTGAGCAGTGCTATCTGGAGTATGGGTCTGTTTGCAATATTTCTTTACTATATTATTAAGATTCAGAAGTATAAAAATATATTCAGAAAACTTAAATTTCAGGGCAATGAAATAGAAATTGTTACAGAGTCCAGTGATTCTTTTTTTGATAAGTATTTAAATGAAGTTATCTATATTTTTGTTAATGCTAATGTAGATGTAATTGTTTTTGAGGATATTGACCGGTTTGAGAACGTATTTATCTTTGAACGATTACGGGAAATCAATTTGCTGGCAAATAATCAATTAAAAGAGTATCAAAAAAAGAAAGCAAAAATATTAAGGTTTTTCTATTTGTTACGTGATGATATATTTTGCACCAAAGACAGAACAAAATTTTTTGATTTCATTATTCCAGTAGTTCCTGTAGTTGATGGTTCAAATTCCTATGATCAACTAATAACATTTTTAAAAACCTATATAGATGGAAATAAAATAGAGAAGGGATTTTTAGAAGGGATATCGTTATATATTGATGATATGAGATTACTAAAAAATATCTGTAATGAGTTTCATATGTATTATTCAAATATAAATAATACTGAGCTAAATGCTAATAAAATGTTTGCATTGATTGTATATAAAAATTTATTTCCATTAGATTTTTCTTACTTGCAAATTAATCAGGGATATGTTTATTTATTATTGAATAATAAACTTATAGTTATTCAAGCCAGAGTGAGTAAGCTTAAAAAAAATATTCAAGATATAAGAAAAACATGTAAAAACGAGATTAAAAAACTATATACAGATTTGCAAAATATTAATACTGATGATGAAAATGATGTAAATATAGAAGAGGAAAAAAAGCAAAAAGAAAAGGAAATAAATAAATTCTATGAAGACAAAATAAAATTATTGCAAATGGAAATTACAAACTATCAGAATAGAGAATTTTCATTTAAATCTGAGAAACTGAAAGATTATATTCATGGTGATTTTTTAGATATAAATAAATTTTTTAATAAATATGCTAAATATACTAATGATATAGGTAAAGAAAATAACTTTGAAGACATTAAAGATAGTCCGTATTTTGCATTATTAAAATATTTAATTCGTAATGGCTATATTGATGAAACTTATGCTGATTATATGACTTATTTTTATCCTAATAGTTTAACTATAGCTGATAAAACTTATCTGCGTAGTATTATGGATGAAATCAAGAAAGAGTATGAATATAAACTGAATAATCCTAAATTAGTTATTGGGAAACTCAAACATCAGATAAGTTATTTTTCAAAGCCAGAGATATTGAATGTTGATTTAGTTAATTATCTATTAACTTATTCAGGAAATTATACAAAAGAATTAAAAGCTATCTTATGTCAATTCTCAACGGTAGAAAATATAAAATTTATTAATGTATTCTGGCCTGCATCAAGCAAAGAAAATTTACAAAAATTTGTAAATTTAGTAAATGAATATTTACCAGAATTTTTTAAGATTGCTGTAAATAGTACAATAGATCTAAATCATATACTAAAAGATTTTTCTTTAATAACTTTATATTGCTTATCTCCAGAAATTATTATAAAAATTAATGAATATGATAATTGTCTAAGTAATTATATTGCCAATAGCAGTGATTATTTAAATATAGCAGCTCCTGATGTAGAACAATTAGTAAAACAATTTTTATTTCTTAAAATTAAATTTGCACAAATCAAATATGAAACTGCAAATAAAGACTTGTTCAATGAAGTTTATAATAACTCATTATACAAGCTGAATTTTGCTAATATTAAATTAATGTTATCTACACAATATTCTATTGTAGATGAGCAGGATATTATTCATAGAAATTATAGCTGTGTTCAAAATAAACCTGATTCTCCATTGGCAGCTTATATTGCCCAAAATATAGATGTTTACCTGCATCTGATCTTGGCCAATTGTAAACAGAAAATATCTGATAACGAAACTGAAGTGCTGTATTTGTTAAATCATGACGATATTTCTCAGGAGCATAAGCTGGAGTATATAAAATATTTACAAACCCCCATTACCAGCTTAGATAAGGTTGAGAATACTGAGTTATGGCAAAATTTACTGTGTCCGGGTAAACTTGCTTATAACGAAGAAAATATTCTTTGTTATTTCCAGCATATCAAAGAAACGGATGAATCTGTAGATGAAAATTTGATTGAATTTATTAATAGTAATGAAACACGATTAGATTTTAAAGATGAAGATGAGGAGGTAAGAGATGAATTCTTTGATGTAATAATCATTAATCAAAAAATAAATAATTATAAATACAAAGAAATATTATCAACTTTAGGTTTTCATTATGAAGAATTTGATATTGAAAATATAGCTATAAATAAGTTTAAAATTTTAGTTGACAATAAAATAATTCGTTTAGACTACGATAAATATAAAAAAGAAAGTAGATCTACTTTGGATTTTATTAGATTGAATTATGATAACGAAGCGATTTTATATTTTATCCAAAAAAATCTCACAGATTATCTTGATTTAATAGAAGAAGATAATGAATTATTTGATTATGAAGAAGCATTAAGCCTGATTAATAAACCAGTTGATGACGATAGTGCTATCAGGTTACTGAAATGTACTGATAACCCGGTATCTATTTATGAGCAAAATTTTTCACCGGCAGTAATGGTATATGTTCTGGAGTATAATTTTGATACTAATGATTTAACTGGGCTGATTAATAATTATCAGAGTTATGAAGCTGATATTCAGAATCTTATTGTCAAACAGGTAAATAATAATATTGATTTTGTTTCAATTGAGAGAAGCCCACAGGCATTGAAATTTATAAGAGCTCATTGCGATGGAGAAATTGCTTTAAAATATCTACAGACACATATTGCAGACTATCTTAATTTAATATCTGAAGAAACCGAATTGTTTAATTTTGGGGAAGCACTGCAGCTTCTTGGATTAGAACTTAGTGATGATGATGCAATTAACTTGTTGAGCTATACTAACGAACCAGTTTCGGTTATTAAATATTCTTTTTCATCTAAGATAATGGCATATGTACTGGAGTATAACTTTAATAAAGATGATTTAGTGAATTTAATCAAAGACTATGATAAACATGATGAAGATATTCAGAGTCTTATCGTAGAACAGTCAATTAAAAATTGTGAATTGATTGTAATAAAACAAAAAACAGATATTGCAGATAATCTTTTGAATAAATTGTTTATTTCTGAAAAGCTAGGAGAGAATAAAAAAATTGATTTATTTATTCAGGCTTTACCCTATAAATATATGCATGTATCAGAGCGAAGGCAGGCATTAAAGAGTATGCAATTAGACGAATTTAATAAAATATGGAATCGTGGTACGCCAAAGATTAAATGTTGTGAAGATTATAGTCGTCTGTTGTTAGCACTAAAAGAACAAGGTTTAATACAGGATTTCTGTGTAGATAATAAACAAGAGAAATATTATCGAATTACTAAAAGAAATGGCTGAAAGTATGTTGGTTGAACAATTTCAAACTAGTTAGTTAATTTTATTGCCATAATACCTATAGCATAGATGCCGATAGCTATAATGCTGATACAAGTACCACAGGAAATGGGTTTAACGGAGTAACCGGTACCCAGATAGTGGGTTTCAAGAACAATGATATTGGCTGCCGGAGGAAGCAGGCAAAATAAGTAAAGTGCGGCACTATTTTCCAGAATAAGGTTCTGCCGGCACAGACAGGCAAGGCCAAGCAGGGCGGAGAGGATGCAGAAATAAGCCGCAGCTTTTTTCAGGAAGGTCTGAATGGTGTTTCTGATGTCGGTCAGTGTAATTCTGCTTTTAGCCAGCCACATACCAAGAATAGCCATGCCAAGAAAGCTCATCAGAAATTTAGCGAGGGAATAAATTATATCCAGCTCGCGGATTTGTTTACCTAGTGGTAACAGTAAGCAGCCAATAATAAGGGCAATGACGGGAGGCATTTGAATCAGTTTTCTGATATTGAACCGGACGCCGGTAAGCAGCCATGCCCCAAGTGAGTTACCGACAATAGAACTGCCGATATAGGCAGATATAAATATTGCTGCAGCCTGATTACCAAAGAGTGAGGCTGCTACGGGAAGACCGAGCCAGCCAATATTCAGATAGCTGAAACACAGGGTGCTTACCGGATTGATCCGGAGAAATTTACCGGTAAGCAGCATTATGCTCATAACGACAATAGTGGTAATTAATACCGCGCCCATATTGCTGAAATTGGTCGCTATATTATAGATAATTACGACAGGGATAATAAATTTTGTCAGTAGCAGAGACAAAAGAGGTTTTGTATCCCGGGTTAATTTGCCGGCGATCAGACCACAGAGCAGGTAAATCAAGGGTAGAAACAGGGTCATGCCGGCTCCCTGAGCATTGCATCGGTTTGTGATAGTTCATTGTAGCTTATCTTTTTTCAGATCATTAGTCATCTGCATTTATTCGATAAGGTATTTATATATTTACAATACGTTTAATCATTTTTATCCGTGTCTGATAAATTTTTGGTATTTGAGTTTTTTCTAGAGCCAGATAATCAGCGTTACTGGTGCAGCCGTGGAATGGAGAGATAAATTCAGCAATCATTTATCACTATTTTGATATCTGTTATGTGTTTTATTGCTTTTGGTCAGGTGTAAAGATTTCTGTTTATCGGCAGTTGTGCTATGTGGTTTTTGTTAGTGTGTTGCAACGCTACCGGTAAGATTTTACTGGTAGCGTTTTGTATGGGGATGGCTGGGTTAGCGTGCGCCGAAGCCGGTGAGCATGGTTTTGAGGGTTTTGAAGAATATGAGTATATCGAGTGAGAAGGAAAAATGTTTGATGTAGTAAAAATCATGTTCGATTTTTATCTGGGTTTGTTCGGTGTCGGCAGCGTAGCCCTGAGTAACTTGCGCCCAGCCGGAAATACCGGGTTTGACAATGTGGCGGTAGTCATAAAAGGGAATTTCCTGAATAAACTGGTCGACAAATACTTTTTGCTCGGGGCGGGGACCAATCAGGCTCATGTCACCTTTCAGGATGTTCCAGAACTGCGGCAGTTCGTCGATGCGGGTTTTGCGGATGATGTGTCCGATACGGGTGACGCGGGCATCCCCAAGTTGCGCCATGCGGGCACCGTTTTTCTCTGAATCGCTGCACATGCTGCGAAATTTATAAATACAAAATTCTTTGCCGCTGCGTCCTACACGGTTTTGCCGGAACAGGATATTACCCGGGCTTTCAAGTTTGATGGCAATGGCAGTAATAAGCATTACCGGCAGGGTAACAGGGGCGGATAGCAGGATAAGAACGATGTCGAATACGCGTTTAATTAATACATAGGTTGGTGAAGGCAGCAAAGAACCGAGATCATTTTCATATAGGTGATGAATTTTAACCCGTCCGGTAAGAAATTCTTCTACCTGACGAATATTGTAGACAGGCATGCCATTGAGGGTTTGCCGAGCAAGAAATTTCTGCCAGTGGTTGTCGAGCTCAGGTTCGTGCAGGTCGGCAACAATGCCGTTAATGACAGAGCTCTCAGGCAGGCAGGGGCTGGTTAATTTTATCCAGTTGACATTGGGAAGCTGGTCGGCGTTGCTGGCACGTCCGTAGGGTAGGTATGCGTAGGTTGTTATGAATTTGTTGCGGTAATAGATATAAGAAATACACAGAAACAGGGACAGACAGCCTGCCATGAATAAAAACCATACGGTATAGGGCAGGTTAAAGAATTTGGCCGTCATCCACATGCCGAAAAACCAGAAGAAAGCATGCGGCAGAGCAATCACTGCGGATTTTCTGCCGGGAAAGTTGCTGAATACGGATAAAGATTTGGTTGTCAGAATATGGGCAATACCGGCAAGAATTATGCTGGTGATGAAAGCAGCACGTCCCTGAGCAAAGCCTTTAATAGGCTCCATGATGGCCAGTGGCAGTAGCATTACCAGCAGGGTTCCGAAGAAAAGACGGCTTTTATAGGACAGTAAACTTCGCATAATTGTTTTTTATTTGTTCAGGCGCAAATGTTGGTAGAGGTTGCCCAGCAAGCTGGTCGGCAGCAGACGGCTGCTGCCGCGCAGGGCAAAACAGCTTAGTGCCGGCAGCAATGGCTGGCTTTTGAGGCGGTGTTTTAGACGCAGCAGCTGCCATTCGCTGCGAAGGTAGCGCAGACCGCGCCGGCGGGCATGCATGTTGTGACCGGCACGGGCATACACGAGGGTTTCCGGCAGGTTTGCTGCCTGATAGCCGGCCGCCAGCAGGCGCAGCCACAGGTTGTAATCTTCCATCCACTGGTGATGCTGATAGCCGCCTACTGCCTGTACCGCACTTTTGCGGTAGGCCGCAGCCATGTGATTAATCGGGTTGCGCCACTGAGCATAATGGCGGATGGCACTGTCTGTAAGAGGTACCTGCCTGACTGTGCCGCTTAGTTCCGGGGTTGTGCAGAATTCAGCTATCTGCCCGCTGAACAGGGCGATATCGGGGTTTTCCAGGATATATGCCCACTGGTATTCAAACCGTCCAGGTGCGCAGATGTCGTCAGTATCCATGCGCATGATCCATTCATGCCGGCAGTGTTCCAGTCCGGCATTAAGGGCATGTCCGAGACCGACATGCTGCGGCAAGGGGACGATTTTCAGAGGCAGCCGGGTCTGATAGCTGTTCAGTACGCTATGCAGTTCAGTACCTATGGCACCATCCAGTACCATGATGATTTCGTCGGCCTGTATGCTCTGCGTACACAGGCTTTCCAGACAGGCGCTGAGCCAGTCGGGTTGTTCCTGTGCATATAAGGAAAGCAGAACGGAAAAAGGGCGCGTTTTCATGGTTGTGGCAGTGATGGATGCCTATGCTAATGGTTTGTCAAGATTTGTTTATTATATCGCAACAATGCAGGCAGGTGCCTCCCGGATGACGGCGGGTGCAGGTTTATGCTGTTACATCAAAGATAGTTGCTGATTTTTTTACATTTATATCTATTTATACTGTGATGATGGCTGCTGGCTGTTTTGCTCAAATGAGGCCGGATCGGGCAGGTAGTGCTCGTAAAATGCACTTTGAGCAGCGTGCAGTTGTGCCAGTTCGGTGCTGTTGTTGCTGGTGCAGGTATCGTTGAGACAGACAAAACGGATTTCCGGGTGGTGATGCAGATAATGGATAGCGTTATTCAGCTCGGTGATGTTGCTGATGTTGCGCACGAAGCCGTCGTTGTGTTTTTGGGGTATGAATGCACCGCTGGCGAGTTGCCAGTAGCGATTGAGGTAGATGGTGAGGTCGTTACTGGCGCGGAAGCGGTTTGCGGTGCTGGCAAGTATTTCCGGTTCGAAGTGCTGATAAACCTGTTGCAGGGTACTGCGGGTGTAAGGCTGGGGCAGATGCCAGTGAGCAAACCAGAAATAATGGCGGTAAAGGTATTTGAGCAGGAAATTGCTGAATTTTTCACGCACACTGTAGCTATGGGCAAATAATTGCTGTTTATTCAGTGAGGCCGGCTGATACAGGCGGTTAATCAGGGCAATATTGTTATTCAGTGCATCTACCCAGCTGTTGCGGCCGCGCAGACGGCGAAACAGGCTGCCGCGCTTTAGCCAGCCATGACAGAGAAAGTCTACCGGTAGCCCGTGCTGAAACAGCCGCTCACGCGGGACAGGACGCAGAATAACGGTGTCGTCGTTAAGATAAACAAATTGTTCACTCAGGCCTTTAAGGTTAACCAAATTCATTTCGATAGCTGAGGAATTGAATACTGGCAGATTCTGCGGGTGGATAAACAGTTGCCGGTGGCTGACAATTTCTATTTTCGGATTACTGGTTTTCAGCCATGGCGGCTGCTGATCGGCGGTTATCAGGTAAATTTTGTGATACCACGGGCAGTTTTTTTCAATGGAGCGCAGTACATAACGCAGGGTGCCGAAATCCTGATAACGGTTATTACTGGTCGCGTCACTGTGTCCCTGATGTTGTGGCTGATAGTGGTTTTTTGCAGCCAGCCAGTCCGGATCGCTGTTGTCTACCCATGGCAAAACAAAATCAATCGGGGTATTGTCAGTACTGGTGTTCATCGGTTTTTCCGTTTGAGCAGCGCTATCAGTTTCTGGCTATTACGGGCGCCAAGTGTAGTACGCAGAGTGTTCAGGATTCTGCGTTTGAGCTGGTTGACGCCTTTACTGTCATTAAGCCATGTACCGTCGTAGTGATGGATGCAGACAGTATTAGCAGTACGGTTCAGTTCATGGGTATAGGCATTTTTGGCCATGAAGTAATCACTTGGATAAACGCAGACATAGCCGGGAATTTCCTGCCGCTGATCGTTAAGGATAATTCCATGCTTTTGGTATATTTGTTTAAATAACTGGTTGATGGTAATAAGCTGCTGCGGATTGAATTCAAGATTCTGATACTGTTGCCAGATATCATGCATAAGAATGCTTCCGGCTTCACAACCCATTACGCCAGCCTGAGGGTTACAGGTAAGCTCGCGGGTATAGGGATTCATACCTTGTTCGAAACCGGTGAAGCAGTGATGGTGCAGGAACGGGTCGAATGAGGCAATCATCTGTACATCGGTATCCAGATAGATGCCGCCATGCTGATAAAGTGCCTGAATACGGCAGACATCGGCTACAAAGGCATATTTTCCGGCAGCGTAGGCTGAACGGGTGTAAGCGTTAGCCTGATAGTCAAAATTGTGTTCGTTCCACAGCTGAATTTGGTAATCGGGCAGAAACTGGCGCCAGCTGGCAATATATTGTTGGGTGGCGGCAGGCAGTGGCTGAGGTCCGAACCAGCAATAGTGAATCAGTTTGGGTATCATTGGGCAGGCCGGCGATAAATCAGAATTAACAGGATGCCAAAGGGTATGGCGGTGCTCAGACCGGTAATAAAGCCAAGTTTAATCCAATCGATAAAGGTATGTACACTGATGCTGTTTACCGGATGCCAGCCAATAGTGAGGATAATGGCGATGGTAGCAAAAACTGTCAGCCACAGCAGATAGGCACGGGTGCAGGGCAGGGACAGAATGTGTTTGCTGGTGTAATGCACCATTTCACTGCTGCGGTAAAGAAATGATATCAGTGCTGCAAGTAAAATGCCGGCACTGCCCCATATCTGTATAAAACATACTGAGCAGGTAATGTTCAGAGCAGCTTCGATCAGTGCCTGTGGTTTGGTGTCTTTGTAGCGACCGGCTGCCATGATCATGGTCATACTCGGAATACGGCTGTTTTCAATAATGCCCACCAGTAAAAACAGGGCAGCCAGCACGGGCTGATGGTAGTTGGCATCGGTCATATTACGGGTATAAAGCTGAATAAAGGGTACCAGCAACAGGCCGGTGCATGTATAGACCCAGCCCAGAAAGCACATAAAGAGACGATTATAGCGGCAGAAATTCTGACGGGTGCGCTGGATATCTGTGGTAAGGCTATGACCGAAAATAGCCTGCATGCCTTGTGACAGTGATTGCAAGGCCATTTTGATGGCACCGAAAATCAACGCATAAACGGCGTAGATGCTGGCGTCTTTCAGTGACAGGAAAAAAGTAATCAGTACCAGCGGTGAGCTGAATATCAGCAGACCGGTTAGCTGATGGGTAAGGGCATCCCATGTTTGTTGCAGCTTATACGCGTTATGTTTGTCGTAATGCTGGTTCAGATTGTGATAGTGGTGTTTTACATAGTGACGGTACAACAGAAATTTACTCGCCTGTATCAGGGTAGAGATAAACTGAACAGTCAGAATACTATAGCCGTTACAGATCAGCCAGTAGCATACGACGATGTTAACGAAGATGCTGCCTGCCTGAATGGCGGAGATGATATAGGTTTTCTGGTCGGCAGTAAGTAAGGCACGGTAGCTGCCGAAAAAGAAAAAATCCAGAATATTCACGGCACCCATTATCAGTACCATGTAAAAGGTAAGGCTGGCACTGATTTCGGTGTGGGTAAGCCAGGCAAACAGGATAGCCAGTATCAGTAATGCGACGGCAAACAGCCCGCCGGAGATGCGGTAAAAGTGATGGGCGGCTGCAAGAATGCGGTTACGCAGCTGGTTATCCTGTGCTGTTAGCGCCTGATAAAGGGCTACGACGGCAGCTGCACCGATACCAGCCTCCAGTAAAGTCAGGTAGGCAATAAACTGTTTGATAGAGGCCAGCATACCGTTGGTTGCTGAACCATAGGTTACAACAATTAACGGCGGCAGGATGAATCCGCCCAGTGCAGTTATCAGTTGCAGTAGCAGATTAGCGGATATGTTTTTCAGGATAACTGCACGGGTACTCATGAATATTTAAGCGGATAGGTGCCGGCTTAATGACATTTACCACTACGCTGCATCCGGCCGTAACGACCGGTAATAGCGTTGATGTCCTGCATAGCTGAGTTGTCTACACCACTGAATACAACGCGCATTTTGGCAATGCTGGTAGCGGAACTGCTGGATGACTGGCTGTCACTGTCGCTGCTACCGCCCAATGTGGTGATAAAGGCGTCACTGAATCCCTGCATTTTGGCTCGCGCCATCAGACCTTCTGCATCTTCACGGCGGTTAAATACGCCAAGGCTGACTTTACCCTGATTAACACCGTAGTCAAATCCCTGTTCCTGCAGACGGGCACGTATACTGCTGTCATTACCGGAAGAGAGGGCAACCATGTAGCGGGTAGGAGCAGCTGTCTGACGGGTTTTGGCCGGAGCGCTGACCTGTTCTATAAAGCGGCTGGTGGTAAACGGCCAGTGAGTAAGCAGGCCTTTGATACGATGAAAATCGTCTTCCGGCAGGGTAACAGTGGCAGTACAGGTATTGGCCGGAGCAGCAGGCTGTTTGTCAGTGTTATCGGAAGCAGTAGTAGTAGCGGCAGTAGTTGTTTTGGGCGCAGCAGTAGTTTCTGTTTTGCTGGCAGCTTTAGCTGCTGTTGTATTGCTGCCGGCAACAGTTTCAGTTTCTGTTGCCTGTCGTACACTGATGTCCGGACTGGCGGGTGCAACAGCTTCTGTTTCAGGGCTGGCCGCACTGGCTGCAGCAGGTGCACCAGAATTACTATGTACCAGTTTCCCTGCTATCATGCTGCCAAAAACAATGATATTGAGTGCTACCAAAATTGCAAACAGCCATTTCATGCGTATTCAACCCAGTTTAGTAAACCGTAAATCACTAAATTATCCACAATTTCAATGCGGTTGTCTAAGACAAATGTATTAGGAAGTGCCTGAGCCACTTTATTGGCACCCCCGCCGGTAATAATAATGTCGACAGGTTTGCCGGCACCGATTTTCTGTTGCAGGCGCGCATGCATCAGCACAATAGCTCCGCAGACTGCGTCCATAATGCCGCTGGCCATTGCATTCGGGGTGGTGGTGGCAAAAGCGTATGGTTTACCCAGCGGCCGGTTAAGATTGGCGGTGCGTCGCGATAATGCCTCTTTCATTAAATAAAAACCCGGCAGGATACTGCCACCAAGATAATGGTTGGTGTCGGTAAGGGCATCTACTGTGACGGCTGTACCACAACTGACTACGACACAGGCCTGACGGCTGTAGCGCCGGCTGCCGATGAGATTAAACCAGCGGTCGGCACCATGTTCGGCCGGATTGCGGTAATGATTACAGATACCAAGTGCTTCCGGCATAGACGGCAGCCACTGCACTGGCAGTGGCAGAATACCGGCGATTTGCTGCTGGCGGGCTTCTCCGCAGACAGCACAGCCGATAATGCGCTGTACGCCGGCTCCTTGTCTGACCCAGTCCTGTATCAGGGGCTTCAGGTCGTAGTAGGCTGCTTTGCCATAAGCCTGTATGCAGCCGTTTTCTACCCATGCCCATTTGAGTTTGCTGTTGCCGGCATCCAGTAACAGGTAACGTTTTCTGTTATTGGCTTGTACCCGATTCTGTGCAGTCCCCGGACGCAGGCTGATTTCACCGGTGACGAAGCTGCGTTCTCCGACGGCAGTTTGCAGCAATAAAGCCCCCGATGCTGCAATCCCGTTAACGGTACCTTCGGCAATGGTCTTGCCGTTGGCTAAGAGATGGACTATTTGTCTCTGATCTCGATGTAGCTGGTTGTAATCATTAAGAAACGGATCTAGCCCGGTCTGGTCAAACAGAGGCATATATTGTGCTAGTTTGGCCAGAATACCCTGAAAAACCTGTGTTACCTGTGCATGTGGCAGAAGAGGCAGAATAGCTGCGGCTGTGCCTACCTGATCAGGCAGACTGAAATTGATGCCGATACCGATAACAGCAGTAGTCTGATTCTGTTGCGCTATGGTTTCAATTAGGATGCCGCCGAGTTTGTTTTTATCCAGCATCACATCATTCGGCCATTTAATTTGTGCCGCCACACCGAGCCCGCGTAAAGTTTGTGCGACAGCCAGCGCTACTACCAGCGCCAGACCGCCAAGCTCTGCCTGAGACCGCTTAAATGACCAGCTCAGGCTGAACATAAGGCAGTCACCGATGCGGTTTTGCCATGATTTGCCCTGACGTCCGCGTCCGGCAGTCTGCTCATAAGCCAGACAGATTTGCGGCGCTGTATTTACCGGTGCATAGCGCAATTGCTCCAGCAGGACGCTGTTGGTCGATGTGGTCTGCACCAGCAGCTGCGGATTGAATCCGTACTGACGGGCACTGGTATTGAAGATGTGTTCCGGTATTAATGCCAGAGTTTTAGTAAGCTGCCAGACACCATTACGCTGACGCAGCAGATTCTGGATATGGGCAGGCATATCCTGCCATGCTGCATTGAGCTGTGGTATTTTTTTATTCAGAATGCCTGCCAGTGTCTGGACTTCATGTGCCAGACCATCGGCAAGCAAGGCCAGTAACGGCCAAAACGGTGTGTTCATAAAATGGCATCACCAAGGGTGTCATTGGTTACAACAGGTTAAATTCAATTTGCTGTGTCTGACGGCTGCGCCGGATGCAGACAGGCTGTTAAAACGGCCGTGCAGTCACAACCGTTGTGAATATTATCGCATGGTTCGGTAAATGTATTTGGCTGTGCAGATTTATTCGACCACAATTTTGGGAAAACGCCGGCTATAGTCTTTGCCCTGATCTGCCAGCGCCTGCACCAGCTGCCATGCAGCCTGTTCATACAAGCCGGCTATTTGCGGCTGCTGCTCTGCCAGTATGCCGGCGGTACCGTTATCCATGGCCTCACGTACAGCCATTGTTAACGGTAGCTGACCCAGCAGGGGAACACCGAGTTTATCAGCAAGCTGTTTACCGCCATTCTGTCCGAAAATAGATTCGGTATGGCCGCAGTTAGAGCAGATATGCACCGACATGTTTTCAAGTACGCCAAAAATGGGAATATTGACTTTCTGGAACATATTGACTGCTTTGCGCGCATCAATCAGTGCTATATCCTGCGGTGTCGTCACTACAAGCGCACCGGTAACCGGAATTTTCTGTGCCAATGTTAGCTGGATATCGCCTGTACCGGGGGGTAAGTCGATAATCAGATAATCGACATCATCCCACTGGCTCTGAAACAGAAGCTGCTGTAAAGCCTGACTAACCATCGGGCCACGCCAGATAACTGCCTGATCAGTATCAACCAGAAAACCAACGGACATCACCTGAATTTCACCGGCAGCCATGACCGGAATCAGCTTATCTTGATGCTGACGCGGTTCAAGGCCGGCGACACCGAGCATGGTAGGCTGGCTGGGGCCGTAAATATCAGCATCAAGGACGCCGACACGGGCACCCATGCGGCTCAGGGCAATTGCCAGATTAGCACTGGTAGTCGATTTGCCCACACCGCCTTTACCTGAGGCAACCGCAATAATATTTTTGACGCCGGCAATGGTTTGCACACCGGGCTGCACTTTATGTTTGCCTATCGCCAGTTGTACCTGAACAAATAATGGTGTGTCACCGAATTCAGTGGTAATGGCCTGATCAATACGCTGTTGCAGTTCGTCAATCAGATGGGCAACCGGATAGGGAAAAGTAAGATCCAGATGAATGCCGTCACTGGCGACGGTAACATTACTCAGGGCTTTTTCACTGCCCAGTGTACGGTTACTGTCCGGAATAGATATTGTGTTAAGTAAGGCGGTAATGGATTGTGTGTTCATACAAATTAAGTCCGCAACTGTATTTCCGGCGCATATTTTACCCTATTTGGTCTGCAGCCAGTATTTGCTTAAGACGGTAGTGAATAATCAGGTTGGTGGCTGGGTGTTTTCAGATTCAGCAGAGCTGCCGGAGTCAGCTTTGCTGTGCTGCTGCCGGCTGCGGATCCAGAGTAAACGCAGACACAGAGGGGCAGGATAAAGTAACAGTATGGAAACAATGAGGTAATGCAGATTATGCCAGTCTATAACCAGCTGTCCGTGTGCAAGTGACCATAATGCCCATGACCATTGCCACCATGCAGGTAAACTAAACGCCAGTACAATCAGCAGCGCAGCTGTTCTGAGCAATGTCAGAGGCCATATCTGCTGTTGTTGTACTGCGCGGTTTAACTGTAGCAGTGTACGAAAAGCCAGGCTGAGAATGAATACCATACCGCCGTTGGCGATTACCTGTAACCAGCTAAAGGCAATGTCTGGTGATACCGGTAAACTATTGCGTGGTACTGGTGTCTGTTCCATTGAAATACTGGCAACAATATTCAGTATGAAACTGTAAATCAGATCCAGCCATAACAGTAATAGTGGCCAGGTGCGTTTCAAACGTTGAAACATGTTGTTTCGCTATCGAAATCAATAATACGACAGTGTACCCACTGCTACAGGCGACTGTAAATGGCTGGTAGCCGGATTATTTCGCTTATAAATGCTGAAACTGCTGTATAAAAAATAATTAATGATTGCAAAGTCGGGCAAATGTTGCCAGCAGAATAATGAAACGCTGGTGTGCTGCACTGCGGACTATCCGGTATTCATTTTCAGGTAATCAACAATTTTGTGTTTATTTGTGGTTTGGTTTACCAGCCAGAAATAATGACCAGTCAGGCATAAGCAAACTGAAAATCATATCAGGCAAATATGTTTCAAATTCAGCCTGAATAAAACAATTTTATTGTTATTTAATTTATTATGCTTTTAGTTTGTATATTTTTTATCTGGTTTTAATTAGTGTATTTTCTTTAGTTAAAAAAATAGCTATTTGAAAAATAATGATTTTTATTCTTATTTTATATGCTATAAGAGTAAAAATTAATTGAATTTAAATACGGGTAATTTAATCTAGTTGAATAATTGTAAAGATTATCAAACGGCATTATTTACTTTTTTGAGTTAGAATAAACACTCAAATTTATCTTATTCTTAATTTTTGACTGAATTTTTTATTTGTTTTCTGACCTTTAATAAGGTCTTTTTTATTTTATGCTTTTGAGAATAAACACAATGACAAGACGTTTGCCAGTTGTGATGAAAATAAGTGCGGTCTTAATCAGTACGACGATAGTTATTTCTCCTGTATATGCTTCCGGATATCATTTGGGCTTACAGTCGGTAACAGCTGTTGGAACCGGGAATGCTGCCGCTGCTGAAGCAGCCGATGCGGCAACAATTGTCAATAATCCTGCCGGACTGGTACATCTGGATGGCACCCAGCTAGAGACTAATCTGTTTGTGATTAAGCCCGATATTAAATACAGTAATGCGCGAGGTGTATTTTCAGATGGTTCCGCAGTACAGGGACCTGAGCATGGCAATATTGCCAATACTGCGCAACTGGTGCCGCAGCTGTATTTTTCCCATCGCCTGAACGACAGATGGGGTATGGGGCTTGGGGTATATATTCCGTATGCGGCCAGAACTAATGACAGTTCCGATTCGGTATTGCGTTATAACGTGAATAAAACCAATGTAAAAGCACTGAATATTAACCCGGCGATTGCTTATAAAATTAATGACAGGCATTCATTGGGTGTGGGGCTGATTGCGCAATACCTGCATGCAGAAGTACAGAAATATGCGGATTTTACTCCGGTGGGCAGTGCACAATCCGGAAGACCGTCGTCTGAATTACATCAGCAAGCTCCGGGCGCATTTGATGCACGCGCAACAGTCAAGGGTAATGACTGGGGCTATGGCTTTAATGCCGGCTGGTTATGGGACATTAATGATGATGTCCGGGTTGGTGTCAGCTATCGTTCGAAGATTAATCAGCATCTGCATGGTACTGCTCGCTGGAAACCTATGGGCAGATATGCAGAAAATTATGCTCCGCTGTTTGAGCAGTTCGGCTTTAAGGCTCTGGAAGGTGCGCAGGTACAGATTACTACGCCGGAAGTAGTATCCCTGCACGGTATGTGGCAAGTAAACCCGCAGTGGAATATATTCAGCAATGTAAGCTGGACACGTTCTTCACGTCTGCATGCTCTGGATATTAAATTTGAGAATGATAAGATAATTGATCCGGTACATGGTGCTACTTCGGATACCACTCATATTGCCACAAACTGGCGTGATACTTATGCGGTTGGTGTGGGCGCTTCTTATCAGCAGAATCCACGTTTACAGTGGCGTTTCGGTGTAAATTATGATCAGTCACCGGTACGCAGTGCTTCTTCGCGTCTGTCTACTATTCCTGATGGTAACCGCTGGCTGTTTGGTACCGGATTTAAGTATGATGTGGATAAAAAGAATACGGTAGCGGTATCGTATGCCTATCTGCATATTCAGCATACACACATGAGTCAGCAGGATGACGGGGCACATGTATCAAGCAATGTGCGTGGTGAGGCCGATTATCGTTCGAATGCGCATATTGCCGGTGTTTCGTATACTTACCGGTTCTGAAATCTGTCTGGATGGATGTTTGATGTCATCATTTGATTATTGTTTTTTTTTAAGCCATTGAGATTAATAAACTTTAACTAGAATAATGACATAAATTACAGATACTTTTCTTTGTTGTGTACTAATCTGTCGTATGATGGTTTAGCTGTTCCATTTTGGATAAAGCATTGTTAAACAAGGAGATGTATTATGAAGCATCAAGAAGGTTTACAAGATCCAAGAACCAAGTACTACCATCAGGATTTTTCTAAACAGCATCAGCCTGCACCGGGCTTGCAAAGCAGAATGGATCCGGTGCCGGATTGCGGTGAAAGAAGTTATGAAGGTCATGGTCGTTTGCGCGGCCGTAAAATTCTGGTAACTGGTGCCGATTCAGGTATTGGTCGTGCTGCTGCTATCGCTTATGCACGCGAAGGTGCCGATCTGGCCATTAATTATTTGCCTGCCGAAGAAGAGGATGCCAAACAGGTTGCCGCTCTGGCACAGGAAGCTGGCCGTAAAGTGGTGTGCATACCCGGTGATTTGAGTGATGAGCATTTTTGCAAACAGCTGGTTGAAAAAGCACGTACCGAGCTGGGCGGCCTGGATGGTCTGACTTTAGTGGCTGGTAAACAGACTGCGGTAGAGCGTTTCTGTGATATCAGCACCGAACAGTTGAAAAAGACTTTTGAAGTGAATATTTTTTCCCTGTTCTGGGTGATTCAGACTGCTATGCCGCATTTGCCTGCCGGTGCCACTATTGTGACGACCAGCTCTGTACAGGCATATCAGCCTAGCCCGAATCTGGTCGACTATGCCACTACTAAAGCCGGAATTGTGGCTTTTACTCAGGCGTTGGCCAAACAGGTTGCCGCCAAAGGTATCCGGGTTAATTCAGTGGCTCCTGGCCCAATCTGGACTGCATTGGAAATTACCGGTGGTCAGCCTCCTGAAGCTATTCCGAAATTCGGTCAGAGTGAATCAGTGCTTGGTCGTGCCGGACAACCTGCCGAACTTGCATCTACCTATGTTTTCTTAATGTCTGAAGAATCCAGCTATGTGACAGCACAGGTATACGGAGTAACTGGTGGTATTGTGCTGTAAGCCAGTACTTTAAACCGTAATCTGTATTAATCCGTACTGAAATTTTTTTCCGCTCTGATTGTTTATCAGCCGGAGAACTTAAATTCCGGTACGGATTTTTTGTTACTTACAAACGGATTTTCTGCTTTCTTCTGACCAGTCAGTATTTATTTGACAGGCTGTAGTCATCATTCTCAAAAGCCATCCGGTATGATTCTTGTATTTTGGTCAGAGGTATTACCCTGTATCTGTAAATAACTACTAATTGACTGTATTAGTATTGTAATAAATCAATTGCTTCAATATTGAAGTTCCGGACATTGCTTCTCTTTCAGGCAAACTATTTTATTCTCATAATTTTTGATACTAAGTAGTATTTATTTTATTGGTATATCCTGCTCCGATAATAAATGCGAATAATTATGTTTTACACGGATAACTAACTGATAAAATTATGGGTATGTTGCTGTAAAAATAAAAATAAATAGTGAAAATAAGTTAAATTATATAAATATTTTATAAATTAAATGGCTATTTCAGGCTCTTTTCAACAGTTTAATAGATGGTGAGAACCATTATTGTTATAAGATAATGTTTTTATTTAATAATTTGTTAAATAAAGAATATTTTATCAAATTATTATGAAAATTAGTCTTATTTAGATTAAAAATAGTTATTTAATTTAATGTTATGATAACCCTAAATGGTTGTATTGATGATTGGGCAGAATTTATTGCTTTGTTAATACAACTATTTAGAGGGGAGTCCGGTTGCGGGCTAGTAATAGTCTGCAACCCAAGACAGAAAAGATATTATTTTAGAATATTTTTCCCCGAATAAATGACTGCGCGATGTCAGTGCATCGCCTAATCTGCTGATGATACCGGCAACGATAAATTAATAAACAAAATTCTATGAATGACGTTCAGGCTATGACGGCAAATGAGTCAGGACGGTTTGTTGACGACTGTTTAGTGATTGAGCATGCCTGTCTGGACGGATTAGCAGAAGAGTTTTGAGCAAAAAGGAAACAGACATGGAAGGTAAAAAAGTTGTACTGGATTGTTTAAACCGGTTACTGGCAGGAGAGCTGGCCGCACGTGACCAGTATTTTGCGCATTCACGCATGTATGAAGATATGGGCTATATGAAGCTTTTTCAGCGTATAGACCATGAGATGCAGGAAGAAACCGATCATGCTCACCAGTTTATTCACCGTATTTTGATGCTCAATGGCAAACCGGAAATGGTACCGGATGCAATTAATGTCGGTACTGATGTGATTAGTATGCTTGAAAATGATCTGGCAACAGAGCTTTGTGTACGCCAGAATCTGAAAGATGCAATTAAGCTGTGTGAGCAGGAACAGGACTATGTCACCCGGCAGTTTCTGGTGACACAGCTGAAAGATACTGAAGAAGACCATGCCCACTGGTTGGAGCAACAGTTACGCCAGATTGAAATAATGGGTTTGCCGAATTATCTGCAAAGCCAGCTGTAAGGAGAAAGATATGCAGGGTGATCGTCTGGCCTTACAGGCATTGAATAAAAATCTGGGTCTGCTGCTGGTATCTATCAATCAGTATTTTTTACATGCACGGATATTACGTAACTGGGGTTTTGCCGAACTGGGTGAGGCATTATACAAACATTCGATTCGCGATATGAAAAGTGCGGATGCACTGATTGAACGCATTCTGCTGCTGGAAGGACTGCCTAATTTACAGGAATACGGCAAAATTCTGGTTGGCGAAAATATCATCGAAATTTTGCAATGTGACCAGCAGGCAGAACAGGCAAAACATGTGGCACTGGCTGATGCCATCGCAGTATGTGAAAACCAGCTGGATTTTGTGTCCCGTGATTTGCTTGAACAGCAAAAAGCAGTAAATGAAGAATATCTGGACTGGCTGGGAACACAGCTAGACCTGATTGACGAAGTTGGTCTGGCTAATTATGCCCAGACCGCAGCGCAGGCAGACTGATACTTGCCTGAATGAAAAAACAACACGTTTGCGAACGTGTTGTTTTTTCAGCCGGAGAAATGATTAATTTCTAAGCAGCAGCTTCACTGATAACAGGTTGGTTATCCGTCTGGTTAAACCATGCCAGTTGCTCCCGCAACTGTACTACTTCACCGATAACCATCAGAGCCGGTGTATCAGCCTGCTGAGCCAGATCGGCAAGCTGATGCAACCTGCCGGTTAAGACACTCTGGCTGGACAGCGTACCATGAGAGATAATCGCAACCGGTGTATCGGCGGCACGTCCGTGGTTAATGAGTTGTCTGCTGATTTCAGCCGCTTTCAGCGTACCCATGTAAATGACCAGTGTCTGCCGGTTACGGGCGAGTGTCTGCCAGCCATAAGGCTGGTCGGCCAGCTGCTGATGGCCGGTAATAAATAATACACTCTGAGCATAATCACGATGGGTTAGCGGAATACCGGCATAGGCAGTTGCTCCCAGACCGGCACTGATACCCGGAATAATCCGAAACGGAATCTCAGCAGCCTGCAATATGGCACATTCTTCTCCGCCACGACCGAATATAAACGGATCACCGCCTTTCAGACGCACAACACGTTTTCCCTGCTGCGCCCACTGTACCAGTAATTCATTGGTTTGCTGTTGCTGTACCTGATGGTGTCCGCAACGTTTGCCTACACTGATTTTTAATGCATCACGTCTGACCAGATCCAGTACTTCTGCTGAAACCAGTGCATCATATAACACCACATCTGCTGCCTGTATCGCCTGTAAAGCATGCAGGGTCAGCAGGCCGGCATCGCCCGGGCCGGCTCCGACCAGAGTAACTTCGCCCTGTGGCAAAGGCTGATGCTGTGTCAGTTGTTGTTGCAGCAGTGTTTCTGCTGCTGATTCATTGCCACGGGCAATATACTGGTTAAAACGGCTGTGTTCAAACAGATATTCCCAGAAACGCCTGCGTTCGCTCATGTTGTGCAGCGTGGCTTTGACTCGTTTGCGCCAGCGTCCGGCTATCGCCGCTGCCCGTCCGATAGAAAAGGGCAGTAATAATTCAATTTGCTGACGAATCAGCCGAGCCAGCACAGGTGCATGACCGCCGCTGCTTACCGCTACCTGTATCGGATTGCGGTCAATCAGTGCCGGGACAATAAATGAGCAGCAATCAGGTTGGTCTACGCAGTTGCAGAAAGTGGCTGCTGCTTCGGCTGCCTGAAAAATACGCCGGTTAAGCGCATGATCGCTGGTTGCGGCAATCACCAGAAAAATACCGTTTAATAAATCAGGGTTGAATTCGGTACTTATATGTTCAGCCTGTTGCCGGTCAAACCATTCTTTAAATCTGGCTGTAGTCTGCTGTGCGACGACCAGCAGATGCGCACCAGCCTCTAATAAAGCACCGGCTTTGCGTTCGGCTACGTGGCCGCCACCCACCAGTAATACCTTACGCTGGTGTAGTTGGGTAAAAATCGGGTAGTGATTCATGCTGACTTGTCGTTGTTGTTTATACGCTATCTTATAAGCGCTGGTGCCCTGATGAAAAAGAAGCAATTTTTCTAACCAAAGCGTTGGCAGTTATATCTGTAACAGCAGCATCAGTGACCGGAAGTTTGGTTATAAAGAAAGAAATTTTTATTCTTTCCTCCATGCCGGCTGCACTTGTTACTATTTGTGCTATTCAGACAGTAATCCGGTTAAACAATTACTGTCATTAATAATTTGTGCATTCAGGATAGTGATAACCATGTTGCGTCCCCGTTTGTGGACTCCTCCGCATGATGCGGCTGCCACCGGCCGCCTGCCGGCTCTGACAACCGAGCTGACAACACGCTTGCAGCAGATTGCACAGCAGCATCACCATGTTAAATTTGCTTCCAGTCTGGCGGTTGAAGACATGGTCATTACTGATGTGATTGCCCGCGAACAGCTGCCTATTGAAGTATTTACGCTTAATACTGGTGCATTGAACAGTGAAACACTGAGCTTGCTCGGGGCTGTGCGTCAGCACTGGGGTATTCGTATTGCGGAATACCGGCCAGATGAACACGCTGTAAATGCATATATCGCCACTCATGGCAAACTGGCTTTTTATGACAGTGTTGCACTGAGGCGTGAGTGCTGTCATATCCGCAAAATCGAACCGCTTGGTCGTGCTCTGAGTCAGGCTGATGCCTGGATAACCGGACAAAGGCGTGAGCAGTCGGCAACACGTACGGCTCTGGCTCTGGCAGAGCAGGATCAGGTGCACGGCATGGCTAAATATAATCCTCTGGCTGAATGGCTGGAAACTGAAATATGGGCATATGCCCGGCAGCAGCAGTTACCGGTTAATGCCCTTTATCAGCAGGGTTATCCCAGTATCGGCTGTGAGCCCTGTACCCGCCCTGTAAAAGCAGGCGAAGACATTCGTGCCGGACGTTGGTGGTGGGAAAGTCAGGACAGTAAAGAATGTGGTTTACATAAATAAGCTGAAATCAACTCAGGGTTGCAGACAGAATGGTCTGTGCCCGTAACGGGAATATCATGAGTATTCAAGACAAACATCTGGACTGGCTGGAAGCTGAATCTATTTATATTATCCGCGAAGTAGTGGCCGAAGCACGCAATCCGGCATTACTGTTTTCCGGCGGCAAGGATTCAGTGGTGCTGCTGTCTCTGGCTGTAAAGGCTTTTCAGATTCCGGGACACAGCCTGCAACTGCCATTGACACTGGTGCATATAGATACTGGACACAACTACCCGGAGGTTATTGCTTTCCGTGATGAAGTCGTACGCCACCTTGGTGCACGTCTGGTCGTCGGCAGCGTAGAAGAGTCGATTCGCCGCGGCAGTGTTACTCTGCGCCGGGCTACAGATTCACGGAATGCCGCACAGGCCGTCACTCTGCTGGAAACAATTGAAGCCAATGGCTTTGATGCATTAATGGGCGGCGCCAGACGGGATGAGGAAAAAGCCCGGGCTAAAGAAAGGATTTTTTCTTTTCGGGATGAATTTGGTCAGTGGGATCCGAAAAACCAGCGTCCCGAATTATGGGATTTGTACAATACACGTCTGCATCCGGGTGAAAATATGCGGGTTTTTCCGATTTCCAACTGGACAGAGCTAGATATCTGGCAATATATCGCGCGTGAACAGCTTGCTTTGCCGGAGATTTACTATGCACATCAGCGAGAAGTCGTTGAGCGCAACGATATGCTGGTACCGGTAACAGAGCTGACACCGAAAAAAGAAGGTGAAGTCAGTATTGTGCGCAGTGTGCGTTTCCGGACTGTCGGCGATATTTCCTGCACCTGTCCGGTAGCCAGCACAGCCAGTACAGCAGCAGAAATTATTGCTGAAACCGCACAAACCACGATTTCCGAACGTAATGCTACCCGTATGGATGATCAGGTATCGGAAGCAGCGATGGAAGAGCGCAAGAAAGCAGGTTATTTCTGATGACAGAAAAACAAACGGTATTACCGGCCAGAATATTTATTGTGCATGGTTTTCAGAGCAGTCCGCAGGATAACTGGTTCGACTGGTTGGCTACACAGATCCGGCCAACCGGTGCAGAAGTAACCGTACCGCTTATGCCTCAGCCGGATTATCCGCAGGCAGCACAATGGCAGCAGACACTGGATAAGCTTATCGGCCAGCCGGATGAACAGACTTTTCTGATTGGTCATAGTCTTGGCGTTATTACACTGCTGCAATTTCTCAGCCGGCATAAACCTGTACGGCTGGGCGGTCTGATTCTGGTTGCCGGATTTGCCGCACACCTGCCCAGGCTACAAATACTGGATGGTTATATCGATGCCAGTCAGCCGGATTTTGCAGTATTGCAGCAAATCAGTATGCCGGTTCACAGCATTATTTCAACTAATGACCCATATGTTCCCGAAGCAGCCAGTAACGATATTGCCCATGCCTTGCATAGCAGTATTCAGTATATCCCTGATGGCGGCCATCTGATGGCAGAAGACGGCTTCAGAAAACTGGAACCTGCCCGGGACAGCCTGCAACAGATGCTGGCACAGGCGGCAACCTTAAAAAAGTGAGACACCGATGAGTACTGATTCTGTATTGCGTTTTATTACTGCCGGCAGCGTAGATGATGGTAAATCCACACTGATAGGACGACTGCTGTTTGACAGTCAGTCCTTACTGGCTGATCAGGTTGCTTCGCTGTATCACGGCAAGCACAAACGTACCGCCGACGGCATTCCTGATTTTGCTCAGCTAACTGACGGACTTGCCGCTGAGCGTGAGCAGGGTATTACTATAGATGTAGCCTATCGTTATTTTGCCACGCCGGCGCGTAAATTTATTATTGCTGATACGCCGGGACATGAGCAGTACACACGCAATATGGTTACAGGTGCATCTACTGCTGATGCTGCCATTATTCTCATAGATGCCACCCGGCTGGATTACACTGAACATACACCATCCTTACTGCCGCAAACCCGCCGCCATAGCGCGATTCTGAAACTGCTGGGTACCCCGCATATCATTGTGGCAGTAAACAAACTGGATTTACTGGATTACAGTGAAGAAAAATTTAATGCCATTAAGCGTGCTTATGCTGAACTGGCTATTGCTCTGGATTTGCACAATATCAGCTACGTACCCATATCAGCTTTGAATGGTGACAATATAGTGACTGCCAGTGCGCATATGCCATGGTATCAGGGGCAGCCTCTGTTGCCTTTGCTGGAAAGCCTGCCCGCTGCCAATCGCAGCAGCCAGTTACTGTCTGCTCCTGCATTATTCCCTGTTCAACGGGTTGCCCGGCTGGATGGCAGCAGTGCAGATGATTTTCGCGGTTATCAGGGACGTCTGGAACAAGGTACCCTGAAAGTGGGCGACCGTATACGCATTGAACCGGCAGGACAGACCAGTGCCATAGCGGCCATTTATACGCCTGATGGTCAGGTGGAGCAGGCACAGTCAGGTGCTGTGCTGACTGTGGTACTAGCAGATGATGTTGATGTTTCTCGGGGCGACAGTCTGGTGGCAGCAGATAGTGCATTACAGCCTGTAAAAACCATCAGTGCTTCCGTGTGCTGGTTTGACAGCAAACCCTTAAGCTCAGCCCGCCGCTACTGGTTCAAGCATACTACTCAGACGGTATACGCCAAAATCAAACAGGTTGATTATCTGCTGGATGTACAAAGCCTGAACCATCGCGAAGACAGCGACAGCCTGCAGCTGAACGATATTGGCCGTGTACAGCTTAGTATTCAGAAACCCGTGGTAGCAACTACTTATGAGGATAATCCCGCTGCCGGAGCCTTTATTCTGATTGATGAAGCCACCAACCATACTGTTGCAGCCGGTATGATTGTTTCTGTTGCTTAAAACCGCATTCAATAATAGTTAATCTATTGAAAATAAGCAGACAGAATTGATATTCTGTCTGTCCGGAGCCAGCCCGATGTTCAGGCTGGCTTAGTATTATCATGCATTAGTTAATGTATAACATTTGTTAAAAATTCTTATCATTTTTGCTTATTGAAAAGTTAAAATGTAAGTGTGTTTAATATCAACAGTTAAATAATTGTTGTTTTGAATGCAAGCTTACGATACCCCAATAAGATTTATATCAAATTTTGTGTAAAAATAATGTAAAAATGACGTTAAAATGAAGTTTTTAGAAGTCAGCCTATCACCATAATATAATATTAATTAAAATTTAAAATGAATTATCACATTAATAATATTAGGGAATTCATATCTATTGGTTTCTTTCCGGACAAATTATTATATTTTGTATATATCAAATGCTCATCGCTATAAACAAAACATAACACGATTTACGTTAACATCATTCTTCTTTTAATCAGGAGATAATTGGTGTTAAGCGATCGAATCAAACAGGCACGACAGCTTGTGGCTCTGTCACAGCAACAGGTGGCTGATAGAATGGGGGTTTCTAAAACTGCCGTATTTAAATGGGAGAATGGTCATTACGAACCGAAAAATCTGGATATACTGGCCAATATACTGGGTGTCAGTTTATCCTGGTTACGTGAAGGCCGTGGTAGCCCTTTTCCGGCTACAACCACAACATTGGCTGCAGAAGTAAATATTATTGCAGAAAATCAGGATCAAACGCTCGTTCCATTTTATTCTTCAATAGAACAGGCCGGCAGTGTGCAGTCAAACCAACTGCATATTCAGCACGGTAAAAGAATCAGTTTAAGAACTGAGCTTCTGGAGCGTAAAAAAATCAATCCGCAAATGGTGGTGTGCTTTTCGGTAAATGATAATAGTATGGAACCTATTATTCCTCACGGGACTATTTTTGCTGTAGATTTAAACCGCACCAATATTATTGATGGCAATGTATATCTGATTAAACAGAATCATCAGTATCGCATCAGAAAACTGTACTCAATGCCGTATGAAGAAGTACGTCTGCATGCTTTCAATACAAAAGAATATAGTGATGTTTGTGTGCCGGCTGATCATATCATTATCATCGGGCGGGTATTTTATTACGCAGTCGAGTTGTAAATGGTTTAATTATTATGTTTAAAAATTATACGGATATTTTTCTGTTAATTCAGTAAACAACTTATTAATCTTCTGATATTTTGATTTAGTCAGTAAATAAATCTGATTGTTTGTCAGATAGCTATTACTTAGCCTGAAAGCAGTTTTATCACTTTATAAATTATTGTTTCAATGCAATTAATATTGAATTTTTATGATAAATATTTTATATTTTTAGCCAGATTAAACAATATCTGAAATATTACTTTTTTTGCGCCAATAAGGTGGCAAAACGCAGTTTTATTCGATTACCATGACTATCGGTTTTATGCAGTTCACCAACATCTTCATTGTATTTCAGAATATCCCAGTCCTGATAATAATTACGCAATTCATTCTCTTTAAAAGTAAACGAAAACCCGACTGTACAAGGGAAATCGTCAGTGGACATCGCACTGACAATTAAATTATATCCCCCCGGTTTTGTTATTATTTGCATATTGCGAATGATATCGGGAATTCTGTCTGCCTGTAGAAACATCATTACCACTGTTGAAATAATTAAATCGTAATTACCTGTTAAATCAGCCTGATTTATATCATAAACAGATGCATTGATATGGGCTAAATGTTCATTAGCAATAATGCTTTGTAAATTATTAATACTTACCTCTGATTTATCAACGGAATCAACATCGAAGCCCAATAGCTGTAAATAGAGTGAGTTACGACCGGAACCACAACCTAAATCCAAAACTTTCCCTGCTGAAATGAGCTGACTAACTGCCAGTACTTCAGAGTGCGTTTTGGTCATTTGATATTTTTTCTGAGTGTAATCTTCCGGCAGACAATAAAAAGCCAGCTGGCATTGCAGATCATCCGATACCCGAGCTATCCGGTGCCATTGCTGCGGTAAAATCAACGGTGGTTGCTGCTGAGTATTGAAAACATGCTCAGAAATGATGTCTCCCTGTTCAGTTAATATATCAAAATTCACATAACCTTTAATAATATTTAATTTTGCCCAGGTACCTGTTTGCGTATTATGCTGTTCACAAAACTGTTTCGGTAAGGTTTGTGCATTCCAAACTGGTAACGTTTTATAGCAAATTAAATTTTTCATCACATCACTATTAATAAAATAACTTATTGATACCATAGTATATGGCTTTTTTGATTAGTTAAAGAGATGACTCAAAATTAATTAAATTTGTTATTGTTACCTTACAGATACCATAGCATCTTTATCTTTAAAATAACCAGTATTTATATTCTGAATAAATCTTCCCTGGATTATATAAATATTTATTCATTTAAATTTATCATAAATGCGAAATTTTATCTGGCACCTTTAGCTTGGTATTCGCATTGAGATAAAATATCTTGTCAGTCAGAGAAAATAATATTCATTAATCAGCATACCTTATCTGTTGAAAGGCCGGCCTGAAATATCTCTATTGATACAGAGTTAAATGTAATAATTGTATGATCTTATCATCAGGCATATGTTGATAATTTTTATACCAACACTATCGGTGTTCAAATCTTCAATTTGTAAATATAAATTTTTATCATAAATTCTGGTCAGAATTGAAAACAAAAAGACCATAAATTATTCTATTTCAGAATGGCGATAACATAAGAGAAAAGGTAGATTATAAATACAATAAGTGGATATTTAACATAGATTCTACAGGTAGCAATGCTGAACCATTTTTCATAACGCACTATATCAATAATCAATAAAGCATTTATAAATTAAGATCATTATTTTGGTTTTTAGTCAAGTATAAAGTGGAATTTACTAGCGTAAAAATATTATTCAAAATTAAATATAATTATATTAAATTCACGAAAATATCGATATGTATAGTAAAAAATATACATAAAATTATGTTTATAGGTCTGATGTACCAAAATTTGTAATGAATAATGAATATAAATAAATAAAAAAAATGGTATATGATAATCTGTTACAATTTATGCATAAATTCACATAGTTTTGTATTTATCCATAGAAACGAGGTTGATTTATGTTACAGCCTACTAATGCCAAAAATCACCAGAAAATTGTTCTGGTCGGCGCCGGTGCGGTTGGTTCCACTTTTGCCTATGCTGCTACCCTGCAAGGTATCGGTCAGGAACTGGTTATCGTCGATGTTGCCCGTGATAAAGCACATGGTGATGCTAAAGATATTGCTGATGCATTACTGTTTACTTATCCGAAAAACATTTACGCCGGTGATTACAGTGATGCTGCTGATGCTGATATCGTAGTCATTACTGCCGGTGCTGCTCAAAAACCTGGTGAATCACGTCTGGATTTGGTTAATCGTAATCTGCATATCATTAAAAGCATTGTCACTCATATAGTAGAGTCTGGTTTTAACGGTATCTTTCTTGTGGCTTCGAATCCGGTTGACATTCTGACTTATGCTACATGGAAAATTTCCGGTTTTCCGGCAGAACGGGTAATTGGTTCCGGTACATCTTTGGATTCCGCCCGTTTATGTAAATATGTAGGGTATTTACTGAATGTCGATCCGCGCACAGTAAGCGGATATATTCTGGGTGAACACGGAGATACCGAGTTTCCAGCCTGGTCTCACCTGAGTGTAGGCGGGCTGACCATGGAAGAATGGATTAAAGGTGACCCGCGCTTTACCGAAGCAGATCTGGATATTATTGCTGATCGTGTGGTCAATGCCGCTTACGATATTATTCGCCTTAAAGGTGCTACTTACTATGGTGTCGGTGCTGCTCTGGCACGTATCTGCCGCGCATTATTGGATGATGAAAATACCATTTTACCTGTTTCTGTTTATTTGAACGGTCAGTATGGCGTTAATGATATGTATATTGGTACACCGGCAGTGTTAGACCGGCACGGCATACGTCAGGTAATTGAAATTCCGCTGAATGAAAAAGAGCAGGGTTTAATGCGTGCTTCAGCCAGCCATCTGGATGAAGTAATGCGTAAATCTTTTCCGGAAATCGGTATTAAACGCTAATCCGGACAGTCTGGAGGCAAGCCAGACCATCCGTTTCAGGGCAATCCGGAGGGTTGCCTTTTTATATATTCTTACTGCTTCTATCTAAATAAGCGTCATTTCTTTCTCAAAAAACTTTGTGCTTGCTAGTATGGCTGACTATCTATTGCAGTCTGAAAATTACATTAATCATAACCTTATCGAGCACAAGCCATGAGCATACCCATTTCCCCTGAATTGCTGCAATCGCTTGCCAGCCTTTCACCAACACAACTTGCCTGGCTGTCCGGCTATGCATGGGCAAACAGTCAGCAGCAAAATACGGTTTCTCCGGCAGCGTTGCCGGTATCCGGTGTTGCAGAACCGGTTGCAACACGCAAAGTACTGGTTTTATCCGCTTCACAAACCGGTAACGCACGTCGTGTGGCAGAAAGCCTGCAATTGAAACTTGAAGCTGCCGGTATTAATGCAGCTTTAATCGCCAGCGGCGACTATAAAATCAAGCAGCTCTCCAATGAAGATATTCTTTTGCTGGTAACGTCAACACAGGGCGAAGGCGAACCCCCGGAAGAAGCTTTACCACTATATAAATATCTGTTTGGTAAAAAAGCACCGGCTCTTAATCAGCTTCACTTTGCGGTACTCGGACTGGGAGACAGCAGTTATCCGCAATTTTGTCAGTGTGCTAAGGATTTTGATAATCAACTGGCTCATCTGGGTGCGCAGCGCCTGGCTGAACGGACAGACTGTGATGTCGACTATCAGAGTAGTGCCGCAGCATGGCAGGATAAAATTATTGCTCTTATCAGTGAGCTGAATAACACTAATAGCGCAAGCATAAGTAATGAGGTTCAGCAAAGTGTAGTCGCTGCACAAACTGCGGTATTTACCAAAGCAGCACCATTCAGTGCCACCTTAAATTTGCGTCAGCGGATTACCACACCTGAAGCCAACAAAGATGTCGAACACATCGAAATCGATTTAACCGGTTCTGGTATCCGTTATCAGCCCGGGGATGCACTGGGTGTGTTTTATCAGAATGCAGCCACATTGGTAGAAGAAATTCTGCAGCATACACAGGTAGACCGGGATGCACTGGTTCGACTGGCTGACGGACGTGAAATAAGTATCGGAGAAGCTTTACAGAATGAGCTGGATATCACTCAGAATACACCTGCTCTGGTGCAAAACTATGCCCGGCAGATACAAAATGCCGAACTGGATGAAATCGTGGCTGACAGTACAGCCTTGAAGCAGTTTATTGCCACCACTGCGCCAGTCAGTGTGCTGGCAGCCTATCCGCATTTAATTGATGCACAGGCATTACATGATTTATTTCGTCCGCTTACACCGCGCCTGTATTCAATTGCTTCAAGCCAGGATGAGGTTGGCGAGGAAGTTCATCTTACCGTGGGTGTGGTGCGTTTTATTCAGCGTGAACGGCAATATACGGGAGGTGCGTCCGGTTTTCTCGGTGAACGTTTGCCGGAAGGGGAAGCAGTACGCGTATTTATTGAAGAAAATCACCGTTTCCGCTTACCTGAAGATGGTAATACCCCCATTATCATGATTAGTGCCGGTACAGGTATTGCACCGTTTCGCGCATTCATGCAACAGCGTGATGCCAATGATGACGCAGGTGAAAACTGGCTATTTTTCGGTAATCAGAAATTTACTGATGATTTTCTTTATCAGGCCGAATGGCTGCAATACCGCAAAAGCGGTTTGCTGACACGTTACGATTTTGCCTGGAGCCGTCAGGAAAACGAAAAGGTTTATGTACAGCATAAATTGCGGGAGCGTGCACAGGATATCTGGGAATGGTTACAGCGTGGAGCGCATATTTATGTTTGCGGCGATGCCGGCAAAATGGCTCGTGACGTTGAGCAGGCACTGCTGGATATTGTTACTGAGCAGGGTAAACTCAGCTCTGAAGATGCTGATGAATATCTGAGTGAGCTGCGTCAGCAGCAACGCTATCAGCGTGACGTATACTAACAGCCAGCCTGATTCTTAAATCCGAATTTACAGATAGTGCAAAAAAACATTAATATCGAGTTGTGTTTCCTGCTGATTGTTAATATTTTATGCTTTTCCATATAGATGTATGGCTGGAATGTCTGTAACCATGCATCATTATGTTTGCAGCTATTATTATTTACACGGTCAGCCATTAGGCATCAGCTGTATTTGTCCATAATTTGCTTAATTTGCGTTTGGGTGCATTCAGATTATCTGTTTGTGCATTGCTCCGGTGTTTTGTTTGTCTTCTGCCTGCTGTGTATTACTTACTGTATTTACAACGGCACACACCGGTCACAAGTGATATGCTACTTAAATGGTACTCTCATACTAAAAACTATGTTTTTTGAAAAATGGGTTAAACAGTGTTGATGATTATCCGGAGGTCAAAACCGATGAAAATTAATTTTAGATTAAAAATATTTGTTATTTTATTTTTTTTGTTTAACTTTAATTATTCGTATGCTTTACCTAAAGAAGGAAGTTGGACTGATGAGATGTATACAGATAATAATGAAATACCCTATAGCATTTTCTCAATTAAGTTGAAAGTTGAAGATAATAATAAAATTAATGGGGAATTATGTTCAATTATTCAATATGGTAATAAAATTGATTGTCCTATTCTTTTTTCGTCTAGATTGATCGACAATAAAATTAAAGTTCATTTTGATAGTAATTTTGGTGGTATAAATGGTTTCGCCGTTATAACAATTCAAGGTAATAATTTAAGCTGGGATTTAATTAATGTTCCTGAAGGTGAATATTATGTTGTTAGAAAAGCATTATTACTTCCAGAAAAAAATAAATAGTAGAAAAAAGGTTTTAGAGTAAATCGCTAATGAGCTATTCACTTATTGTTTTCGTTTTTTTATATCAAAAGTATTTACTAAGTTTGTTTGTGTTAATAATCAACAAATTGGTTTAACAGTTATATTACATAACAAAAATTACTATTGAAGTTTAATAATCGATTGATTATGAATTATTAAATGGTTGCCTATCCATCAGAGAGCTGACTAGCCACCTCGGTGTGAGTAAATCCGCTCCCGATAAATGGATAAGATAACTGGTACCCAATAAAATCTGTATTACCGGCAGCAAATCAGTATTATTCGGTATGCAGGACACCCGATTGATTAATGCAGATGTATATTGAACATTATACAGAGAATGGGCATTTTATTTTTCCCTAGCACTGATATATATTCTGCACTCGAAAACCAGTTTACTGCCTCTAGCAATAATCGTAATATTTATTGCCATTTATCTGATTGACCCATTTAATCAGCAAAAAGCTTACTTTATTGCCTGTTTTGCCATAGGCGCACTGGCCAGAATATTGTCTGAATCTGTACAGATATCTAAAAAATTCTGTGATATCGGTATCGTGCTGTTACTGGTGCTGATTTTTTGTATTACTAATGGTCACTATGAGATTAATTTCTTACCACTGTTTGCAATGCTGTTTGGCCTGATTGCGCTCTGTAGTGCTGTTACGGCTAAAAGCTTTTATACGGCTCGGTGATGCCAGTTACAGTATTTATTTATTACATGATATTGGGATATTGGCTGGTTCTGTTTGAATAAAATTATTCAAATAAATGAAATTTATCTGGAGAAAACAGGCTATACCTTGTTTGTTACCGTGGTATGTATTACCTTAATGCTGATATGCACCTTAAGCTAACGTTTTATTGAACAATCCTTTATGCAATTGGGTCGGCGTAAGCGGCATATTTAATATGAGATAATATTTTATTTTGATTTTATTTGGTCAAAAAACATTTATTTTTCATAAATGTAAATAATATTAAAAAGAAAAAATTTAATTTTAAACAAACTTTGGATGTTAAAATAAGTTTATTATAAAAACTTCTGAAAAAATTAATTTTTAAATTGAAGAATCATAAATGCTAATTCAATATAAATTCATTTTATGGATGCTTGGGCTGATATTGCTTATAGGGCTATTATTTGGTTCAAGACTTTTTAGCTTTATGGATGAGAACAGTCAAGTTAACAGAGTAAAGCATTTAGACGGATTGAGATTCTTCCTAGCATTTATAGTTGCACTATTTCACTATCTTCTTTGTTATTTCTATTTTCATGGACAGGTGTGGTCAGGTTATATAAATCGACCTAACTATCCAATTGTTGTAAATATGGGTGGTCTTGGGGTAGCCATATTTTTTATGATTTCCGGTTATCTGTTTGCCTGTGCACAGCCTTCTTCATGGATAATGTTTTATCAGAAGCGTTTTTTTCGTATTGCACCTGTTTTTTATCTTTCATCTATATGCTGCATTATTTTTGCTTTCTTTATTCAGAAAGATAATATTAATACTGATCAGTTGTTCAACACTTTTTATTATTGGTTTGATGCAGGTATCACCGGTAATAAACCACCTTTATTTGGTTTGAAAAATTCTAATTTGATCAATGCTGGGGTCACATGGACATTGTTCTGGGAGTGGGGATTTTATTTTTCGTTACCCGTTATTTGTATATTACGCAATAAAATAGGTTTATTAACATTAAGCTTAACAATATTAATTATCTGTACATATTTTATTTCTCGATATAATCAAAATTATGCAGTATATATTGCATATTTTGCTATTGGAGCTTTAGCAAGAAAATTACCTGAAAAAATTCAAATACCCAAATACATTTGTGATATTGGAATAATATTAACAGTCGTATTTATGCTTGCAGTTGCAGATAGAATTTACAATATTGTTTATTTGCCGGTTATGGCTTTGTTATTTATCTTCATCACTATGGGTGGTGATATTTTTGGCTTATTAAAACTGAGAGGATTCGTACGTCTGGGAGATGCCAGTTATAGTATTTATCTACTTCATGGTTTGGGCTGGTATGGTATGAATAAATATATTGCCGTACAAAATTTTGTTTTAAACCGCACACAATACACATTAGTCTCTACAGCAGTATTGTTGATTTTACTGACTATCTGTACCTTGACATTTCAGTATATTGAAAAACCATTTATTGCTTTAGGCCGGCGTAAATTTTCGTGGCTGAAAGAATAAACGTTCGAACAAATTTTTCTAGGGTACGATAACTGGTTGTATCACTTTCAGATACAGATAATTCAGGATTTAAATACAACAATAATTTCTGTCCGGAACAATTCAGTGATCCGGGCAGTATGGTTTATGCGATACATTGCTTGCTTTGCAAAAAGTTATTTATCCGGCTGATCCTGATTATCAGTATTCTGCAAAGTTTCATGAATATGCTGTTCTGCACTTTGGGCATCATACGGAGTGTCAGTAGCATTATTGTTGCGCGGGTCAAGCTCGGCGGTCATCGGTCCAACATTGCCGGATACCGGTACATAAACACTGCGTTCTGAAACAAGGACAGCCGGCTGCATATACGCATATACCGCCAGAATGGTTGCGATAATCGCATATACACTATAGAAGCCGAAATGATTGAATAGCTGCATAACTGACCCCAGAATCAGTGGTGCCACCAGTGAGCCCAAACCATAAACAAACAGCAGACAGCGATTTACTTCCACTGTATTCATATTGGCAGGTAAAACATCATTGGCGCGTGCCAGTCCCAGTGCATACATCGGAAAGCCGCTACAACCGATAGCCAGTGCAATCACGCACTGAGCCCAGATATTACCCGGCAACCCTACTAACAACAGCATGCCACTGATTGCTGCTACCGCAGCTACACAGGCACAGCCGAAAATAGTACGCGGGCGCCCGAATTTATTTGACAGCCAGGCAATAAATAATTGGATGGTAAACCCTCCAATCATTGCAGAACCCAGAAACAGAGATACTTGAGGCAGACTGTAGCCCAGTTTCAGTATAAATACCGAGCCCATGGTGAAAAAGCCATTAATAAAAATCCCTGCCATAAAACAGGCAATCCATGCCAGTGGTACAATGGAAAAGACGTGCGGCAGACTGATACGTTCACGTTTAGGAATTTCCGGTTGCTGCATACGGGTCAGCCCTACCGGTAACGTGGCCGCAATCACCAGAATAGCAGCCAGTGTAAAAATGTTATTACTGGTCATATTCAGGCTTAGCAGCAGAACGCTGGTTGCTGACGACATATAATATACTACTTCGTACAGAGCCAGAATCTTGGCACGATTCTGAGGAACGCTGCGTGCTGTAAACCAGCTTTCCACTACCATTAATAAGCTGTAGTGACAAAAACCCAGTAATGCACGCAAAATCCCCCACATCCACAACTGTTCTACCATCAGATGGGCGAGAGCGGCAATAGCAAACAATGCACCAAATACGCTGAAGCTGCGGATATGTCCTACGCGTGAAATAATCCGGTGAGAAACAATAGCAGAAATCGTACCACCAATAAAAAAGGCAGCATTCAGCACACCGATGGTAATATTACTGACTCCCATTTGAGTCGGCTTTACCCCGGCAGAATTCAGAATAAGCCCGTAACCGGAAAATAGAAAAAAAATAGAACCATATAAAGACAAAAATTGGCGCGTGCGCATGTTGATACCGATAATTAAACAATAGCCAAGCCTGACATAAAACTACTGTTAATGTAAAGTCTGTTACTGAGCGGACAAATAATTAAATTATATCTACATTGATTATTCAGGTTTTGCAAAATACTCCTTCTGAGTTGATGCAGCCTGAGATTTAACAGTATTTAGTAGTGATTATCCGGCATGAAATTTTCTCTGGTAATGTAAAATAAACAACCAAAATTTTCACTTCATCTGAATAAATTTTATTCGGATAAAGAGATTAAACACAATGAGCAGTACAAACAAGAAACGGAGAAATGATAAAGCGTAAAGATTGGTCGTCCAGATCATGCTCCTGTGTGTACACAACATCATTGAACTCATATGAACATGATCTTATCATGCCAATGGATCCAGCTGGCCATGACGTTTTATGTTTGGATTCACATACTTTATTACGTTCGAAGTCACTAAGCTCAAAATCAGGATCAAATGCTTTACTCATAAGTTGAATAGATTGCTGACATTTATTCATATCGGCTGATTGATTATTCGAGGATTGGTCACAGTTAAGTTTAAGTTGTGTTATCAACTTGTTTCTGTTTCTATGCATTGTGAGGTTGATATTAGGTGCAAGGTCATATTCAGCTAGATACTCCTCGTTTTTTTTAATAGGTTTCAGATTATATCGATATTGTATATTTAAAGTATTGAATTTTTCTATAAAATCAGATTCTTTAACTTTATAGATGGGTGGGTCGGACACAGTTAGAGCTAATGCTGAGTAAGAGAGAGCTAATGCTGAGTAAGAGATTAGCTGACAGATAATGAAAATAGTAGCTATAAAGATTTTTTGCATTTGGCTATCTCTGGTTTGAGAAAGTAAGCATTCAATAGTTATCTAGGAGCTGCCGCTGCCGGATAATATAAAAAGCAAAGATAGGTTAATTGATATAAATATTATGCTATTTATCTGAAAAAATAAAATGATATAAATCAAATTCGAAGATTTTAACTGGTCATATTTATCAATCCAGTCGGAACAAAAATCTGGTAGTTATATAAATTATTTGCATACCAGTATGTCTTATATTGCTAAATGCTCATTCTGGGTTGATGTATCTTAAATATTCAGATCTATAAGAAGATTGTCTGTATGTAGAAATGGTAAAGCGTAAAGATTGGTCGTCCAGATCATGCTCCTGTGTATAACGAACTTTATTGAACTCATATGAACATGATCTTATCATGCCACTGGATCCATGTGTCCATGACGTTTTATGTTTGGATTCACATACTTTATTACGTTCGAAGTCACTAAGCTCAAAATCAGGATCAAATGCTTTACTCATAAGTTGAATAGATTGCTGACATTTATTCATATCGGCTGATTGATTATTCGAGGATTGGTCACAGTTAAGTTTAAGTTGTGTTATCAACTCATCCCCGCTGATTCTATGCATTGTGAGGTTGATATTAGGTGCAAGGTCATATTCAGATAGAGACTTCTCGTTTTTTTTAATAGGTTTCAGATTATATCGATATTGTTTATTTAAAGTATTGAATTTTTCTATAAAATCAGATGCTTTAACTTGATAGATGGGTAGGGCGACCACAGTTAGAGCTAATGCTGAGTAAGAGATTAACTGACAGATAATGAAAATAGTAGCTATAAAAATTTTTTGCATTTGGCTATCTCTGGTTTGAGAAAGTAAGCATTCAATAGTTATTTAGGAGCTGCCGCTGCCGGATAATAATATAAAATGCAAAGATGGGTTAATTGATATAGATATTATGCTATTTATCTGAAAAAATAAAATGATATAAATCAAATTCGAAGATTTTAACTGGTCATATTTATCAATCCAGTCGGAACAAAAATCTGGTAGTTATATAAATTATTTGCATACCAGTATGCCTTATTCCAGACTTATTCATTCTGGTTATTCATATTTAAATTATTTAATAATTAGTGTAGGCACTAGCGCCAAGACGCGGAGAAATGATAAAGCGTAAAGATTGGTGGTCTAGATCATACTCCTGTGTATAACGAACATCATTGAACTCATATGAACATGAATTTGTTTCGTCTGTAGGTTCACATACTGTATTACGCTCGAAGTCACTAAACTCAAAATCAGGATCAAATGCTTCACTAATAAGCTGAATAGATTGCTGGCATTTTTTCATGCCGGCTGATTTATTATTCGCGAATCGGTCACAGGTAATTTTAAGTCTTGTTACCAACTCAAACTCGCTATACATTGTGAGATAGATATTAGGTGCAAGGTCATATTCATATAGAGACTTCTCGTTTTTTTTAATAGGTTTCAGATTATATCGATATTGTTTATTTAAAGTATTAAATTTTTCTACAAAATCAGAAATTTTGACTTTATGAATGGGTGGTGAGGGTGCCAAAGTTAGGGCTAATGCTGAGTAAGAGATTAACTGACAGATAATGAAAATAGTAGCTATAAAAATTTTTTGCATTTGGCCACCTCTGATTTAAAAAATAAGCATTCAATAGTTATCTAGGAGCTGACGCTGCCGGATAATATAAAATGCAAAGATAGGTTAACTGATATAGATATTATGCTATTTATCTGAAAAAATAAAATGATATAAATCAAATTCGAAGACTTTAACTGGTCATATTTATCAATCCAGTCGGAACAAAAATCTGGTAGTTATATAAATTATTTGCATACCAGTATGTCTTATTCCAGTCTTATTCATTCTGGTTATTCATATTTAAATTATTTAATAATTAGTGTTAAGACACACGGCCAGGACGCGGAGAAATGATAAAGCGTAAAGATTGGTCGTCCAGATCATGCTCCTGTGTATAACGAACATCATTGAACTCATATGAACATGATTTTATTTTGACTGTAGATTCACATACTTTATTACGCTCGAAGTCACTAAACTCAAAATCAGGATCAAATGCTTTACTCATAAGTTGAATAGATTGCTGACATTTATTCATATCGGATGATTGATTATTCGAGGATTGGTCACAGTTAAGTTTAAGTCGTGTTATCAACTCATCCCTGCCTTTTCTATGCATTGTGAGGTTGATATTAGGTGCAAGGTCATATTCAGGTAGAGACTCCTCGTTTTTTTTAATAGGTTTCAGATTATATCGATATTGTTTATTTAAAGTATTGAATTTTTCTATAAAATCAGATGCTTTAACTTTATAGATGGGTGGGTAGAACACAGTTAGAGCTAATGCTGAGTAAGAGATTAACTGACAGATTATGAAAATAATAGTTATAAATATTTTTTGCATTTGGCCACCTCTGATTTAAAAAATAAGCATTCAATAGTTATCTAGGAGCTGACGCTGCCGGATAATATAAAATGCAAAGATGGGTTAACTGATATAGATATTATGCTATTTATCTGAAAAAATAAAATGATATAAATCAAATTTGAAGACTTTAACTGGTCATATTTATCAATCCAGTCGGAACAAAAATCTGGTAGTTATATAAATATAAATTATTTGCATACCAGTATGTCTTAATATTGCTAAATGTCCATTCTGAGCTGATGTATCTTAATATTCAGATAGATAAAAAGATTGTCTGTATGTAGAATTGATAAAGCGTAATTAATAACATAGCTGATATAGTATTGAATAAGTTTTAATGACATCAGATCTGATTCAGATTTTGTGGGGTAATCTAATTCATCCTCACTAAACGGAGAAATAATAAAGCGTAAAGTTTGTGTGTCTTGTTCATTTTCCAGAGTGTACTTAACATGATTGAACTCATAGGAACATGTGTTTGTCTCGTCTATAGATGTGCATGCTTTATTACGCTCGAAGTCACTAAGCTTAAAATGAGGATCAAATGCCTCACTAATAAGCTGAATAGATTGCTGGCATTTTTTCATGCCGGCTGATTTATTATTTGAGAATTGTTCACAGGTAAGTTCAAGTCGGCCTACCAACTCAAAAACGCTATTAATGTCGAGATAGATATTAGGTTTAAAGAGATAAATGATTTTAGATTGAAAGTTTTCATCTTTTTTAATAGGTTTCAGATTATATCGATATTGTTTATTTAAAGTATTGAATTTTTCTATAAAATCAGATGCTTCTATTTGATAAATGGGTCGGCTTATCACTACAGTTGCTAATGCTGAGTAAGAGATTAGCTGACAGACAACAAAAATAGTGGCTATAAATATTTTTTGCATTTGTCTATCTCTGGGTTTAAAAAAGTAAGAATTCAATAGTTATCCGGCATTAGGCGTTACTGGAGAATATAAGAATGTAAATATCTGTTTTATTTTATAGATATTATGTTATTTCTATGAAAAATAGAATGATATAAATCAAAATTTAAGGATTTTGACTGGTGATATTATCAATCCGGCCGGAATAAATATCAGATCATAACTCTGTACCTGTTTAGATAATTTCTGCGCTTATTTAGTGGTAACTATATCGGTAAGGTATTATTCAGATGTGCGGACATGCAGGCTGTAGCAGTAAAAATCCATACAGATATATTCAGTTCTTAAAAAGGCAACAGGTAAATATCCGGTTTCTGTTAAATCATAATCTTTATGCTTAAATTTTTTAAAAATAATGACTTTATCATAACCGTGCTGATTAATTTCATTTTCTATTTCACAGGTTTTTTTAATAACAATATCTGTTGATTCTATTTGATATTCAGTCTTTTCAATAACAATAAACTGAAACAGAAGTTCTGAAATTAATAATAAAGTTTTGACAGATTTAAATGATAATTTTATTTGTGCAAATTTTTCCAGTGTTGAATTGCTAAAAGCATATTTATCTTTGGAAACAAACCAAAGGAATGAACAAATTTATTTTCGAAGGCTATTTTGACAATATTATTAATTCTTTTGGCTGGCAAAAAATCAATATTGGTATTACAGCAGAAGTGGAATTGACAAATGATTTCTCACAAAGCCGGTATGTATCAGAAGAAAATTTTTCTATAGCAGAACAAGTACGGTTAAGAGATTTTTCTTTTCAAAGTGCTGAGTATAAAAATAAAACTGGTAAAGTGATTATTTATAATCCGGATAAATGGCGTTATGCCGCATTTACTTTTTTTAAAGACAAACCAGCCATAAATAATCAGAATCTGTATCAGATTTTCCATCTTTCGCTTGATGCAGGGCATGGTCAAAAATAAATTAATCAGATTGTTCAATGAATGATAACAATAGATAACTAACTTGTTTTTACTTTATGATTTTCTTTGATATCCGGTGCCATGGGAATGCTGAATAATCAATGAGTACAAGAGAGCCGGAAAAACGGTTACAACTGTGTGAATAACCATTATGCTGAGGGGCACATCAGACAACCGATAAGCCGGGTTCTGTCTTGGACAGTCATTCATCTGGGCGGCACATTACTGTGCCGCTCTAGCAACCTACCCGAATGCTCGGCGAGCAGCGTCAGTGCATTCTGTTTGGTCTTGCTCCGAATGGGGTTTAGCCTGCTACACGTTGTTACCAACGGCACGGTGCGCTCTTACCGCACCATTTCACCCTTACCTGTGCTGTGGTTTCCCACAGCCATCGGCGGTTATGCTTTCTGTTCCACTTTCCGTCGCCTCACGACGCCCGGCTGTTAGCCGGCATTCTGCTCTGTGGAGCCCGGACTTTCCTCCATGCAATGTATATTATGCACAGTGACTGTCTGGTATGCTGATGTGCCTGCAGGATTCTAACACAAACCGCTGAAGGCTGATTTATATTTCAGATTATGTATAATGATTTGTCTTATTATTTTTCTGGCTGCCGTATTTGCTGGTACAGCCGCTATGGCTCATCTATGCAGAAAGCCCACGCAATATGTTATTGAACCGATTTTTCAGCTGGTTTGAAAACCGCATTGATACTTATCCGGATACGCTTCCGCAACCGCCGAAAAAAGGTGTGTTGCCGTTTATCTGGAGCTGTCTGGAGGGAGCACGCCTCTGGCTGCTGCTGATGGTTGTCATGACCATAGGTACCGGTATTCTGGAGGCACTGGTATTTCGTTTCCTTGGTACGGTAATCGACTGGCTTGGTGCTTATTCACCAGACAGGTTATGGCCGGAAAAAGGACATGAGCTGCTGCTGATGGCTGCTGTGCTGATATTCAGTATTATTTGGTCATTTCTTTCTTCCAACGTACAGTTTCAGACTCTTCAGGGCGCCTTTCCGATGCGTCTGCGCTGGAATTTCCACCGCCTGATGCTCGGGCAGAGTATGGGTTTTTATCAGGATGAATTTGCCGGCAGGGTTTCTGCCAAGGTGATGCAAACCGCGCTTGCGGTACGTGATACGGTAATGTCTGTGTCCAATATGCTGGTTTATGTACTGGTTTATTTTGTTACCAGCGGGGTAATACTTGCCGGTATGGACAGCTGGTTATTGCTGCCTTTTATTCTGTGGATAGTGCTGTTTGTCATGGTACTCAGATTTCTGATTCCTAGGCTGTCTGAAACTGCTCAGAGGCAGGCAGATGCCCGTAGTCTGATGACCGGTCGTATTACTGATGCCTACACCAATATTGCTACGGTGAAGCTGTTTTCTCACAGTGCGCGTGAAGCCGCCTATGCTAAAGCATCAATGCAGGAATTTCTGGTAACTGTGAATGCGCAGATGCGTCTGGCAACCCTACTGGATAGTCTGAGCACCATGATTAATACTTTACTGGTAGTCGGTTCTGCCGGTCTGGGTATCTGGCTGTGGATGCAGGGGCAGGTGGGTGTCGGTGCTATTGCCACAGCGACAGCCATGGCCTCACGGATTAATGGTCTTTCACGCTGGGTAATGTGGGAAAGTGCGCGTCTGTTTGAAAATATCGGTACGGTGGAAGATGGTATGAAAATACTTTCCCGTCCGCATGCTATTGTTGATAAACCTAAGGCACTGCCGTTAACAGTTAATCAGGGTGCGATTGACTTTGAGCATGTAAATTTTTCTTACAGTGAGGATAAACCGCTGCTGCGCGATTTTAACCTACATATCCGCGCGGGAGAAAAAGTGGGTCTGGTCGGACGCAGCGGCGCTGGTAAAACGACACTGACCAATCTGCTGCTGCGTTTTTATGATGTACAGGGCGGGCGTATTCTGATTGACGGACAGGATATCCGCGATGTAACGCAGGATAGTCTGCGTGCAGCACTGGGGCTGGTGACACAGGATACTTCTCTGCTGCACCGTTCAGTACGTGACAATATAGTTTACGGGCGTCCCGATGCCTCTGATGAAGAAATGATACAGGCAGCACAGCAGGCAGCAGCGGATGGTTTCATTCCATCACTGGAAGATTCCAAAGCAAGACATGGATATGATGCACATGTGGGTGAGC
The DNA here is from genome assembly GCF_013346865.1 of Snodgrassella sp. ESL0323. Lineage (NCBI taxonomy): Bacteria > Pseudomonadati > Pseudomonadota > Betaproteobacteria > Neisseriales > Neisseriaceae > Snodgrassella > Snodgrassella sp. ESL0323. The sequence goes on along the minus strand of NZ_JAAEDT010000028.1, from coordinate 172,668 downwards.
GCGGTGTGAAGCTGTCTGGCGGACAGCGCCAGCGGATTGCCATAGCCCGTGTAATTCTGAAAGATGCGCCGATTCTGCTGCTGGATGAAGCCACCAGTGCTCTGGATTCAGAAGTAGAGGCCGCCATTCAGGAAAATCTCACCCGATTAATGCAGGGCAAAACGGTTGTGGCAATTGCTCACCGGCTGTCTACGATTGCTGCAATGGATCGGCTGATTGTGATGGATAAAGGGCAGATAGTTGAGCAGGGCACACATAGTGAGCTGCTGGCAAAAAATGGTGTTTATGCTATGCTGTGGCAACGGCAGAGCGGTGGTTTTTTGCCTGAAGCCTGATATACATCAGATATGTTAAAAATCTTCCCGTTAATATATAACTGTTCTAAAATGGTTTGTATTGATTAGGAATAAGTCACTACATAATAAAGGGAGAAGCAGTATGGGTATTAATACACATACCGACCTCGTTCACACATTACAGGGAATTGTCGGGCATGAATATACTCTGACTGATCCCGCACGTACTCTGCCTTACCGTCAGGGTATTCGTTTCGGAGTTGGTGATGCGCTGGCTGTTGTGATACCGGGTACACTGGTGGAGCAGTGGCGGGTATTAAAAGCCTGTGTTGAAGCTGATGTGATAGTTATCACTCAGTCTGCCAATACCGGTCTGACAGGTGGTTCGACACCGGATGGTAATGATTATGATCGCCCGATTGTTATTGTCAGCACACGCCGGCTGGATGGTATTCAGGTGATTGAAAATGGCGAACAGGTAGTCTGTCTGCCCGGGAGTACACTGTTCCGTCTGGAAAAAGAGCTGAAACAATATCAGCGTGGTCCGCATTCGGTTATCGGTTCATCCTGTATTGGTGCCTCCGTGATGGGCGGAGTATGTAACAATTCAGGCGGTGCGCTGATTCAGCGCGGTCCGGCTTATACTCAGATGGCAGTGTTTGCTCAACTGGATGAAAACGGTCAGTTGCATCTGGTAAATCATCTTGGTATCGAACTGGGCGATGAACCGGAAACTATTTTACAGAATCTGCAAAATCATAAATACAGCGATCAAGATATCAAACATGATGCCGGTATGGGACATGACCACGAATACCGCAACCATGTACGCGAAATAGATGCAGATACGCCGGCACGTTTTAATGCCGATCCGGCACGGCATTATGAAGCTTCCGGCAGCGCCGGACGTTTAATGGTCTTTGCTGTTCGTCTGGATACTTTCCCGCTGGAGAAAAAATCTGCGGTTTTCTATATCGGCAGTAATGATACCCACGAGCTGGATGATATTCGCCGCCATATTCTCAGCAAGTTTAAAAATCTGCCGGTTTCCGGTGAGTACATGCACCGTGAGGCTTTTGATATTGCTGCGGCATATGGTAAAGATACTTTTGTTGCCATTCAGAAATTCGGTACGGATGCCATGCCGCGTCTGTTTGCCTTTAAGAATTTTGTTGATCGTATCATGGCGAAAATTCCGTTTTTTCCGAAGAATTTTTCTGACCATTTTGCGGTATTTATGTGTAAATTTTTGCCGCAGCATTTACCTCAGTCCATTCGTGATTACCGCGACCGTTACGAACACCATCTGATTCTGAAAATGGCTGATGACGGTATTGAGGAGGCAGAAGCATTTCTGAATACTTTTTTCCAGCAGAAAACCGGTAGTTATTTCCGCTGTAATGAAAAAGAGGCCGAAGCGGCAATGCTGCATCGTTTTGCCGCAGCCGGCGCAGCGACTACCTATCGTAATGTGCATAGCGATACGGTAGAAAATATTGTTGCACTGGATGTGGCTTTACGGCGTAATGACAGCGAATGGTTTGAAACCCTGCCTGACAGTATTAATCAGCATTTCATCCATAAAATGTATTATGGCCACTTTTTCTGTCATGTTTTCCATCAGGATTATATTGCCCGTAAAGGTACCGATTGCAACAAAGTTGAAGATGAGATGCTGGTATTGCTTGATCAGCGTGGAGCCCAGTATCCGGCTGAGCACAATGTTGGTCACTTGTATCATGCCAAACCGGCTTTAAAGCAATTTTACCGGCAGCTGGATCCTACCAATAGCTTTAATCCGGGTATTGGTAAAACTTCAAAGAAAAAATACTGGGCTGATTAAGCTGACAAATAAATCAGTATTTTCTGAAAATCATTGCTGATAAAGGTATTTGGAAAAAATAGTATTTACGTCTGAAATATACCGCTGAGCGCCTGCTGATTTGTCAGGCGCTTTTTTTTGACTGATGAAAAGGCTGGTTGATTATTTATGAATAGTATTAATTAACCTTAGTAATTCAGACCTCTTAATCCTGTTGCCTGCAAAGACTATGCTGTTTCTGCGATTAATCACAAAAGGAATAGTACGATGCAACAACGTTATTTAGGCAGTAGCCGTCTGGCTGTTTCTGCTTTGGGGCTGGGATGTATGGGGCTGAGTTTCGGATATGGTGCGGCAACAGAAACTGGAAAAGCCATTGAGCTGATTCGTTCTGCAGTGGCACAAGGTGTGACTTTTTTTGATACGGCAGAAGTCTATGGTCCTTATCTGAACGAAGAATTAGTCGGTGAGGCTTTGAAACCTTACCGGCAACAGGTAGTGATTGCCACTAAGTTTGGTTTTACGTTTGGTGATGATAATAAGCAGCAGATTTTAAACAGCCGTCCGGAGCATATTCGCCAGGCAGTCGAAGGTTCATTGCGACGGCTGCAAACAGATGTGATTGATTTATTGTATCAGCATCGGGTCGATCCTGATGTACCGATTGAAGATGTTGCCGGTACGGTTAAGGATTTGATTGCTGAGGGAAAGGTAAAACATTTCGGTTTGTCTGAAGCCGGTGCTGCTACCATTCGCCGGGCTCATGCAGTACAGCCTCTGACTGCGTTGCAAAGTGAATACTCAATGTGGTGGCGCGAACCGGAAAAAGAAATTTTGCCATTGCTGCAAGAGCTGGGAATTGGTCTGGTACCGTTCAGCCCGCTGGGTAAAGGCTTTTTAACCGGTACCATTAATTCATCTACCGTATTTACTGCCGATGATTTCCGCCGGCGTGTACCGCGCTTTACTCCTGAAGCGCGGGCAGCAAATGAAAATCTGACCACTCTGATCAATAAACTGGCTCAGGCTCATCAGGTTACTCCGGCTCAGATTGCTCTGGCATGGCTGCTGGCACAAAAACCATGGATTGTTCCGATTCCGGGCACTACCAGACCAGACAGACTTCAGGAAAATCTGGCTGCGGCCGATATTCAGCTAACCGCCAGTGATGTTGCTGAAATTAATCAGGCTCTGGAGCGTATTTCTATTGTGGGTGAGCGTTATCCTGCTGACCAGCAGGCACGTGTAGGGCGTTAATCAGGAAAGGATAAGGGAGGCTTATATGGTTTCCCTTATTCAACTAGTCGTAAAGCATCAATCATCATAGCAAAGGCACGGGGGTGCTGTTTGCGGCTGGGATAATAAAGGTAATAGCCCGGAAAAGCAGGGCACCATTCTTTCAGTACTTGTACCAGCTGACCGGATGCCACCAGTGCTGTGACCATATCCTCGGGCACGTAGCCAATACCAAAACCAGATAACACGGCGTCTATGCGCTCAGGCAACTGATTGAAAGTGAGTTGTCCGTTTACTTTAATGCGCAGTGGTTTGCCGTCTTTTTCAAACTCCCACTGGTAAAGTGCGTTGGCACTGGGTAAGCGTACATTGATACACTGATGATGCTGTAAATCATATGGGGTGGCTGGTATAGCATGAGTCTTGAAATAATCTGCTGATGCCACAACGGCCAGACGTATTTCAGAACTCAGTTTAATAGCTACCATGTCTTGTTCGAGGCTCTCTCCAAGGCGTACTCCGGCATCAAAACCATCCTGCACGATATCTACAAAATGGTTATCGATAAATAACTCAACATTAATTTTCGGATGTTCTTTCAGAAATGGTTTCAGTTTTGGCCAAAGTACCGTATTTGCCGCATGTTCACTAACAGACAGCCGAATATTGCCGCTGGCCGTACCATTTTGTTCAACCAGATTCTGTAATGTAAATTCAAGCTCATTTAATCGTGGTTCCAGATAAGCAATAATCTGTTCACCTATATCAGTAGGCGCCACACTGCGTGTTGTCCGGGTCAGTAAACGTGTTTGCAGTTTTTGCTCCAGAACTTTAATCGCGTGGCTGAGCGCAGACTGTGTCATTCCCAGTTTACGGGCTGCTCTGGTAAAACTTCGCTCTTTGGCTATTGTCAGTAAATACTGAAATTCATTGAAATTTTCTCTGAGCATGTTGCTATTCCCCCTGCTGAATTTAAGCATGATTTGCAGCAGTAATGTAATTTATACATTAAAACAATGTGGTGTTATCAGCAACCTTCTTCTGTGACAGAGAATATATAAACCTTGCCGTGAAATACACTGATTATGCAGCTTAGCAATATAGTTTGTGGTGATAAACGCAAAGAAGGAGAGGCGCGAACAGGTAAAATCCGTGTACAATATTATTAAAGACAGCCTGCTCAAGCAGGCTTTAATTTATCATAACAGGCAAAATGCTGTTTTATCAGGATATACTGCTGGCATTGCAGCGGTAACATTCCGGTTTGGATGATGCAACACACAGGATAACAATACAATGGATAGCCACAGCAATCTCAGCGAACTGGAACGCCTGCATCTGGATACCGATCACATATGTGAGCTGGTTGCTATTCTTTTGCCGGTTGCCGAGCATATCCATTCGCATACTCAGTCATACCTGCAAACACCGGAGCAGGAACAGGCACTGACTGAACTGATTGCTGCTCTGCACGAGCTGCATCCTGCCGATATGGCTACCCTGCTGGAGTCACTGCCGCTACAGGAACGTATGCTGGTGTGGAAGCTGGCTACACCTACTGAAGATGGTGAGGTATTACTGGAGGTTTCTGATCCGGTACGTGAAACTCTGATTGAAAGCATGGCGCAGCAGGAACTGCTGGCCGCTGTGGATAATCTGGATGCAGACGAACTGGCCGAGCTGGCTCCGGATTTGCCCAAAGAAGTTGTTTATGAAGCCATCAGCAGCCGTGATGAAGAAGAGCGGGCACAAATTACTGCGGCAATGTCATTTGAAGACAATCAGGTTGGCGCACTGATGGATTTTGAGCTGGTGAGTATTCGGGCAGATGTAACCTGTGAGGTGGTCTTGCGTTATTTACGCCGCTTTGAACGTTTGCCCGACCATACCGATAAAATCTTTGTAGTCGATAATTACGATGTTCTGCAAGGCGTTTTACCTATACGCAGTCTGCTGGTTGCCGATCCGGATTTACTGGTCTCGACAGTTATGGCCGATGATGTGGTTACCTTCCGTCCTGAAGACGATGCTGAAGAAGCAGCAGCGGCATTTGAGCGCTATGATCTGGTCACTGCACCAGTAGTAGACAGTAACCGCAAACTGATCGGACGTATTACCGTTGATGAAATGGTGGATGTGATTCGTGAAGAATCAGAAACCGATATGCTGAATATGGCCGGTTTACGTGAAGAGGAAGACCTGTTTGCGCCGGTAGTGGATTCAGTAAAAAACCGCTGGATATGGCTGGCTGTCAATTTGTGTACGGCTTTTGTTGCCAGCCGTGTAATTGGTATGTTTGAAAACTCAATTGAAAAAATTGTTGCGCTGGCAACACTGATGCCGATTGTGGCCGGTATTGGCGGTAATTCCGGTAATCAGACCATTACCATGATTGTGCGCGCCATGACCTCCGGACAAATCAGTAACAGTCAGGCATGGCGGTTACTGCGCAAAGAAGAGGGTGTTGCTCTTGTAAATGGTATTATCTGGGGTTCTGTGATGGGGCTAGTTTCCTATTTCCTGTATCACAGCGTAGGTATTGGTCTGGTTATGGTGGCTGCAATGACACTGAATCTGTTACTGGCTGCCACGGTCGGCGTACTGATACCGGTAATTATGCAAAAATCCGGCCGCGATCCGGCACTTGGCAGCAGTGTGCTGATTACTGCTGTTACAGATTCCGGCGGCTTTTTTATTTTTCTTGGTCTGGCCACCCTGTTTTTGTTATAAACCTGTCTTAAAGAATAGATAATGAATACAGATACGCCAATCACTCTTGATAGCTGGTTACACAACTGCGGTTTGCCGCGACTGGAAGCACGAATGCTGCTTCAGCAGGTACTGGATATCAGTCATGGCTATATTATCGCCCATGGTCAGCAGCTAATCAGCAGCAGTGATCAGACCAGACTGAATCAACTGGCACAACGGCGGCTGGCTGGTGAGCCATTGGCCTATCTGCTCGGATGGCGTGAATTTTACAGCAGGCGTTTTCAAGTTACAGAAGCGGTACTGATTCCGCGTCCGGAAACGGAACATCTCGTAGAAGCGGTTTTAGCACATTTACCTGAGCACGGAGTTGTGTGGGATTTAGGTACAGGCAGCGGAGCCATTGCGATTACCGTAGCCTGTGAACGTCCTGATGCACAGGTATGGGCAGCTGATATCAGTGCAGAAGCACTGGCAGTTGCGCGTACCAATGCTGCTGCCCTGCAGTCAGACGTATCTTTCGGACAAGGTTCATGGTATCAGGCTCAGCCGCAGCCGGCAGGTAACAGTGTGGACGTAATTGTATCCAATCCTCCTTATATTGCCGTACATGATCAACACTTGCAGCGGGGGGATTTGCGCTTTGAACCGCAGCATGCGCTCACCGATAATCACAACGGTCTGACTGCATTTCAAACCATTATTACCGGCGCTGCACATTTTCTGCGTCCTGATGGCTGGTTATTACTGGAACATGGCTTTGATCAGGGAGAAGCAGTCCGCACAATGTTAGCGCAGAATAATTTCAGTCAGATTCACACACAGCCTGATCTGGCTGGTCTGGAAAGAGTAACACTGGGACAGAGAAAATAATTTTCAGGTAAATCAATGAGCCAATCATTTATTCACCAGAATTAATTTTAAATTGATGTAATCAGTATAATTCGGCAAGAATATAAAAATATTCTTGCCGAATTAAATATTTCAATTGAATTTTCTAATAATGAAAACTACATCTGATCTCAGAAGAGATTAATTATTAAAAACATCAGTGACGTAACCATTTCAAGAAATGGTCGCAAAATAAACGAGAATATGCCGCTTACAATCAGAAGCAGAATAATCCATGTTCCATATGGTTCCAGCTTACGATACTCCATCGAAGCTTTTGGTGACAGAAAACTGTCAATAAAGCGTGCACCCGGTTGCGGAGGAATCGGCAGAAGACTGAAAAAACAGAACATGGCATTAACACGGACACCTATGATTCCCATCATCGCCAGTGGTTCCTGAAAATATTCCGGCACCCACCGACTGATAATCACAACAATGGTCCAGCACAGACACATGAGCAGGTTAGCCAGGGGGCTGGCAATGGCTACCAGACGCTCTCCCTGACGTCTGTTTTTAAAATTTCGCGGGTCAATTGGTACTGGTTTGGCCCAGCCAACCATAAGAAAGCCTGACAAAAGAATCATGGTTGCCAGCGGGATAATAATTGTTCCGACAATATCAATGTATTTAGCCGGATTCAAACTCAGCCGACCCATCGTTTCAGCTGTACGGTCACCGCAAAAGCGTGCCATATAACCACAAACTGCTGCCGGGAGGGTAATCCCAAGTAGAATCGGCAAGATTGCCAGAAGTAAGTAAGCCAGATCAAATTTCAGCAAAGTAAAATCCTTAAAATACAAATAGAAGATTCTAAATCAAAACAGTTATGATACCAGTGAAAATTTTACAAACCAAATAGTGCAGTATCCCCTTTACCCTGCCGTATCAGCGTAATATCCTCGGTCATATCAATGACGGTTGTAGGCTCAGTACCGCACCAGCCACCGTCTATCACCAGATCCACTTCATGTTCGAGCTGATCCCGGATATCATAAGGGTCAGTTAACGGTTCATCATCATGAGGCAGCATCAGTGTACATGACAGCATGGGTTCATTCAGATTCTGCAATAAAGCCAGAGCTATACGATTGTCTGGAACACGTAAACCGATGGTTTTGCGTTTAGGGTGAAGAGTACGTGCTGGTACTTCTTTGGTGGCCTGCAAAATAAATGTATAACTTCCGGGCGTTGCTGCTTTGAGCAGCCGGAACTGGCTATTATCTACACGCGCATAAACACCCAGCTGGCTGAGATCATGACACATCAGGGTTAGATGATGTTTCTGATCAATGCCGCGTATACGTAAAATTCGCTCCATTGCCTGTTTATTGCCCGGCAGGCAGCCCAGTGCATAACAGGAATCCGTCGGATAAACAATCACTCCGCCACCACGAACAATATCTGCTGCCTGATTAATCAGTCGTTCCTGAGGATCAGTAGGATGGATAGCAAAAAACTGTGCCATAAAAATTCCTCATTTTGTATTTATCAATCTAACCAGTTATTGTAAACATAAGCCTGCCACACCAACAGTGAATAATATGTCCGACTAACTATTTATTTAGAAGTATTACCAGCAGTAAACATCCAGCACATATTCAGACAGATATCAGCACAAATAGAAAATTACTGAAAAATTCAGCATTCAGCCTGAAATTCGCTACCAGTGTCGGTAAACTGTCTTATCAGAGCACATAATTTCTGTACGGCATCAATATATTGCGGCGTTACCGTTCCATTCCTGCCTGAGTTACTGCGACCATAAATATCGTTAATCCCCATCACTATGTTTCTACTGCGGTTCCGCTGACGGGCAGCAGTTCTGGAAGTTTTAACCCGGCGCAGATTTTTAAATTAATGCAGGAAATGTGGTTACCGATTAATATCAGAGTATGAATTATTATTAATGATTAATTTTTATTATTTTCAATTGAAAATAATTGTGTACAAAAGTACCGGATTAGTGTATTAGTGGTGAAATAACTACAGAACACTAATTATAATCAGCTCATTGACATAAAAATCGCTGATTATTTTTGACTACCTGTAAAACCTGATTTACAGTACGCCACTCTGTCAAATTATCAACATTGCAACGGAAAGGAATAATTATGTTTGTACTACCTATCCCTTGCAGGTCAATCCAGGGCTGATTACATCCTGATCCTTGGCTACGGCCTGCCAATTTATTACTCAGCATGCAAATCCTGTTCATTTATGATGAACATGGCTGACTATTGCTTGCTTATTACCAAATAAAATAATTGGAATGGATCAGAATGGGCAATTCTATTCAGCAGCTGGCGGACAATATTACCCTGATAACATCACCAGAACTCTGGTTAGAGGGCGAAGCCATCCGGCAGCTAGAGACAACTGCAAAACTTCCCGATATTAAATACGTTGCCGGTATGCCGGATTTACATCCCGGCCGTGGTTATCCGGTAGGTGCAGCTTTTTTTACTACCCAATATCTTTATCCGGCACTGATTGGCGGGGATATTGGCTGCGGAATGGCATTATGGCAAACCACAGTCAAAATCCGGGCAATGAATCAGGCAAAGCTGATTAAGCGTCTGGATAATATTGACCAGCCGCTATCAAGCACAGAATGTACAGATTTATGGCCGGAAATTCTGCCATTAAATAATCATACCTATGCTTCAGGAACCATTGGCAGCGGTAACCATTTTGCAGAACTGCAAATGCTGGAAACAGTTTATGCACCGGAAATCGCCCGGGAGACCGGACTGGATAAACATTACCTGCAACTGATGGTACATAGCGGTTCACGCGGGTTGGGCGGCATGATTCTGGATAAACATACCCGCCAGTACGGGCATCAAGGATTAATCGCCGATAGTCCTGCCGGTAAAGAATATCTGATGCAACACAATCTGGCTCTGGATTATGCACAGCAGAACCGCGAGCTGATTGGCAGACGTATTCTGGCTAACCTGCGTGAGCAGGGGCAAAAACTGCTGGATATCAGCCATAACTTTATAGAACCGGTAACAATCAATAAGGAGTATGGCTGGTTGCACCGGAAAGGTGCTGCGCCTGCCAACAGGGGATTAGTGATTATTCCCGGTTCACGTGGTGATTTCAGCTATCTGGTACAGCCACTGGAGACCGTTTCCTCACTATATTCACTGGCACACGGTGCAGGGCGTAAATGGCAGCGCTCTGCCTGTAAGGGCAGGCTGGCAGAACGCTATACAGCAGAACAGCTAACCCGTACAGCACATGGCAGCAGAGTAATCTGTGGTGATCGTGAACTGCTATATGAAGAAGCCCCTCAGGCATATAAATCAATTGAAAGTGTAATCGCAGCCATGGTTCAGGCTCAGCTAATCAGACCGGTAGCACGCCTTAAACCAGTGATTACTTATAAAGTTCAGACGGAGAAGAAATAATGCAACTTTTGCAATTATCTGCTGCTTACGGACCGGCTGAATGTTGTCTTGCCGTTGTCAAAGCATTAGCACGTTTACAATATGAAGCTAAACAGAAACAGGTTGAAGTACAAGTTCTGGAACAGGAACCGGCTAAACACGGGCTGCATTCAGTACTGGTGAGTTTAGAGGGCACTCAGGCCAAAGCACTGGCTGATATGTGGCAGGGTACTATTCAATGGGTTTGTACCAGCCCTTATCGCCCGCAGCACAAACGAAAAAACTGGTTTATCGGAGCGAGTTGTTTTAATCCGGTTGTTCAGCAGTACTCTGATGAAATTGTATTTGAAACCATGCGTTCATCCGGAGCAGGCGGACAGCACGTTAATAAAACAGAATCAGCTGTCAGAGCAACACATACAGCCAGTGGTATTAGTGTTAAAGTGCAATCAGAGCGTAGCCAGCATGCTAATAAAAAACTAGCTGTGCTGTTGCTTCAGCATAAGCTGTTACAGCAGGAACAGCGATTGCAGGCAAGAAATAAGGCAGCTCATCATAAACACCACCATCAGATAGCCCGCGGTAATCCGGTACGAATATTTACCGGCATGGATTTCAAAGCTTTGTAGTAGTAAGCAGGCAACCAGATATCTTCATAGTTGCCTGTTTTATTTTCAACATTAATCTACCGAGTATCCGTTTAGAATAAATTTACCAAAAAAGTGAATATTGAAATATGTCATATAAATAAATCTGGTTTTTGATAAAATAAATTAATTTACATAATTAATTAAATGTCATAATAAAAAAATATATATTAGAGCCTTATGTTGCTTTCGATCCTGATACGGCAACATATTTATTTACCAAGAATATTAAATTAGAAGAAAATCAATCACCGGCGCCTCAAATATCCCGGGAGATATTTAAAATATATTTTCCTAAAAAAATTTTTTTTAGCGGCGTAATTATTTATATCATCTATATTGCATGTTTTTATTTGCAAAAATTTTTTTTAGAGGAAAATACAATACCTAGAACAGCTATAGAATCTATTCAGATACTCGCGGTTATATTTTTACTGATATCTATAGCACAAATTGTCGGAATAATTCGTGAAATCAGAAGATTAAAAAAATTATACCAAGAAATTAACTGGCCTGCTGAATATCATTATGTGTTTTTTGAAGAAGGAATCTTAATCAAATCAGTTGACATGGAAGGTATTTTTTATTGGGATGATTTTATGAGCATTATTTTAACGTCGAATACATTAGCGTTTAATTTATGCCCGGCCGGAACCCAAAAAGGCAATATATTTATCAAACACTATCCGCGTTTACATAATTTCTATCTTTTTACTGATATAGATGAGCAAATAAAAACATTAATTACTTCAATAAGTCAGAGATATAAAAAATTAGTTGTATTTATATAGCATTTGTTTCATTAACTGATAATGAAAACTTTTCCGTAAATTCTTAGCTGCTTTAATGCCATGATAGCTATTGGTAATCTTATCAGTGCCGTTATATAACATGATGCGGGTAACTAAGTCTGGTTTTCTCCGCATCAGAATTCAAATTTTTAAAACCTTCGTCTGAAAATATCTGGCAAGAACGATAAAAATATAACTAAAATAATCCAGCCAAAAACAATATTGCCTTATCAAGACCAAATTTCAACCAAAAACATTCTTAATTAATTACATAATTTTAAACAAATTAAAAATTGAAATTTACCTTAAAATTACAATATAAATCATTGATAATAAATATATATTTTATTATTGTGTTTCTAATATTATAAATATTAATTACTTTAGGATATTGAGCGATATTCAGAATAATATCTTTTATTGATTTCATGATACATTTATTAAAATCAATAATTTATATTTATTTATCTGAAGCTGCGGTTATTATTGTTTAAAAGGAACCGTTAATGAATCCCATCTATCTCAATATCATTTTCAAAATGCTGGTCGCATTTTGTATTCTGTTAGTGTACATCAACTTATCCGGTAAAGGGTCTCTGGCGCCCATTTCTGCTATTGATCAGGTAGGTAACGTGGTTTTAGGGGCAATTATTGGCGGTCCGCTATATAACCCGTCCATAAGTATCACCCTACTTATGAGTGCTTCCATTTTTTGGGCAGGATTACTGTTACTGGTACGTTACACCACATTTAAGCGCAATATTGCTAAAGATTTTGTTGACGGTACCTCTATACGCTTAATGGAAAATGGAATCGTGCTTTCACAGAATTTTCGTAAAGCAAAACTGTCTATCCGTGATTTTATTATGTTACTGCATCAGCGTGGCTACAACAGTCTGGAAGCGCTCAGTGATGTCTGGTTTGAATATAATGGTCAGATGACCGTAGTAAAAAAAGGTGATCCCTCCATGGCCGTTGTTGTAGTAGAAAATGGAGTAGTGAATTACCCAAGTTTAAAATCTCTGGGGCATGACGAAAAATGGCTGGAAAATGAACTGAACCGGTTAGGAGAAAAACTGGATGATGTTTTTCTGGCAGAAGTGCATGATAATAAGCTTTGGGTTTATCCAGATGTGCAAAAAAGTAGCGGAAACTAGTTTGATTAAACTTAGTTTGTAAATTTTATGCCATTTATCATGTGGCATCGTATTAAGATAAAAAGTTTTTCTGATTTTTAGCTGGCTGTTACCGGCAGCAATACCCGGTATTTTGCAGTGATAATGAATTTCTCAGCAAATATGCGATAACATATCAATGTTGGTGATAATGAAGTGCAAAGTCTTGCTGGAGCAAATCATAATGAAAATAGAAAACAAGTTGGGTAATGCTGCATCTGAAATCGAAGTAAAACCATACTCTCCACTCTATGCCAATGAAATATGCGATTTGTTTCATTCGACTATTCATGCTATTGATACCGATATTTATAGCAAAGCAGAGCAAGAAGCATGGTGCCCAACACCACCAGATTATCAGATGTGGTTAAAACGTTTAGATAACACTCAGCCTTGGATGGCTATCTTTGGCTCACGCCTTGCGGGGTTTATTGAACTTAAAGATGATGGTTACATAGACTGTTTTTACGTGCATCCTGATTTTCAAAAGCGTGGCATAGCCAGAAAACTCTATGACCATGTGCTTGACTTAGCCTACCAGAAAAAGCTTTCACAATTAAGTGTAGATGCTTCAAAAGTAGCCATGCCAATTTTCAAAAAATGGGGTTTTAAAATAAAGCGGGCTAACAAAATATCCCGAAAAAATCAGATACTGATAAATTACCATATGTATAAACAACTTTGATTTTTATTCAGACCTTTGTTAAGTAGAAAACTTTATAAAGATAACAGAAAAGGAAATACACATCTGGTTTACCTTTGATGAGGAAATAAATCTCGATTTTGCTTTGACCAGATACGTCCAATTTTTGAATCATCAGGAATTGGAGCGTGGTAGAAATTATGCTTTGACAAGTATAAACATCAATATTGGGTAACCCGAATGTTAGTGCGTGATGTTATGAGCAGATATCTACAAGGTATTCCTGCCGAAAATATAGAATTCATAACTAATGATTATAAGAAGCCCTATAGCTATATTGTTTCAGAAATTAAAAGCTATAACGGGAAATAATAAAAATCATTTTATATTGATGAGAATATTTATAACTTGGAAATATTCTTAATGAATTCTACATCCATTAAAAAATCATAAAGTGGTAATAACTGTTTAAAGCCTTGGGTCAGTTTATTTGGTAAATCCCTGTCAAGTATATCTTCGATATGATGATTGGTTGCCATTACAGCAATACTTTTCCGGTTGTACCATGTTGCAATCTTTTTATCCTGCTCTTTAACTAAAGGACGTTTATAACTATCACCAACAAGCTCAAACGGTTTCTTCACACACCTCATCACTTTTAAAAACACTTCTGGTTTATTCAGTATTTCTTCACGGAAAATATCCATGGTTTGTTTGGGTGCACAATAATAACCAAGCCCATATCGATAAGTATCTGGACTAATTTCAAAAAAATAGGTAGGTGCCTCTTTCCAGTCGCGGCTTGGACGTTTGAATGTCAGCCATAAACGGCTGCGATAAAGAGATTTATCTTTTGAGAAACGGGTATCACGATGAATACGTGATATCGTTTTACCAATAGCCGGGCGAGTTTCAAATTCTTTGTCGATTTTCAACATTTCAGGGGTTAACTGTTCAACCAGTGCCCGAAATGGCTGTATCAATTCATGATCATAAACTGAACGATGCTCATCAAACCACGGCTTACTATTATTAATCCGGATATCTTGTAAAAAATTGAGTCCAGCCTGCGTAAATCCGTTGAATTTATACATTAATCACCCTTTAAATATTCCAGAAAACGCACGGAATTTTCGGATTACTTACTTCATTTTTATCTTACCTAAGTAATTAGAGTTAATCCAGTATTCAGGCAGAGTAAATAAACTGGTTGAAAATTAATTTTTAATGTAATTTCTGATTACCGAGCACATCAGAATATAACACTGCTGATTACATTCCAGTGTTTTCGTGTCGAGTCTCATATAATTAATCGTAAGTTTTGCGGATATCTGATATTAATCATGGAAGCTTTGAACCGGTAACCAATATTACTAAAACTTTGAAAGCTTTAATAAATATCTATACCGTGCAGTGATGCATGTGAAAATAATATTGTTAATTTTACAGGTTTACATGTGATTGATATGCTTAATTAAAATATTTTTCAATATCTGAAAATATTCTCAGTACAGAAAGATTTTGCATATTTTTCTGCCTTTATATATTCAAAGCCATTAAACCTGCGTTTTTGATATTGTCGCTTTACATTTATTAGTCAGATATTAAATCTGGTTGTATCAATCAGCTTGTTATGAAATGGATAATTAAGATAAATCGCAACGACTAATAAAAAAAATAAGTAAAATCGGCAATCGAAAACCAGAAATATCTATTTTTGAAAAGATGTTCAGAGAATGAATAAAACAAAATGTCCTGTTTAAAACAGGACATTTTAGAAATCTGGATGCGGGGGCAGGATTCGAACCTACGACCTTCGGGTTATGAGCCCGACGAGCTACCGTGCTGCTCCACCCCGCGTCTGGTAAGGGAGCTATTATACGGATAATCAGCCTTATGTCAACTAAAAAACCGATTTTCTATGCATTTTTTATGATGACTGATGATTTTGCCAGCAGTTCACCAGATCATAAATAGCAGCCAGTGCTGCTTTAGGTGTCAGTTCATCAGGCTTTAGTGCATTTAGCTGAGCGCATAAATCAGCAGGAATTGCCGATATAGCAACATGATTAATATCAGTATCCATCATGGTTTCTTCTTCGCTGTCTGCTGCCTGAGCCTGAAACATATCCAGTTGCGGCTGCTCGGAAGCTGCATGCTGTTCAAGTGTTTGTAAATGGCGGTAGGCGGCATTTAGTGCCCGCGCCGGCAGTCCGGCCAGTTTCGCTACTGCTATCCCATAACTTTTACTTGCTGGTCCGGATTCAATATGATGCAGAAAAACAATATCCTGTCCTTGTTCCAAAGCCGCAAGATGCATATTGAATGCGTGTGCATGCTGCTCAGGTAAGCGGGTTAACTCAAAATAATGGGTAGCAAAAAGAGTGTAACTGCGATTTCTTTGCAGTAAATGTTCTGCAATGGCCTGCGCCAGAGCCAGACCATCAAAGGTAGATGTGCCACGGCCAACTTCATCCATTAATACCAGCGATTGTTCCGTTGCATGATGCAGAATATAAGCCGTTTCCGACATTTCTACCATAAAAGTAGAGCGGTTACCTGCCAGATCATCCGAAGCACCAATACGGGTAAATATCTGGTCAAATTCTCCCAGTGTACAGTTGTCTGCAGGTACCGGAGCACCAATATGCGCCAGTAACACAATTAAGGCTACTTGTCGCATATAAGTAGATTTACCCCCCATATTCGGGCCGGTTAAGAGCATCAGGCGCCGTTTTTCATCAAGACGCGTATCATTAGCTGTAAACTGTTTAACTTGTGCAGCCACTACCGGATGACGGCCATTTTTAATCTGTAAACATGGATAGTTTACCAATTCCGGAAAACAATAATGTTCGGTGCATGCATATCTGGCCAGTGTATTTAATACATCCAGACTGGCTGCCGCACGGGCACAGCGCTGTAATACCGGCAGTTCACTTTGTAATTGCAGTAACAGCTTGTCATATATCTGTTTTTCCCGTTCCAGTGCATTTTGCTGTGCACTTAATACTTTTTCTTCGAAATCTTTTAATTCAGGCGTGATATAACGTTCTGCATTTTTCAGAGTCTGACGTCGCTGATAGTCTGCCGGAGCCTGTTCAGACTGCACCTTACTCAATTCAATATAAAAACCATGCACACGGTTGAATTCAACTTTCAAACTGGATAAACCTGTGCGTTCCCGCTCCCGGTTTTCCAATTGCAACAAAAACTCATCTGCATGATTCTGTAAACGGCGTAATTCATCCAGTTCCTCATCAAAGCCATCATTAATCACTCCACCGTCGCGCAACCATATCGATGGTTCAGGCATAATCGCCATATTTAACTGTTCGGCAATAGGTGCGGCAGGAGGAAACTGTTCCAGTAGAGTTTGTATCAGGCTGCTACTCTGGCCGGATTCTTCTAAACGAAATTCTGCCAGAATAGTCAAACTATCCCGTAAAGCAGATAAATCACGAGGGCGGGCACTGCCAATAGCAATTCGTGCGGCAATACGTTCAATATCTGCTACCTGATTTAGCATGGATGTTACTTGTGCCTGCTGAGAGGCCAGCTCTGCAACGGCCTGTTGCCGGGCTATAATTTGCTGACGCTGACGCAATGGTTGATGTAACCATTGTGCCAGCAGACGACTGCCCATATGAGTTGCACACTGGTCTAAAACAGAAAATAGTGTCGGAGCTTTTAAACCGCTTAAAGTCTGAGTTAGTTCCAGATTGCGGCGGGTTGCCGCATCCATACCAATATAAGCAGACTCCTGTTCCAGTGACAGGCTGTCTAAATGTTTAGGTAACTGCATTTGAGTTTGCTGCACATAGTTCAGCAAAGCACCCGCTGCACCGATTGCTGCATCATGTACTCCTGGTTGTAAACCGAAAGCACGTAAGTCCTGACTGCCAAAATAACGCTCAATCATACGGGCACCAGTATCAGCAGCAAATTGCCATGCGTGTAACCGGGTTAGTTGCCGGTCATAGCCACTAAGATTCAATTTTTCCTGAGTCTGATCAGAAAGCAGTATTTCTGCAGCCTGCAAACGTGCCAGCTCATTAGGCAATGCTTCAGGAGTAATGATTTTGCATCTGAATTCTCCGCTTTGCAGCGAAAGCCACGCTATGCCAAGCTGTTTTTTCAATAAAGAAACGGCCGCAATACGGTTGGTCTCTTTATCTTCAAGTAATGCCGTATCAGTCACCGTACCCGGTGTAACTATACGCACAACCTGCCGTTCTACCGGTCCCTTATTTGCCCCTACTTCACCCGTTTGTTCACAAATAGCTACACTTTTACCCAGTTTTACTAGCTTTGCCAGATATTGTTCGGCTGCATGATAAGGTACACCGGCCATTCTGACCGGTTCCCCGTTAATCTGTCCGCGAGTAGTCAGCGTTATATCCAGCAGACGGGCTGCTTCAACGGCATCTTCCAGAAACAGTTCATAGAAATCCCCCATCCGGTAAAACAGTAATTTGTCCTGATGTTCAGCCTTAATAGACAGGTATTGCGTCATCATCGGTGTGAGGGTGGGTTTACTCATAATGTGGAGAATATTTGAATTGATTAAAAAAAAGCTATTGTAACAGAGTGTTTACATTCAGTTGATACAACGCCAGATATCACTGCCTAAAATCAGTTATTCAGTAGTTCATTGTTTAAAAGCGTGACTGACTGTCATAATGGTGTAAAAATATAGTTTATATTTTCTGTATCGATCTCAATTCCTATTAAAAAATGTCAAAAATCTTGCCATCAAAGAAATTCAGCCTAATTCGCTGCTGGATACTGTGCTTCTGTGTTTTATTTCTGAGTGCCTGTCCTCATGTCCGTAAACCTACAGATAAAATTCCTCCGAGCGAAACCGGTTCAGTAACACCGGGTAAACCGTTACCCCAGAATTATGTCTTTACCCCAGGGAAAGGCGGCGTCAGCTACCGAGCTGTTTCTTATCAGGAATTGCCGCAATGGCCGATTCAGTCATTTGTTGATAGTCTGGATGCATTCAAAACCAGTTGTAGCAAACTACAAATGCAGCCAGCCTGGCAGCCAATATGTCAGCAGGCAGCACGCACATCCAGACACAACCAGCATGCCAGAGTATTTTTTGAAACTTATTTCACGCCATGGGAAGTCAGCCAGAACGGACAGCTGGCCGGTACTGTAACCGGCTACTATGAACCAATGCTGCCGGGCGATACCAGACAGACTGCACAGGCGCGCTTTCCTATTTATGGTATTCCCAGCGATTTTATCGTCGTTCCTCTTAATGCCGGACAGCGTCAGGGTGTTGTACGTATCCGACTTACCGGAGCAAATAGCGGCGTCATTACACCTAACGGAGATTACACCGCTAATCTGGCCTCCTTTCCCCTGAATGAGAAAACACGGGCACTAAAAGGCCGCATCAGTGGTAACCAATTGATTCCATATTACACCCGTGCCCAGATTAATGCAGGCGCACTTAATGGCAAAGCCCCTGTTCTGGGTTATGCTAATGATCCGGTAGAATTATTTTTTCTGCATGTACAGGGGTCAGGGCAGTTAAGAACACCTGACGGTCGGATGCTGCGCCTCAGTTTTGCCGATAAAAATGACTACCCTTATGTATCAATTGGAAAATATATGGCTAACAAAGGTTATCTGCCACTTGCACAAACTTCAATGCAGGGTATTAAAGCCTGGTTACAGCAACATCCGCAGCAATTGGCTGAAGTCTTAGGACAAAATCCAAGCTATGTCTTTTTTCGCGCATCTGCAGAGCCGGCCAGCGGACCAACCGGTGCATTGGGTGTACCGCTTACCAAAGGATATTCTGCTGCTGTCGACAGCCACTTTATGAATCTGGGTGCCCCGTTATTTGTTGCCACTACCCATCCCGCTAATGGTTTTGGTTTAAACCGGTTAATGATGGCTCAGGATACCGGCAGTGCCATTAACGGTGCAGTAAGAGTAGATTATTTCTGGGGTTATGGCGATGAAGCCGGTGCTTTGGCGGGTAAAATGAAATACCCCGGATACGTCTGGCAACTATTACCTAACGGAATGTTGCCCCAGGTTAAATAAAAATCTGGCGAACAAATGCAAGCTAAGGTAAAATAGTTACAGTATTGACAATTGTATGTGAAGCGTTACCGTAAATGAAAAACATGCATTTAACCATGCGCTCATGCATCTGGCAGCTAATTATAAAAGGGATGTAAATTATGGAATTATATTTACCTATTGCCCTTTTGGTTATCTTGCTGGCTGTATTGCTCGTGCTGAAAAAGCGGCAGAAAGCGGCTGGACATGCCAAAAGCAAAAAATCAGCCCGCAGAAAACAATCTGCATCTAAGCGTAATACAAAGACAGAAAAGAAAGCTACTGAGACTCAGGAAGCATCTGAAACTGAGGAGGCTGCTCCGCAGGCAGATGAGGATTGGGACTGGCAGCCGGCAACACCAGACAAAACCACTGTTTCTGTTGCTACAGTAGATCATCTCACTGAATATAAAGTTTATAAACAGTTTGGTTACTTCCAGAAAGCTGCAGATTCACTTGGTGCATATCTGGAACAGAATATTGCTCAGCAGAGTCCTGCTATGGCAAATACTCTGGTCAATGAACTGGCTGAATTATGTCTGGATGCTAAAAATACCGATAAACTTGCGGAAATAATCGATCAGTATCGTAATTATTTTCAACGGCCTGAACTGGAGAACCTGATTCGGCAAGGTCTGGCACTGGATGAAAATCATCTGGGGCTGCGCGTGCTTGCAGAAGATCTGCTGCAATGGGATGTTAAGGAAACGGAAAAAGAAGTTGGTATTAATCCGGATAAAAAACCTGAAGATACCCAGTCTGAATCTCAGTCTGATATTAATGCCCAGGATATTACTGAGCAGCCACATGAATTGCTGGTAGAAGGTAATGTAGGTAGTAATTTTAAAATTCATGGCGATGAGCGTGATGTTCTGCTGAGTTTTTCCAAACCCGAAAACAGCTATGTTTTATTAAAAGAACAGTTGCCCTATGATGCTGCTATTCGTTGTCTGAATAAGGCTATTAAGACATCCAGAAAACCGGCAAGTATGATTATTGATGCTCTGGCATTAGACTACCGGAACAATAATATCAATGTATTTGCACAGCATTTATGGCGGTTGTATTATACTTTGGGAAAATATGGCAATGTCGTAAAAGAGCGTATGTTAGGCTGGGGATACAGTCTTGGCGAACATCCAATGTTTGAGCAGCTGGAGACTAAACCCAGTGAAACGATATTACGTGATATTGGCGTAGCTCAGGGCTATCTGCCTGTGAATAGTAGTGCACTTAAGGCCAAACGTCTGTCATTGGTCGATAAAGCTTCCTCGGAAAATGATGTGGCTGAAACGCCGGCAGATCATGTATTGCGTGATGTGGAATCGCTGCTTACCTTTGGTCAGTTTGATGAAGCAATGGATTTACTGGAAAAATCAGTTCTGCTTTATCCGCAAGAGTCACAACTTTATATTACTTTATTTGACTTATATGAACGTGCAGAAGAATGGTCACGTCTGGAAAAAATGTTACAGGTAATTCGTGCTGAAATTCAGACGCCACCTGAAGAAGTTGTACTTGCTATGAGTCAATTATTGAAACGTATTAACCACGGTGGTGTGCAAAATCAATGATGAACAATTCAATACCCAAAGTAAAAACTGCCTATGTTTTGCTCGTCAATGTGGATGATCGCCAGACAGCCATGTTGCGCATGGCATTTAAGATGTACAATAGTGTAAATTACCAGTTGGTTCAGCCTGAAGATAATTTACAGCCCGAACTAATTTTGGTAGATGGTGATGCTGACGACGGCGAAGAGCTCTGGCATAAGGCAAAAAAGAAATTTCCTGATGCTGTAGTAGTCTTTTTTGGTCGTAATGCACCATCTTTTACAGCACCCTACCTGATGAAACCTATCCGATTCGATACGCTGTTTCAGCATCTGCGTAATTTGCAGCAGGGGAACGGGGTCTGGCTTGCTGATAAAGCAGCTGCACAAAAAGAATCAGTTAGTGAAAAAATTGAATCAAATGCTGAACATAAGGCAGACAAAATTGCTGAGCATGCACATCAGTCGGTAACTGTAGTGCGCTTTCATACTCAGGGAACCTTACTGGGTACGGTACAAAAGCTTGCTCAGCAAACTGAAGATACAGCAATTCTGTTTGATAATAAGCCTGTATTAATTGTATTTCCCAGTATTGAAAGAGTATTACTGGCAGCTGAAAGTGATGCTTTGCAACAATTGTGTATGCAAACTGATGCAGAATGGCAGACTAAAACTGTACCTGCATCCGCATCAACGGCACAGTTGCATGATAAGGCTAAGCTAACCTTACAATCCTGTATTTGGCAGTTATCAATCTGGACAGCACGCGGTCGTCTGATTGAGCCTATTACGCCGGATACGGTGATCAGACTGAAAGCATGGCCAAATATGACTCGTCTGGCTTATTTGCCTGAAGCTATGCGTCTGTCAGCTTTTTTGGTGCGTACACCTGTGGCACTGAATACTCTATATAAGTTATTACCAGTTTCTTTAGAAGATGTTTTAAACTATATAGCAGCTACATATTCAATTGGTGCCCTGATTATTGAGCAGCAGTTGACTCCTCCTACTGCACAACAGGAGAAAGAAATGGTTCTGACAAGAAAAGCACCACAAGCTGCTAAACCAGCAAGTGGTACACAAGAGGCAGAATATGATGAGAGCGATGAAGACAAGCCGAAAGGTGGTTTACTGGCACGTTTGATGGGTCGCTTGCGTGGCAATTAATACCTAAGTAGGGAGTAATCATGGTTGAAAATAAAATTATATTTACCGGCCCGGTTGGGGTGGGAAAAACGACTGCCATTGCTGCATTATCGGATGATCCTCCGGTACAGACTGATGCCAGTGCGTCGGATATGACACAGGATAGAAAAGGTCATACTACTGTAGCCATGGATTATGGTGTTATTCGGCTTGATGAACATACAAAAGTTCATTTATATGGTACACCTGGTCAAGAACGTTTTGACTTCATGTGGAGTATTTTAAGTAAGGGGAGTATGGGTTTAATTCTGCTGCTGGATAATACCCGCCAGAATCCATTAAAAGATTTGAAATTTTTCCTTACCTCTTTTCATGATTTACTGGAAGAGGCTCCGGTTGTCGTTGGTGTAACTAAAATGGATATCAATCCTCAGCCGGGCGTGGATGTTTATCAGCAGTATCTGGCGCAGCATAAACTTAATGTACCTGTTTTTGAGGTGGATGCCCGTAATGAAGATGATGTAAAACAACTGGTTACTGCTATGCTGTACTCAATTGATCCAGGTTTAGAAGGGTAGTTAGTATGGAATCTACATTACAGCTACATCATGATTTGTATCCTAAAGTGATGCCAGCCGGTGCATTTTATGCGGTATCCAGCCCCAGCCAGAGTGCCAGTCGTATGTTGCTGGCCAATATTCTGCAGGCGGATATTAATGCGAAGTTAACCGAAGAGCGTTTGAAACGATGGGCTGAAACAGATGATGTTCACACAGCGTTGAATTTGTTATATCGCTTACAACGTCTGGAATTCTTATACGGAGAGGCTAAACCCAGTTCTCAGCTGGTTAAGGTTACCTCTGATGAATTTGAAAACATTCTGGGGCAGCTATCAGACAGCCATAAAGCACTGTTGGTTGATCAGGATGGTTTTTATTTTGCTAACGTCGGTTTTAATCATGAAACTGCCGAAGAGGTAGCTAATCTGGCTAGTGAGGCAACACGTCTGACAGAAAAACACAGTTTACTGATTAAAAATAACCTTAATATCTACAACAACGCTATCGGGATATGTGATCCTGCCGGTCAGAGTGAATTAACATTCTTCCCTCTGTATATAGGCAATACCAAAAATATTTTGGTAACAGCAGGATTGCCGCTACTAAATGGTGAAGCTTTTGTCACGATGGTACGTGGTTTGTACGTATTGGCGGGTGAAGACATTCATGTGGTAAATGAATAACATCAATAGAAAGACATCAAGATGCAAGAACAATTACTGGTTTCGGTATTAAGTGATTTAAACAGCTCTTCGGCTGATATTACCGCATCTGCTGTAATTTCCTCCGATGGTCTGCCGGTAGCAACCTTGTTACCGAATGGTGTTGATCCAGACCGCGTTGGTGCAATGGCAGCAGCTCTGCTTGCTTTGGGAAACCGTACCTCCCGTGAGTTACAATGTGATGAACTGGAGCAGGTTATGGTTAAGGGTAAGCATGGTTATATTCTGCTGATTCAGGCAGGTGATACCAATGTACTGGCTGTTACAGCTAATGAGGGTGCCAAACTCGGTCTGATTTTACTGGATGCCCGTCGCGCAGCCCGTAGTATCGTAGATATCTTACGCTAATTCATCATACACAATGAAAACCCTGTTTTTAAATAGCTAGGCAGGGTGAATAATTTGTTGTACCAAAGAGGTAGGTTGATAAATAGTTTGAAATCGCAATATGGTTCAAAACTATTTAGAACAGATCAATTTACCAGATGTCTTTTGCCATAAATAAACTCAATATTTAGAATAAATACTGAGTTTATTTATGGATTTTGTTTGTATTAAAGAAACAGCTATTTTAATTATTATTGAATTAGCTTAATCAGTTTCACAAAGAATCAGAATCTTGTTTTTAAATATTTGTATTTAATTTATACAATTTAAATAATAAATATATTAAAAAAATAAAATAATTTTATATAAAAATAGTGAATCAGTAATTTATACTTTTGGCAAAGAACAAGCAAATTATTGAAACGATAAATATTGGAAAGATGTTTAATTCTATTTTTTTTCTTAGGGTTACAATGAAATTTAAATTAGTAATGTTTATATTATTAGGTTTAATTTTTACCCTGCAAAATGTTTATGCTAATTCTGATGTGGATTTAGATACCATTCCGGAAGAATATCGATTTCCCAATATAATAACATTGCTCATCCGCCCATTAATGTTGAATATAAAGGCCATAAAGGAACAGCGATGTTTCTTAGTAATACTTTTGAAGACGGAAGGCGTAATTTAGAGGTGTATTTTTTAACAAATAATAATAAAGAATTGAATAAAGCATTAGAACTTTATACATATCAATATGGTGATGAAGAACTAGTAAGTGCTTTTGAATATACTGATAAAAAAACAGGTGACAAATACATTTACATTTTACTTAAAGATACTTTAGAGCTAAACATATCATACAGTTATGGCTTTATTGAATTACCTTTATATATAGAAGATGATGGTATATTAAGAGCATTATTTTTTTTGGGGATAATAGAGTCATATCAAAAACGATTTGTATCGATAATTTTCAAACCGACGAACGCTGTGAATTTTCAACGAAAGAGGGATTGATAAAATATCTTAATAAAGTGAATGAATGATAAATGGGACTGAATTATTATTTTTTATTAATCAATTAAGTAAAAGATTAAAAAATGGGATGAAGTAAATTTACTGAATTGTATTAAATCTTAAAAGATAAATCGGTTAATCAAGAATAATATATTGATTAAATTTAGATTAATACATTTATTTGTTTTGCTTAGAATCTTAAACAGACATAAATGTACACCACCAAAAATAATTCTTCAAAATTCATAATTAAATTACTTTATTGTTGATAAAAGGTAGAATTAAATGGTAATAAAGTTTATTATGAAAAAACAATAAAAGTGCTTGTGTTATTGAAAGGAAAGACAATAAATTTTTATTCATCACATTGATTTATATGCTATAAATTTCAGGGTAATATCTATTTGTATGTTATTCGTGATGATATTTTGGAAATCTTGCATAATAAAGAATTATTATAACAAATTTCATTATGTTCATTAATCGTAGTAGGGCTAAGTTTTTTATTAACTTTGTTCCTTACATTGGCGGTTTTGTATTACTCATTTTATGTACCTGAAAGGAACACTTGGCAGTGATCGTTTTGGCGAAGATTAACTCGCAAGTTCTAACAGCAGTTTAATGTAATATTTTAGTTATATCGTCTAATCAAAAGAAAGGTTTAATTAATAAAGCAGGCTCTTTTTTATATTCAACACACACTATATAAATAAATTATACTTATCTGTATCACGATGCAGATATTTGATGAGCCGGCAAATTTTCTCCAGCTATTTGAAAAAAGATAACTGATAACTAATTATATCTTCTTTATTTTCAGGAATATAAAATTGAACTTCACACGGATACTCAGGAAACTGTAATATTAGCTTTGCAGTATAAATTTCTTTAAGTACTTTACCTAAAGCAACTACTTTGTCACTCGTTATTTGTTCATTTCACTGAATATCGGCGATGTGAAGGTGGTTAACAAGACACTTACCGAGTAACGCGTAGCCCCTTCCTTAAAACGATGGTGACGTCTATCAAATCGACGAAATTCTCAAACAACCTGATTTAGCAACTTCATTAAAGTCTATTGCCAATGACGGTGCAACGGTATTTTATTGTGGTCATATTGCTCAGAAAATCGTTGATGATTTAAAGCGTCACGGTGGTCTGTTGACCTTAGATGATTTTGCTAACCATAAAGCAACATGGGTTTCTCCTATTCATGCTAACTATCAGCGATATACTGCTTATAATTTGCCTCTTAACACACAAGGGATGGCTTCTTTAGAGATTTTTAATATATTAAATAATTTTGATGTTAAATCATTAGGGAAGGTAGTGCTGATTATTATCATTTAATTATTGAGGCCACCAAGCAAGCGTTTGCCGATCGTGATAAATATTTGACGGATCCTGATTTTAATCCTATCCCGCTTGAGTTCTTATTATCCTCTCAACATGGTCAACAACAAGCTAAACAAATTGATGTGCAAACTGCACGCATCTATATTAAGCCATTAGATCCGAAAGGGGATACAGTTTGGTTTGGCGTTGTTGATGCAGAAGGGAATGCGGTTTCTATCATTCAAAGTATTTG
The DNA here is from genome assembly GCF_013346865.1 of Snodgrassella sp. ESL0323. Lineage (NCBI taxonomy): Bacteria > Pseudomonadati > Pseudomonadota > Betaproteobacteria > Neisseriales > Neisseriaceae > Snodgrassella > Snodgrassella sp. ESL0323. Next base: position 146,060 of record NZ_JAAEDT010000028.1, on the reverse strand, counting down.
TCATAATTTTGGTTCAGGAATTGTAGCCAAAGATACCGGGATTTTGCTGCAAAATAGGGGAAGCTTTTTTTCACTCGACCCCAATCATATTAATCGTTTAGAGCCGAATAAACGAACCTTTCATACCTTAAATCCAGCTATGTTATTTAAAGAGGGTGCATCGTATCTGGTTTATGGCACCATGGGCGGAGAAGGTCAGCCACAAACTCAAGCGACCATTGTCACGCAAATTGTCGATCTTAATATGTCCCCTCAAAATGCCATTAATGCACCACGATAGTTACATGGGCGAACTTGGGGAGCATCGTCCAATGATCTTAAAATAGAAGGGCGAGTCGCTAAGAATATAACCGATACTCTTAAATCAAGTGGACATAATGTGAAAGTCGTTGACAATTATACCGATACAATGGGACATGCAGGGTGCTATTTTAATTGATGCCGATAATCATAGATTAATGGGTGCAACCGATCCTCGTGGTGATAGCTTAGCTGCGGGGTATTGATGATTTATTAAAATAACAAATCAAATCAGAAATGATAAAACTAATATAATAAAGATAATGACATCAATCATTATCTTTATTAACTCGCTATATAGATGTCATTTTTTTTTAAAAACTGACATCTTTTTTACATCATACTTTAAAGGTTATCCACGGTTTAAGTCTCACAGCGGTTTGGATTAAACCGGCATTCTCTTGTGCTTGAATGACTGGCGTAATCGGTTTATATGCTGCAGGCGCTTCCTCAAATAGTCGCTCTTGTTTTAAAGTAACGCATTGCCATGGCAATAAGGCGTTATCAGAGGCCAATTTTTTACTGCGCATCGTTTGCCTTTTTTCAGCTCGTCCAGCACCATGCGAACAAGACCATAACCAATCAGGATGACCTTTTCCTATTGCAACATAAGAATAATCACCCATAGAGCCTGGTATCAATGCTATTTCACCTAAATGTGCGGGTGTTGCACCTTTCCGATGAATATTCATGCCATTCTCAGGAAAAATGACATTGTGTGAGATATCAACCAATAATTGACTAGCATCTTGCTTAAAGAGTGTACTAAACGTTTTACGCACTAGCTCTGTGATCACAATACGATTTATCCAAGCATAACGAGCAGCAACGCCCATCGCTTGCAAATACTCTTGAACATAATTGTCTGTCAAAGCAAATAAACCTGATTTAGGGTATTTTTGATCGACCGGCCATAATGCTTTAGCTTTATCTTGCCAACGCTTGCCAATATAAAAACCGACATCACGTGATCCGGTATGAATCATCACCACAATAGCATCTTTCTTTAAACCTAATTGATAAGCAACATGGCGATCAATAATTTCATCAACAATTTGTAATTCAACAAAATGGTTACCTGAACCTACTGTGCCTAGACTTGCCGGACGAATAATCGCTCGTTTTTCAAAAAAGGCTTCGGGAGCATACTGACTATCTGCTGAAAGTAAATTATTGCCAGAAATTTTACTAATTTCATGCGATAGCCGATTAAAATCGACACTATTCCATAAACCTTGTTGCGGTAAGGCTTCTAACCAAGCTGCAAGACCTTCATCAAAAAGAGCCTGAAAAGAAGTGGGGGTAACTGGCACATCGCGCTTATCGTGCAATAACACCTGTTTCAATTGTTCAATGAGAATTGATTTTTGTTCATCCACCTCATTAAGACTTAAGCCTGTAGTAAACAGGCGCATCCCACAATTAATATCCGTGCCTATCGCCGCAGGAATAATTAAATCAGGAGTCGTGGCAACAATACTTCCAACTGGTGCAATCGTACCGGGATGAAAGTCTGGCGTAGCCCTTGCAGCGCAAACTTTGCCATCACTATTGGGCTTTGTTACCGATGCAAAATCAAGTAATTGCTCAACCGCTTTTTCTTCTAAAGGTAACGGATTAGGTAACAGTACTTGTGCCGTAATATCTTGTTTATTAAATGTGTAAATATCATTATTAAAATGAGTTTCAATCCCACTTCGGGATAAACGTTTTTGTAAACGGGTAAATGTAGACATAATAGCCACCTAGAAAACAATAAAATACCGTCCTCTCAATTTGAGAAGATAATTACTGTTTCCTGCAGCAGCACTATTCAGGAAAGTGGCCGTATTCTAGACTAAAGTTTATTAAAATGTAAATTGATAAATCATTTTTTTATTGGATTATCAATTATTACTATGTATTATTTCCCAACTCAGGCCAAATTTAGCTAAGTATTTTTTAGGCGATCAGCATCGTTACTGCGTTGCTTTTTGGTTCGGGATATGGCAAATAATTATCGGCTTGCTTCTGATAAACTACTACTTTTTTGCAGATTTCTATCACTTTTTCCAGTTGATAACGATCAAATTCATCAATTTCATCAGGTATCAGGTCATCATAACTATTTTGTGTAGAAATCACCCAACTATTGAGATAATTTGCTGTGAGCCCTTCTCGCACAATATAGTCATCAATTCATTGAAACGTTGGCCAAAATAATGTGCAATAACTCATGGCTAAATCATAACTCCCCATATAGTCAATGCAACTTTCTAAATCAATGCCTGTTCCATTATTTCATGTGCCTAGCTCTTGCTGTATACTTTCAGGAATGTCCATTATGAGCCCCATCTACTAGTAAAATAATATAATCATATCATAGCAAAGTGCTTGTTTAATTAAAGGTGCTCTTAGTACTTTCTCAAAAAAGACATTAACCACATTAATAGTCGGTGGCTTTTTGGTTAATAACACATCAAATCTTAAGAGAACAGTGGATTAATGAAGATTAATTTAAAAATAAAATTTTAGCATTTTAAAATGCTGGATAATAAAATTTGTACAGTTAAAATTATATGTAAGAAATTGATGAAAAAGTATGATGTTAAAATGGAAAATAACAAACAGGATAATGGGTGATGATACAAAAAATGAACGATTATGTGCAATATAGCTGTATAGATCAAAATTTTAATATAAATATTATCAAATTGAAATTTAAACTTTAATAGTAAAATCCTGATAAAAGCATTATTTCCAGAATCAGTGATGTAGTGCATTTATCAATAGTACTTGTTAAAATATACCTATTAGGATCAAAAATAAATTAGATGAAAATTGCCAAAAAAAAGCCGGTTTTACAGCATTTGAATCAAATATTCAGTTTAAATGTCGATAATCGCAGTAACGCTAGCCTCGTTCCGACTTACAGGCAGTGGCGGCAATGGATATGGCAAACGTGTAAAAATAGTTATAAACAAGCCAATATTGCCATATTACTGTGTAATGAAGATGAGGCAGCCCAATTTAATCATGATTATCGAAACAAAAATTATGCAACTAACGTTCTGAGTTTCGCACTCAACGAAGGCGAAAGCATGTATTTGCCTGATTGTTCAGAACTCAATGGCGATCTGATTTTTTGTCCTTCGGTGATAGAAAAAGAAGCTGCTGACCAACATAAATCAGTGATAGCGCATTACGCTCATCTGACTGTGCACGGTGCTTTACATTTAATGGGTTTTGATCATATTGATGATAATGAGGCTGAAATTATGGAGGCGCTTGAAATTCGTATCCTGCATCAGTTAGGATATGCAAATCCCTATACACAGGATGAATATTGATCATGGACGAAAGTTCATCGAAACCCGGATTTTTTGAGCGATTTGTAAATCGCATATCCGGAGAGACGCCGGATACTGAAGAAGATGTATTGCAAACCCTGCGGGAAGCACATGAACGGCAGGTTTTTGATGCAGATACCTTACAATGTCTGGAAAATGTACTGGATTTTGCTGATCTGGAAGTGCGTGATGCGATGATAACGCGCAGCCAGATGGATGTAATTAAGATTGATGATTCTTTAGACAAAATTATTGCTTATATCATTGATACTACTCATTCACGCTTTCCGGTGATTGGTGAGGATAAAGATGAAATTCTGGGTATTCTGCATGCTAAAGATTTACTTAAATACTGGGGCAGAACAGAACATTTTCAGTTAGAACAGATATTACGTCCGGCTGTATTCGTTCCTGAAGGTAAGTCACTGAATACATTGTTAAAAGAATTTCGTGAGCAACGCAATCATATGGCTATTGTCGTTGATGAATATGGCGGTACTTCAGGACTGGTAACATTTGAAGATGTAATTGAGCCTATCATTGGTGATATCGAAGATGAATTTGATGAAGATGATAGTGCTGATAATATTTTTGCTGTGTCTGCAGAGAGATTTCGCGTTAATGCGGTGACCGAAATAGAAGATATCAATGCATTCTTTGGTACCGATTATTCTGATGAAGAAGTCGACACTATTGGTGGTCTGGTTATTCAGGAAATTGGCCATATGCCAGTACGAGGTGAAAAAATTACCATTGGTAAGTTGAATTTTACGGTAGCCCGGGCTGATGCACGGCGTTTACAGACGCTAATGGTTACTGTTAAGCATAATATAGATTAATATATTGGATATTGCTTAATATTGACAATTATCTGTTTAATTTATTCGTACAACATATTATTTCTTCATTAACATAGAAAATATGTTTGTTTAATGTGGCTTTAAATAGAGTACGTAGTATTTACGGTAAATAATAATATGTTGTGTTAAAAATATTAATATAATAGATGCTTATGTTTGCCTTTAATGGCGGTTGTAATTGTCGAATTTTAATGTAGTTGTCTGAAAGCTGCGGAGATTTATGTGACTCAAATGGAGATAGCTGCATCGCATTCTTCTGTTATGAAATATTTAGCCAAGCCCTGGCTGTACTGGCCATTATTATTTATATCTGCAGCCCTGGTACCATTTACTTTTGCTCCTTATTATCATTACTGGCTGTTACCGGTTTTGCTGGCAGTATTGCTGATTTTGCAGAGTGTACGACCACAATGGCGTATTAGAACGGCTTATCTGTGGGCATTAACCGCATATACATCATTATTATACTGGATAGATATTGCTTTACATGATATTGCCGGATTAGCACAAATTTGGGCCTGGCCGCTGACCATACTATTACCTGCTTATCTGGCTATTTATCCGGCTGTAGTATTCTGGTTGCTAGGTAAATTCAGGTTGTCAGGTACTATTTGTCATGCTGTGATATTACCTTTGTTATGGTGTCTGGCTGAATTTGTTCGTGAACGTGCACTAACAGGTTTTGGCTGGGGCATCTGGGGTTATAGTCAGATAGCAGATTCGGCTTTAGCCGGTTTTGCACCAGTGGGTGGTATTTTTCTGGTTACACTGGTTACTGTAGCCAGTGGTGCCTGGCTGGCTGAGTTAGTACTGGCTAAAAGCCGGAGAGCAAAGATTGGCTGTGGTGTTGCTTTAACAGGTGTATGGTTGCTTGGGGCAATATTATTACAGTTTCACTTTACACAGCCAGATGGAACCCATGCCAGAATTGCTTTGGCACAAGGCAATATTCCACAGTCACTCAAATGGGATGAGCAGTCATTACAGCCAACCTTGCAACGTTATCTGGAGCAGATAGCCAGTACTCATGCTGATATTGTTATTTTGCCAGAGACAGCTATTCCGGTAATGAGACAGGATATGCCTGCAGCACAATTAGATGAATTTACTCAGCTTGCCCGTAGCCATGGTTCAGCATTAGCTGCTGGTATTCCGCAATATACGGCAGACGGAAACAATTATCAAAATGCAGTGATTAATTTTACTGCTGCTCCTGAAGCAACCGGGTTGCCTTTCTATGCTAAAAATCATCTGGTTCCGTTTGGTGAGTATGTTCCTTTGCCGGCTTTACTAGGCTGGTTGTATCTCAATATGGATATGCCATTGTCGGGTTTTTCCAGTGGAGGCATGGCTCAGCTGCCTTTACAACTGGCTAATCAGCGTGTTGCATTTAATATCTGTTATGAAGATGGCTTTGGTGATGAATTAATCGCCACAGCCAGACAGGCGAGTTTACTGGCCAATGTAAGCAATATGGCCTGGTATGGAAAATCACATGCTATGCAGCAGCACTTACAGCAATCTCAGGCACGTGCATTAGAAACAGGACGCTATATGGTTCGTGCAACCAATACAGGAATGACTGCAATTATTAATCCTAAAGGGAAAGTTGTGGCACAACTTAAACCCGATACTGCATCTGTATTAGAAGGTGAAATATCCGGTTATAAGGGTAGTACACCCTATATGCGACTCGGAGGCAGCTGGCCTTTGGCTTTGATCAGTCTGTTTTTACTGTTAATACTAGGTATTTATGGACATTGTCGCCGTTGAATAAACTAAACTAATGTGTATAATGATAAATTTATACAATCATAATTTTAAATATACATGATTTTTCCTATGATGAACAAATCATAAATAGTAATTGAAGTACATTAATATTTTAATTACAATGATAAATTATTAACTCAGTTATTAATTGGTTTTCCTGCGATAAACAATGTGTTATTGTAGGGAACGAAAAATAATTAAATAGCTGGGCACACAGAGAAAGGACAGGCATGAATACCGCTTTTGCATTACCCGTGCTGACCGGGCATGGTAGTTTGGAGCAATACATTCATACCGTAAACAATATTCCTATGCTTTCTCCAGAGGAAGAGCAGGATTTGGCGGTACGCCAGACCGAAGGAGATTTAGAGGCTGCAAAAAAACTGATTTTGTCCCACTTGCGTGTAGTGGTTTCTATCGCTCGTGGTTATGATGGTTATGGCCTGAATCAGGCTGATTTGATTCAGGAAGGCAATATAGGTTTGATGAAAGCGGTAAAACGCTTTCAGCCAAGTCGTGGCGTACGTTTATTTTCGTTTGCGGTACATTGGATTAAAGCTGAAATACACGAATTTATTTTACGTAACTGGCGTTTGGTACGTGTAGCTACTACTAAACCACAGCGTAAATTATTCTTCAATTTACGCAGTATGCGCAAATCTATGGCTGCGTTAAGTAACAAAGAAGCACAGTCGATTGCTGATGATTTAGGTGTGAAACTTTCTGAAGTTCTGGAAATGGAACAGCGGATGACAGGTAAGGATATGTCACTGCTGGCAGAAAATGATGATGAAGATAATTTTGCACCAATAGATTGGCTGACTGACAGTACTACAGAGCCAACACAAATACTGGCGCAGCAGGCGCATTATACTTTGCAGACGGAAGGTTTGCAGAATGCACTGGCCAAACTGGATGATCGCAGCCGGCATATTGTTGAAAGTCGCTGGCTGGCAGATGATGGTGGATTAACTTTGCATGATCTGGCTGGTGAATATGGTGTATCTGCAGAACGAATCCGCCAGATTGAAGCCAAAGCTATGCAGAAATTGCGTGGCTATCTGGCAGAAGCAGAGTAATACTTACGGTCATTTATACAAAAATCTAAAACCAATTTGTCTATAAAAATACAGGATATTAAAATATCCTGTATTTTTATTATGTATGATTATATATATTACTTAGTCAAGTTTCAGGCTGAATTTATGGCTGCATAAAGTAAATCCGTTTTTCAGATATAAATGATGTATATTGCTACTATCTGAAGATATACTTGAATCAGCATGAATGCTGCTGCAATGTTCATGTGTTGCAATTGTTTTTAACTCTGTGAAAATCTGGCTAATTTTGTCATCAGCTATGGGTAAATGAAGGCTGGTTAAATCATCAATATGTAAATGACGTCCGGCAGCAAAATTAGTCACAATACGAAAACCACAAACAGTCACAGCATTTTGTTTGCCTTCTTCAAATATTCCTAAAAGACGATAACCCTCTGCCTGCTGAATTTTTACCAGATCCTGAAACTGAACAATATCACGAATATTGGGATGTAACAGATGCAAAGCTGCAAAAGCAGAACCAGTCTCTGCCGGAGTCAGTTCACGTAATTGATTAACCGGCGTCAGTGGTTCTGTTTCTATTTCTGTATTAATTGTATTTAGTTGTGTTTGTGCTACTTCTGCATTTTTCTGAGATACAGCATCAGTCAGTTTAATTAGTTTATGTTCCCGTTCTTCTAATAAGGCTTTGCAATCCAGAATACGTAAATCGTTATCGCGGGCAAAGTCCATCAGAAAATTGAATGCTGTGCTGCTGATTTCTTCCAGTTTACGATCAACGGCAACACAGCGAATATTATCTATTAAAATGGGACGAACCCATTGATGATAAGACAGGCGATGACCCTGATCAAAAGAGGACAATATCCCGCATAAACGTTCGGCCCAGTCACTGGGTCGAAAACGTTTATTATTATTAGTCATACCTTGAATAACGATTTCATACGGATTGCAAATTAACATGTTGACCTCTTGATAGAAACATGAAGTTTCAATAGCACATATATTTATTTTACCGTTGTTATGGCTAATTATACCTGATAGAGCTGTTTAATGTATGTCGCATGTGTGTGTTTTCTATTGAAATTATTTATGCAATAAGAATGATAAATGTAATTTTATTTCATCTGCTGTTTTTTATTTCTCAGATGTAATTTCTGCTAAATATATCATCAAAAGTTGATATGTATTTGCATTGATTGAAGAGCTGAATTGATATGTATAGCTGGTATTACATATGGTTTATATCGTTATATTATTTATTTTACGGGCTATACAGATAAGATTGGTTTGTACCTTTAACCGAATGGTATTTATGCAGGGAAAAAGATAAATACTCCAGTAATTTTGATACATCTTTGCAGATTTAAAATAAAGATGTATGGTGTAGTAAGAATTATTATATTGCTGCAAATAATAGAACCGGAAGACGAACATTGCTTAATGTTCAGTAATATTGTCCTGGATGATCGAGAATGAAAGATTCAGAAAAGAGGAGTTATATGAAAAAAATTACAGCAATGATTAAGCCATTTAAGCTGGATGATGTGCGTGAAGCACTGGCTGAAATAGGTGTGCAGGGAATGACTGTCAGTGAGGTAAAAGGATTTGGCAGGCAAAAAGGACATACTGAAATCTATCGGGGTGCAGAATATGAAGTCGATTTCTTACCTAAAATTAAAATAGAAATTGTACTGGCGGATGAGCTAGTAGAGCGGGCTGTTGAAGTGATAATGACATGTGCCAGAACAGGTAAAGTGGGTGACGGCAAAATTTTCGTTTCAGCGGTTGAGCAGGTGGTGCGAATACGTACAGGTGAGTCTGGATCGGATGCTGTATAAATAATCTGAATAATTATTTAAGGGAAATACAATGAAGTTGATCGATAAATGTGTAGTAACGACAGCTCTGTTATTACCATTGCCGCTACTGGCTGCTGATTTGTCCGGATGGTGGCGACCGCTGTCTGAGATAAATGCAGGTAATACAGCATGGGTAATGACTTCTGCCGTACTGGTTTTGCTGATGACTGTTCCTGGTCTGGCATTGTTTTATGGCGGAATGGTACGAAAAAAAAATGTACTGGGAACCATGATGCACAGCTTTGTCGTTGCCGCACTGGTGAGTGTGCTGTGGATGATAATAGGCTATTCGTTAGCTTTTACCCCGGGGAATTCATTTATTGGTGGTTTGGATCGTTTTATGCTTGGCGGTATGGGACTGGATAAAACCAGAGAAATGACTACCATTGTTAATGGAGATGGTACTGTTCCTGAATCAGTATTCATGTTTTTTCAAATGACCTTCGCTATTATATCAACGGCTATTGTGACAGGTGCTTTTGCCGAACGTCTGAAATTTTCAGCCTTATTGTTATTTTCCGGTCTTTGGGTTACTTGTGTTTATGCGCCGATATGTCACTGGGTCTGGGGCGGAGGCTTTATGAGTGATACACATACGCCGGTTCTGGATTTTGCCGGAGGAACGGTTGTGCATATTAATGCCGGTGTTGCCGGGCTGGTAGCTGCACTGGTGATTGGCAAACGTCTTGGATACGGTAAAGATGTAATGGCACCGCATAATATGGTACTGACTTTAACCGGTGCTGCAATGTTATGGGTTGGCTGGTTTGGCTTTAATGCCGGTTCAGCAGGGGCTGCGGATGCTTCTGCCGGTATGGCTATGGCTGTAACTCAGATAGCAGCAGCTTCAGCAGCATTAACATGGATGTTATGTGAAAAACTGGCAGGACATAAACCTTCTGCATTGGGTATGGCTTCTGGTGCAGTGTCTGGTCTGGTAGGTATTACACCGGCAGCCGGGTTTGTCGGTCCGCAGGCTGCATTGGTAATCGGAGTATTGACGGCTGTTGCTGCCTATTTTGCCGCAGTGTATTTAAAACGCAGATTCGGTTATGATGATTCGCTTGATGCCTTTGGTATTCACGGCTTTGGCGGTATCGTTGGTTCAATTTTAACCGGTTTGCTGTTCAGTAACGCCATTTTTGGCGGCGAGGCGACTATAGGTAGTCAACTGCTGGCACAGATTAAAGATGTGGCTATTACAATCGTATACAGCTTGATTATGACTTATCTGATTCTTAAAATTGTAGCAATTGTGTGTCGTGGTTTACGTATTGATCATGATTCAGAACGAGAAGGTATGGATGTGAGTATTCATGGTGAACGTATTGAATAATTGTGATTAATTATTTGATTTGTTTGAAATGAAAAACTGGCCAGCTGTGAAAAACCGGTCAGTTTTATTTTATCTGCTGGATTTTGATATGTATATAACCTGGTTTAACGGTATAAATATTGACGTAAAAAACGCAATGCGTATCCCACAGCCTGGGTGCGGATTGTATCTCTGTTGCCGTTAAACTGGTAATTTTTAGCCCAGATACGCTGTTTAGTTGCCAGCCCGAACCATACTGTACCAACTGGTTTTTCGGCACTTCCTCCCGTTGGTCCGGCAATACCGGAAATCGAAATAGCATAATTTGCTTTCGAATTAATCAAAGCGCCCAGTGCCATTTCGCGTACACACTCCTCACTAACAGCTCCATAATGGCGCAAAGTCGTTTCATTAACATTAAGCAATTGTTTTTTTGCCTGATTGCTGTAGGTGACATAGCTCATGTTAAACCAATTGGAACTGCCCGGCAGGCGAGTTAGCTCTGCTGCCAGCAGCCCTCCGGTACATGATTCAGCACAGGTTACAGTGTGTCCCAGTTCGTCCAGTTTGGTGGTGATGTCAATTAAGGTTTGTGTCATGATGGTGTTTTCTGAAATAGTCAATGAGGCCGTTAGTTGAAGCATCATGGTGCAGTGAATCATTGGTACTTAATTCCGGTTCAATATTTTTAGCCAGAACTTTTCCGTACTCTACGCCCCACTGATCGAATGAGTTTATTCCCCAGATAACACCCTGTACAAATACTTTATGTTCATACATGGCCAGCAGCATGCCCAGATTAAACGGGTTAATTTCATCTATTAAGAGTGTATTAGATGGCTGATTACCCGGAAATACTTTTTGCGGAGCCATAATATCGCGTGATTTGTTATCCAGATCAATTAATTCGGCATAAGCTTCCGCCAGTGTTTTGCCACGCATCAGTGCTTCAGTTTGAGCAAAGGCATTAGCAACAAGAACTTTATGCTGAGTACTAACATGATAAAAACTGTTAACCGGAACAATAAAATCGGAGGAAATCAGTCGTGGTCCCTGATGCAGTAATTGAAAAAAAGCATGCTGGCAGTTAACACCTTCCTCACCCCAGATTATCGGACCAGTATCAAAGTCCAGCCGTTCCCCATAACGGCTTACCTGTTTTCCGTTACTTTCCATGTCCAGCTGCTGCAAGTGCGCAGCCAGACGGCGCAGTCCGTGGTCATAAGGAATAATTGCATGGCTAGTTGTGGTATAAAAGGTGTGATACCACAATCCGATCAGGCCGAGTAAAACCGGAATATTATGTCTTAACGGCGCATGAAAAAAATGTTCATCCATCGCTCTGCCACCGGCAAGAAAACTTTCAAAATTTTCTTTACCAATAGCACAAATAACTGATAATCCAATAGTTGACCAAACAGAGTAACGACCACCTACCCAGTCAAACATGGTGAATGTATGATCCGAAGTGATACCAAAAGCCTGTGCTTTATCAACAGCACTGGTTATAGCTATAAAATGGCAGCTGATATCAGCTTCACTCATTCCCTGTTGTAAAAACCAGTTACGTGCAGTTTGTGCATTCAGCAAAGTTTCGGGTGTGGAGAAGGATTTGCTGGCAATGATAAAAATAGTTGTGGCCGGATTAACTTTATTCAATACCTGAATCAGGTTGGCACCGTCAACATTGGCAACATAATGAATATTCAGACCAGTTTGCTGAAACGGGCGTAAGGCCAGTGTCACCATTTCCGGACCAAGATGAGATCCGCCAATGCCAATATTGATAATATCAGTAATACGTTCATTACCGGCTCCGGTATATTCACCATTGCGCACTGATTCGGCAAAGCGGTAGGCTCGTTGCAGTTCCTGATGGATATCCGGTACGATATTGTGATCATCAACATACACTTCAGCATGCGGCGGTAGCCTGAGTGCTGTATGTAATACGGCACGATTTTCACTGACATTAATTTTATCACCGCGGCGCATTTTGTCAGTCCAGCCACGTACGTCTGCGGTATTTGCCAGTTCAATCAATAATGCAAGCGTATCTTCAGTAATACGGTTTTTGCTGTAATCCAGTAACAGACCATTTAATTGTTCATGCATTTGCGCAAAACGATCCGGCTGCTGACGAAATAAATCGCGCATATGCAAGAAACGGGTACTGCGCTGATGCTGATGCAATTGTGCCCAAATGGCTGTCTGATTAATAGGACAGGACGGATTGATCATAACCGGAGTTAATTTCAGCGAAAATGGATGGAGTAGTATACAAAATCAACTGGGTATTGTTAAGAAGTGTTCGCGATAATAAGCCATTTCTTCAATGCTTTCTTTAATATCATCCAGAGCCTGATGTGCGCCTTTTTTACTGATGCCTTTGAGAATGGCAGGATTCCAGCGTCTGGCCAGTTCTTTAAGAGTGGAAACATCCAGATTGCGATAATGGAAGTAAGCCTCCAGTTGCGGCATGTAACGCACCATAAACCGGCGATCCTGATGAATGGAATTGCCACACATTGGTGAGGCTTTTTCCGGTATCCATTCACTGATAAAAGCCAGCAATTTTTTTTCAGCTTCAGCTTCAGTCAGCGTGGAGGCTTTTACTTTGTCTACCAGGCCAGTACGTGTATGAGTGGCGGTATTCCATTTATCCATATAATCGATAATACTGTCTGGCTGGTGAATTACCAGTACTTCAGACTGTGCGAGTACATTCAGATCACTGTCGGTAATGATCATGGCAACTTCTATAATACGGTCTGTATCCGGATTTAATCCGGTCATTTCCATATCCAGCCACGCAAGATTTTTGGCATTTTGCATATCTTCATCTTAGCTAATAATAAAACTTCATTTTAGCTTTTTTCTGTTATAGCTGATAGTTCAAACTGTTTTTTTAATTGCGTTACGACTTAGTATCAAATAACGTAAATATTTGAGAAAAATACAATAAATTAGTTTTGATAATGTTTAATAAATATTTTCAGACAGACTGTTATTAGGAGTAACGGAAATTGTTTCAAATATGGTTTAAGATAATTTATGAGGGAAAATACATATTATCGGAATAGATGAGTAATCATAATAAATTCAAGTAGAGAGGTGTTTATTTGGTTGTTTTTTAGCCAGTAACAGATAAACTCCGTTAAAATGATTATTTTCAGGTACGAAGTGTTTTTATGGCATTTTATCTTTCTGCCCAAACGGTTTATATATTGTTTTTATTATTTTTCATCTGCAGCATATGTGGTCAGTTATATCTTTCGGTTCGCCAAAGTAAAGCTGTACTGGCTCATCGTAGCCATGTTCCGGCGGCTTTTGTACAAAGCGTGTCTCTGGCAGAACATCAGAAAGCAGCGGATTATACTTTGGCCAAGCAGCGTCTGGCTCGTTATGAAATTCTGTTTCAGGCATTATTATTGCTGATATTCACACTTGGTGGCGGTCTTGATCTATTAGCGCATTTAAGTCAGAAATGGGTGCAGCACGATATTGCACAGGGAATTGTGCTTATTGGTCTGTTTGCTCTGGTTAATATGATTCTTGGCTGGCCGATCGCCTGGTATCGCAGTTTTTGTCTGGAGGCAAAATTTGGCTTTAACAAAATGACCATGGTTACTTTTATTGCTGATCAGCTTAAAGGTAGTCTTTTAGCCATTATTGTTGGCTTGCCCTTACTGTATATTATTCTGTGGCTGATGCGGATTCTGATTGCAGCACACTGGTTTGGTGGCGCATGGTGGCTGGCTGTATGGCTGGTATGGGTCAGTTTTTCCTTGTTGCTGATGTGGGCTTTTCCAAAGTGGATTGCGCCGCTTTTCAATAAATTTGAACCGTTGAAAGATGATGCATTGCGAACCCGGATTGAAAATTTGTTGCAGCGTACAGGTTTTCAGAGTGATGGTATTTTTGTAATGGATGGCTCCAGACGCAGCGGGCACGGTAATGCTTATTTTACCGGACTTGGGAAACATAAGCGCATCGTATTTTTTGATACCTTGCTGAAAGATATGCAGATAAGTGAGGTTGAGGCTGTGCTGGCGCATGAGTTAGGTCATTTTGCTCACAAACATGTATTCAAACAAATGATTGTTACTTTTATACTGGCTCTGATAATTTTTGCTGTTTTAGGCTGGCTATTACCGCAGACAGGTTTTTATACTGGTCTTGGTGTGCATGAAGTCAGTCATGCTATGGCTTTATTATTATTTATGCTGGTACTGCCCGTATTTACTTTTCCGTTTTCACCATTGTCGAGTGTTTTGTCCCGTAAAAATGAATTTGAAGCAGACCGTTTTGCAGCAAAATATGCAAATGCCGATGATCTGATTCATGCTTTAACCAAACTTTATCGTACTAATGCCTCCAGTCTGGTTAGCGATATCTGGTATTCGCGGTTTTATGATTCGCATCCGGGAGCACGGGAACGTATTGCGGCATTACAAACAGCCGTAAAGGCAGACTGAGAATGGCGCAGCCTGTGAATGAATTATTAACAGCACAGATTATTACCAGTTTCGGACGCCGCTTCATAGTGCGAACATATGCGGGTAAAATTTATGAAGCCACTACGCGAAAGAAAAGAGTTGATTTTGCCTGTGGTGATGAAGTCCATATTAGTCATATCAATCAGCAGCAGGCTGTAATTGAGGATTATTTACCCCGGCGCAGTCTGCTTTACCGGCAGGATGCTACGCGCAGTAAACTCATTGCGGCCAATGTTACCCTTATGCTAATCGTACTGGCTGCTGTACCGACGCCCAGTGAATTATTATTGCAGCGTGCATTACTGGCTGCAGAGGCTGCGGGTATACTGCCACTGATCGTATTAAATAAAGCAGATTTACCACAAAATAAGCCTTGGCTCGAAAAATTGACGTTTTATCAGAGTCTCGGTTATCAGGTGATCAATATTAGTGCCTTATATAATGTGGCTGAGCTGCGCAGCTATTTACAGGGAGAGCGGGCAATCCTGTTAGGTCAGTCAGGTATGGGTAAATCAACTTTAACCAATTCATTACTGGGTAATGAACAGGCACGGGTAGGTGACATCTCAGCGGCACTGGATTCAGGCCGTCACACCACGACTCATGCGCAATTATATGATCTGGATGCACACAGTCAGCTTATTGATTCGCCTGGATTGCAGGCATTTGGCTTACATCATTTGTCAGTTAGTAATCTGCTGCATTATTTCCCTGATATGCGTCAGTATATCGGGGAGTGTCGCTTTCATAATTGTACTCATCGTCAGGAGCCCGGCTGTGCACTGAAACAGGCTGCGGCAGACGGGAAACTGAAGCCTGAACGACTTCAGTTTCTGCAAAGTATAACTGATGAATTAATCAGATAATATTTATATTCAGGCAGAGTAAAAATGCCCGAAATCCAGATAAATAGTCATGTATAAGGCATAAACGTTGTTTTTTATCTAAAAATCCGTGCTTTACTTGCATAAAAAATTGATTCATGCAGAATAAACATGATACTATCGCCATCTTGCCGATTTTACGTCGGCAAGATTCTTTATTTGTGCGAGGCCAATCAATCGTAATTGGTCCCTTTATAAAAGGAAATAACTATGACTTTAGGTCTGGTTGGGCGCAAAGTAGGCATGACGCGCGTGTTCGATGAGAACGGCGCATCAGTTCCGGTAACTGTACTGGATATGTCTGCTAATCGCGTCACTCAACTCAAATCCGAAGCTACTGACGGCTACACTGCCGTACAGGTAACTTTTGGTCAGAAAAAAGCCAATCGCGTAAGCAAGGCGCAAGCAGGTCATTTTGCCAAGGCAGGTGTTGAAGCCGGTCGTGGCTTGGTTGAATTTGCTGTTTCTGAAGAAAAACTAGCTGAATTGTCTCCCGGTGCTGAAATCAATGTCGGCATTTTTGCAGCAGGTCAGTTAATTGATGTCACTGGTACCAGTAAAGGTAAAGGCTTTTCTGGCACCATCAAACGTCACAATTTTGGTTCTCAGCGTGCTTCTCACGGTAACTCACGCTCTCATCGTGTGCCTGGTTCAACCGGTATGGCACAGGATCCGGGTCGCGTATTCCGTGGTAAACGTATGGCCGGACAGTACGGTAACGTTAAGTCCACCATTCAGAATCTGGAAATCGTACGCGTAGACACCGAACGTCAGTTATTGCTGGTAAAAGGTGCGGTGCCCGGTGCGGTTAACAGCGACGTTGTCGTGCGTCCGAGCGTGAAGGTAGGTGCGTAATGGAACTGAAATTAATTGATGCTCAGGGTCAGGTTGCAGGTGCAGTTGCTGCGTCTGACGCATTGTTTGCACGTGAATACAATGAAGATCTGGTTCACCAGCTGGTTACAGCTTTTCTGGCCAATGCCCGTTCCGGTAACCGTTCACAGTTAACCCGTGCCGAAGTAAAACACTCCACTAAAAAACCATGGCGTCAGAAAGGAACCGGCCGTGCCCGTTCTGGTATGACATCTTCTCCGCTGTGGCGCAGTGGTGGTCGTGCGTTCCCGAATAAACCAGATGAAAACTTTACCCAGAAAGTAAATCGTAAGATGTACCGTGCGGGTATGGCAGCCATTCTGTCTCAGCTGGTACGCGATGAACGCCTGTTTGTTATTGATGAATTGTCTGCTGCTACTCCTAAAACCAAAGCATTTGCTGAACAGGTTAAAAATCTGGGTATGGAGCAGGTATTGTTCATTACCAAACAGCTGGATGAAAACGTTTACTTGTCTAGCCGCAACCTGCCGAATGTACTGGTTCTGGAAGCACAGCAAACTGATCCGTACAATCTGTTACGCTTTAAGAAAGTGGTGCTTACCAAAGCAGCAGTTGCACAACTTGAGGAGCAATGGGTATGAATCAACAACGTTTAATGCAAGTGCTCTTGGCTCCTGTTGTTTCCGAAAAAAGCAACATGCTGGCTGAAAAACGCAATCAGATGACGTTTAGAGTATTGCCGAATGCCACTAAACCTGAAATTAAGGCAGCAGTGGAACTATTATTTAATGTGAAAGTGGATTCTGTAGCCACAACTATCATTAAAGGCAAAAACAAACGTTTTGGCCGTACCATCGGTAAGCGCAGTGATGTTAAGAAAGCTTATGTCAGCCTGGCGGCTGGTCAGGAGCTGGATATTGAATCTGCTGCCGCTTCTGCAGATAAGGAATAAGCACTATGGCTATTGTTAAAATGAAGCCGACTTCTGCTGGCCGCCGCGGCATGGTACGCGTGGTTGCGGAAGGCTTGCACAAAGGTGCACCCTATGCACCATTATTAGAAAAACAGTCTTCAACTGCTGGTCGTAATCATGGCGGACGCATTACAACCCGTCATAAAGGTGGTGGTCACAAACACCATTATCGTATTGTTGACTTTAAACGTAATGATAAAGACGGTATCGCTGCTAAAGTAGAACGTATTGAGTACGATCCGAACCGTACCGCTCATATTGCGTTATTGTGTTTTGCGGATGGTGAACGCCGTTACATTATTGCGCCGCGTAATGTTCAGGTAGGTGCCGTATTGGTTTCCGGTTCTGAAGCTGCAATTAAAGCTGGTAATAATCTGCCAATCCGCAATATTCCGGTAGGTACAACTCTTCATTGTATCGAAATGAAACCGGGTAAAGGTGCACAGATTGCCCGTTCAGCCGGTGCATCTGCTGTATTGCTGGCAAAAGAAGGCGTATATGCACAGCTGCGTCTGCGTTCAGGTGAAGTACGTAAAATTCATGTTGACTGCCGTGCTACCATTGGTGAAGTAGGCAATGAAGAACAAAGCCTGCAAAAACTGGGTAAAGCCGGTGCTAAACGCTGGCGTGGTGTTCGTCCGACCGTACGCGGTGTTGTGATGAACCCGGTTGACCACCCGCATGGTGGTGGTGAAGGTCGTACTGGTGAAGCTCGTGAACCGGTTAGCCCATGGGGTACACCGACTAAAGGCTATCGTACTCGTCGTAATAAACGCACGAACAATATGATTGTTCGCCGCCGTTACTCAAATAAAGGTTAACTGATATGGCTCGTTCATTAAAAAAAGGCCCATATGTCGACCTGCATTTACTGAAAAAGGTCGATGCGGCTCGTGCTAATAACGACAAACGCCCGATTAAAACCTGGTCACGTCGTTCCACTATTCTGCCTGATTTTATCGGTCTGACCATTGCTGTACACAACGGCCGTACTCACGTGCCGGTATTTATCAGCGATAACATGGTTGGTCATAAGTTGGGTGAGTTCTCATTGACCCGTACCTTCAAAGGCCATTTGGCTGATAAGAAGGCTAAAAAATAAGGGATAAAACATGAGAGTTAGTGCACAACACAAAAATGCCCGTATTTCAGCACAAAAAGCCCGTCTGGTAGCTGACTTAGTACGTGGTAAAGATATTGCCCAGGCGTTGAATATTTTGACATTCAGCCCGAAAAAAGGTGCTGAACTGATTAAAAAGGTACTGGAATCTGCAGTGGCCAATGCCGAACACAACGAAGGTGCTGATATCGATGAACTGAAAGTGGTTACTATTTATATCGACAAAGGTCCGAGTCTGAAACGTTTTCAGGCACGTGCTAAAGGTCGTGGTAACCGCATCGAAAAACAAACTTGTCACATCAACGTGATTGTAGGCAACTAAGGAAAAGCGATGGGACAAAAAATTAACCCTACAGGCTTTCGCCTGGCAGTGAATAAAGATTGGTCTTCCAAGTGGTTTGCCAAAAGCGGCGACTTTTCCAAAGTGCTGAAAGAAGATATCGACGTACGTCATTTTTTACGCAAACGTCTTGCAAATGCTTCTGTAGGTCGCGTGGTAATTGAACGCCCGGCAAAATCTGCACGTATTACTATTTACAGTGCCCGTCCTGGTATTGTAATCGGTAAAAAAGGTGAAGACATTGAAGTATTAAAACGTGATTTGCAGAAAATCATGGGCGTGCCGGTGCATGTAAACATCGAAGAAATCCGTAAACCGGAAATCGATGCGCAAATTATTGCGGACAATATTGCCGGACAACTGGAAAAACGCGTTATGTTCCGTCGTGCCATGAAACGCGCTATGCAGAATGCTATGCGCGTTGGCGCTAAAGGCATCAAAATTATGTCTTCAGGTCGTCTGAACGGTATCGAAATTGCGCGTACCGAATGGTATCGTGAAGGTCGTGTGCCTTTACATACCCTGCGTGCCAATGTTGACTACGCTACTAGCGAAGCCAAAACTACATATGGCATTATCGGTATCAAAGTCTGGGTTTACAAAGGTGAACTGACACCAGGTGAAATTCAGGCTAAGCCGGAACAGGACAAGAAACACAGCAGAAAGGCAGGTGGTCGAAATGCTGCAGCCAACTAGAATGAAATACCGCAAACAGCAAAAAGGCCGCAACACCGGTATTGCTACTCGTGGCAATAAAGTTAGCTTTGGTGATTTTGGTCTGAAAGCTGTGGGTCGCGGTCGTTTGACTGCACGCCAGATTGAGGCAGCACGTCGTGCAATGACCCGTCATATTAAACGTGGCGGTCGTATCTGGATTCGCGTATTCCCGGATAAACCTATTACTGAAAAACCAATTCAGGTTCGTATGGGTGGCGGTAAAGGTAATGTGGAATATTACATTGCTGAAATCCAGCCGGGCAAAATGCTCTACGAAATGGACGGTGTTGATGAAACATTGGCTCGTCAGGCTTTTGAACTGGCTGCAGCCAAATTGCCGATTCAGACTGTATTTGTTAAACGCCAGGTAGGTCAATAATGAAAACCAGTGAATTGAAAGACAAATCTGTTGAGCAGTTAAACGAAGAACTGGTTGGTCTGTTGAAAGCGCAGTTTGGTTTGCGTATGCAGCACGCCACCGGCCAGCTGGGTAAAAACAGTGAGCTGAAAAAAGTGCGTCGTAATATTGCTCGTGTAAAAACCATTTTGCATCAGAAGGATGGTGAATAATGACTGAAGCTAAAAACGTACGTACTTTGCAGGGCAAAGTCGTGAGCGACAAAATGGATAAAACTGTAACAGTATTGGTGGAACGTAAAGTGAAACACCCGCTGTATGGTAAAGTAATCCGTCGTTCTACTAAAATCCATGCGCACGATGAGCAAAACCAATACGGTATTGGTGACGTTGTTGTCATTTCCGAGGGTCGCCCGTTGTCAAAAACCAAAAGCTGGGTTGTAACTGAGCTGATTGAAAAAGCACGTAATGTGTAATTAACACAACAATGTGCTGCAATTAGGGAACGAAGTCTTGCGACAATCAGATATTGTCTGTAAACTTCGTTCCTTAACTTTCAGTTTCTTGAAAGTCTCCGGCAGTCGCCGGAACTCTCCCTTCGGGACCCAAGACTGGTTTACTAGAACCGTTAATGGTTTCAGACAGCTATTAAGTGGTAACAGGCTGACTGAAAGCGGTAAATTAAGTTGGATTTTTAAAGGTAATAACATGATTCAAATGCAGACCATCTTAGATGTGGCTGACAACTCTGGTGCGCGTCGCGTAATGTGCATCAAAGTATTAGGTGGATCTAAGCGTCGCTACGCATCTGTAGGCGACATTATTAAAGTGGCCGTAAAAGACGCAGCTCCCCGTGGTCGCGTTAAAAAGGGCGATGTATATAACGCTGTGGTAGTACGTACAGCTAAAGGTGTACGTCGTAATGACGGAGCACTGATCAAATTTGATAACAATGCAGCCGTGCTGTTGAATACCAAACTGGAACCAATTGGTACCCGTATTTTTGGCCCGGTAACCCGTGAGCTACGTACTGAGCGATTCATGAAAATCGTTTCATTGGCTCCTGAAGTACTGTAAGTGAGGTTGCAATGAAAAAGATTAAAACTGGTGATCAGGTGATCATTATTGCCGGTAAAGATAAGGGCAAACAGGGTAAAGTAGTGCGTGTTTTGGGTGATAAAGTGATTGTTGACGGCGTAAATCGTGTTAAACGTCACCAGAAACCTAACCCCATGCGTGGGATTGAAGGTGGTGTAATCACCAAAGATGCGCCATTGGCTATTTCCAATGTAGCGATTTTCAATCCGGAAACCCAAAAAGCTGACCGCGTAGGTATCAAAGTAGAAACTGTAGACGGCAAAGTAGTGCGTACCCGTGTATATAAATCTACCGGTGCCGCCGTGGGAGCCTAAGGAGTAATCAATGGCTCGTTTAAAAGACTTTTATAACACTACTGTTGTTCCTGAGTTGACCAAACAGTTCGGTTACAAATCTATCATGGAAGTACCGCGTATTGAAAAAATTACCCTCAACATGGGTGTTGGTGAAGCGGTTGCCGATAAAAAAGTAATGGAACATGCAGTTGGTGATCTGGAAAAAATTGCTGGTCAGAAACCAGTAGTAACTGTAGCACGCAAGTCAATTGCAGGCTTTAAAATCCGTGATAATTACCCTATTGGTTGCAAAGTAACTTTGCGCCGTGATCGTATGTATGAATTTCTGGATCGTCTGATTGCAATCGCTTTGCCGCGTGTACGTGACTTCCGCGGTGTAAATGGTAAATCATTCGACGGTCGTGGTAATTACAACATGGGCGTGCGTGAACAAATTATTTTCCCGGAAATTGAATACGATAAAATTGATGCTTTGCGTGGTTTGAATATTACTATTACCACTACTGCTAAAACTGATGCAGAAGCCAAAGCACTGCTGTCTCTGTTCAAATTTCCGTTTAAGGGTTAATTATGGCTAAGAAAGCACTTATTAATCGTGAGCTGAAGCGTGAAGCTTTGGCAAAAAAATATGCTGCAAAGCGCGAAGCCATTTTCGCCATCATCAATGACGCTAACGCGACTGATGAAGAACATTTTCAGGCACGTCTGAAACTGCAGGCTATTCCGCGTAATGCTGCTCCGATTCGTCAACGTCGTCGCTGCGCTTTGACCGGTCGTCCGCGTGGTAATTTCCGTAAATTCGGCTTGGCCCGTACTAAAATCCGTGAAATCGCCATGCGTGGTGAAATTCCGGGTGTCATCAAAGCCAGCTGGTAATAGGAGTATAAAATATGAGTATGCATGATCCTATTTCCGATATGTTGACCCGTATTCGCAACGCTCAGCGTGCGAATAAAGCTTCTGTAAGTATGCCTTCTTCAAAACTGAAAGTAGCAATTGCTAAAGTTTTGAAAGAAGAAGGTTACATAGAAGATTTCGCCGTATCTGCTGAAACCAAGGCGACATTGGAAATACAATTGAAATACTATGCTGGTCAGCCGGTAATTGAGCGCATTCAGCGCGTATCACGTCCTGGTCTGCGTGTGTATAAAGGTTCCAACGACATTCCTTCTGTAATGAATGGTTTGGGCGTTGTGATTGTGAGCACTTCTAAAGGTGTAATGACTGACCGTAAAGCCCGTGCTAATGGTATTGGCGGTGAGTTATTGTGCGTAGTTGCCTAAGGAGAAAACATGTCTCGAATTGCAAAACATCCGGTAGTGGTTCCGGCTGGCGTTGACGTAAAGTTTTCTCCAGAGGCTATCATTGTTAAAGGTAAAAACGGCGAATTGTCTCTACATCAGCACGCTGAAGTGAATGTAGCATTGAACGAAGGTCAGCTGGTTATTACCGCCAATGATAATAGTACAAAAGCAAATGCTTTATCCGGCACGGTTCGTGCTTTGTTGCACAATATGGTTGTGGGCGTGAGCAATGGTTTTGAGAAAAAGCTGCAACTGATTGGTGTGGGTTATCGCGCTCAGGCTGAGGGTAAAGTATTGAATCTTTCTTTAGGCTACTCTCATCCGATTAACTACGAATTGCCTGAAGGTATTACTGCTACTACTCCTTCTGCTACCGAAATAATTATTGCCGGAGCAGATAAACAGGTAGTAGGGCAGGTGGCCGCTGAAATTCGTGGATTCCGTCCGCCGGAACCTTATAAAGGTAAAGGTGTACGTTATGCGGATGAGCGTGTCGTTATTAAAGAAACCAAGAAAAAATAATTGAGGCTCACTGATGGATAAAAATGTAGCAAGACTGCGTCGAGCACGTAAAACCCGTGCCAAAATTGCAGCCCTGAACAAAGTGAGATTGTGCGTTTTCCGCACCAATAATCACATTTATGCCCAGGTTATTAGCGCTGAAGGTGACCGAGTACTGGCTCAGGCCTCTACTCTTGAAGCTGATGTACGTGCCAGCATTAAATATGGCAGCAATGTAGATGCTGCTGTTGTGGTTGGCAAACGCATTGCTGAAAAAGCCAAAGCAGCCGGCATTGATGCAGTGGCTTTTGACCGTTCTGGTTTTCAATACCATGGTCGCGTTAAAGCCTTGGCTGAGGCAGCCCGTGAAAACGGTTTGAGCTTCTAATAAACTGGAGACCAGAAATATGGCAAAACACGAAACTGAAGAACGCGGTGACGGCCTGATTGAAAAAATGGTTGCCGTAAACCGTGTGACCAAAGTGGTTAAGGGTGGCCGCATTATGGCCTTCTCGGCTTTAACTGTAGTAGGTGATGGCGATGGTCGCATCGGTATGGGCAAAGGTAAATCTAAAGAAGTACCTGTGGCTGTACAGAAAGCTATGGATCAAGCTCGCCGCAATATGATCAAAGTGCCTTTGAATGGACGTACTATTCATCACGAAGTAATTGGTCGTCATGGTGCAACCCGTGTATTCATGCAACCGGCTAAAGAAGGTAATGGTGTGAAAGCAGGTGGTCCAATGCGTCTGGTATTTGATGCAATGGGTATTCATAATATCTCTGCTAAAGTACATGGTTCAACCAATCCATACAATATTGTTCGCGCAACTCTAGACGGATTATCTAAACTGTATACACCGGCTGAGATTGCTGCTAAACGTGGCCTGACCGTAGAAGAAATTTTAGGAGCAGATCATGAGTGAGCAAAAAACCATACGCATTACTCTGGTTAAAAGCTTGATTGGCACTATTGCCGCTCATCGTGCCTGTGCACGCGGTTTAGGGTTACGTCACCGCGAGCACACTGTTGAAGTGCTTGATACCCCCGAAAATCGTGGCATGATCAACAAAATCAGCTACCTTTTGAAAGTGGAGAAGTAACATGCTTTTGAATACCATTCAACCTGCTGAAGGTGCTAAACACGCGGCCCGCCGCGTAGGCCGTGGCATTGGCAGCGGTTTAGGCAAAACCTGTGGCCGAGGCCATAAGGGTCAGAAAAGCCGTAAAGGTGGTTATCATAAAGTCGGCTTTGAAGGCGGTCAGATGCCTTTGCAGCGCCGTCTGCCGAAACGCGGCTTTAAATCCCTGACTGCTAATCTGAATGCTGAAGTGCGTTTAGATGAGCTAGCTAAAATTGCAGTTGATCAAATTGATGTTTTAGTACTGAAACAGGCCGGACTGGTGCCTGCTACTGCTCTGAATGTTAAAATTATTGCATCAGGCAGTATTGATAAGGCGGTAACTTTAAATGGTATTAAGGCCACCAAAGGTGCGCAACAGGCCATTGAAGCTGCCGGTGGTAAAGTAGCAGAATAAGGCAAGGACTCAAGTGGCTAATCCGCAATCCGCAACAGGACTTTCAAAGTTCGGTGATTTAAAAAATCGTCTGTTATTTTTACTTGGTGCGTTGGTTGTATTCCGCATCGGTTCACATATTCCAGTGCCCGGTGTGGATGGTGCTGCTTTGACCAAATTGTATGAAAGTGCCGGCGGAGGCATATTAAGTATGCTTAATATGTTCTCCGGTGGTTCTCTGCAACGGTTCAGTATTTTTGCAATAGGTATAATGCCTTATATTTCAGCGTCAATTATTATCCAACTGGCTTCTGAAATTATTCCTTCTTTGAAAGCATTAAAAAAAGAAGGTGAAGCTGGGCGTCGTACTTTAACTAAATATACCCGTTATGGCACTGTTTTGCTGGCAACTTTGCAAAGCTTCGCTGCCGCTGCATTCGTTTACCAGCAAAATGTAGTTGTTGCTGGTAAATTTGAATTTTACTTCTCGACTATGGTATGTCTGGTGACAGGAACCATGTTTCTGATGTGGTTAGGCGAGCAGATTACTGAGCGCGGTATAGGAAACGGCATTTCGCTGATTATTACTGCAGGTATTGCAGCCGGCTTGCCAGCCGGTGTTGGTCGTTTGCTGACGCTGACCAGCCAGGGATCCATTAGTTATCTGATGGCTGTTGCTCTGATTGTTGGTGCGTTAGCGCTGGTATATGCTGTTGTATATATTGAAAGTGCTCAGCGTAAGATACCTGTTCAGTATGCCAAACGCCAGGTAGGTAACCGCATTATGCAGGCGCAAAACTCTCATATGCCGTTTAAGCTGAATATGGCCGGGGTTATTCCGCCAATTTTCGCCTCCAGTATCATTTTGTTTCCTTCTACTCTGTTAAGTTGGTTTGGTTCAGCAAATCAGGATGGTTGGTTACAGAAACTGGCAACATTCCTACAACATGGTCAGCCTGTTTATATTTTGTTATTTGCAGCTACTATTATCTTCTTTTGTTATTTCTATACGGCTTTGGTGTTCAGTCCAAGGGAAATGGCAGAAAATCTGAAGAAAAGTGGTGCTTTCGTTCCCGGTATCCGGCCTGGGGAGCAAACCAGCCGTTATCTGGAGAAAGTTGTATTGCGTTTGACTTTTTGGGGCGCAATTTATATTGCTATCGTGTGCCTGATTCCGGAAGTACTGACTTCTGCGATGAATGTACCTTTCTACCTAGGTGGCACCTCACTACTTATTCTGGTGGTGGTGACCATGGATTTTAAAACGCAAATCGCTTCTTATGTAATGAGTAGTCAGTACGAACATCTGATGAAGCGCTCTGCGATGAAATCATTATCATCACGTCGTTAAGTATTATGGCTAAAGAAGATACCATACAAATGCAGGGTGAAATTCTTGAAACCCTGCCCAACGCAACTTTTAAAGTTAAACTTGAAAACGATCATGTCGTTTTAGGTCATATCTCCGGGAAAATGCGCATGCATTACATTCGTATTTCCCCTGGTGACAAAGTGACCGTGGAATTGACTCCGTACGATTTGACTCGTGCCCGCATCGTTTTCCGCGCCCGCTAAGAGTAGAAAGGAAATAATATGCGCGTTCAGCCATCGGTAAAGAAAATTTGCCGTAATTGTAAAATCATTCGTCGCAATCGTGTTGTGCGTGTGATTTGTACTGACCCTCGTCATAAACAACGTCAAGGCTAATTGGATAACCATAAGTCTTTGTGTTATAGTGACAGACTTTTGCCCTAAGGAAAAAATATGGCTCGTATTGCAGGGGTAAATATCCCTAACAATGCCCATATCGTAATTGGCCTTCAGGCTATTTATGGTATTGGTTCGTCTCGCGCTAAACTGATTTGCGAAGCTGCCGGCGTTGTGCCGAGCACTAAAGTAAAAGATTTAGACGAGACTCAGCTTGATGCTTTGCGTGAACAGATTGCCAAATACCATGTGGAAGGTGATCTGCGCCGTGAAGTAACCATGAACATCAAACGTCTGATGGACATGGGCTGTTATCGTGGTCTGCGTCATCGTCGTGGTTTACCGTGCCGTGGTCAGCGTACCCGTACCAATGCGCGTACGCGTAAAGGTCCGCGTAAAGCGATCGCAGGCAAGAAATAATTGATAAGGAATAATAATGGCTAAAGCAAACACAGCTCGTGTGCGCAAGAAAGTACGTAAATCCGTAAGTGAAGGTATTGTGCATGTACATGCATCTTTCAATAATACCATCATTACTATCACTGACCGTCAGGGCAATGCATTATCTTGGGCTACCTCTGGCGGTGCTGGTTTTAAAGGTTCACGTAAGAGCACACCATTTGCCGCTCAGGTTGCGGCAGAAGCAGCTGGTAAAGTTGCCCAAGAGTATGGCGTAAAAAATCTGGAAGTTCGCATTAAAGGGCCGGGTCCTGGTCGCGAATCTTCTGTGCGTGCGCTCAACGCTCTTGGTTTCAAGATTACCAGTATTACAGACGTTACTCCATTGCCACACAATGGTTGTCGGCCACCTAAAAAACGTCGTATCTAACAGGAGTATTTGAGTATGGCACGTTATACCGGCCCGAAATGTAAATTAGCCCGTCGTGAGGGCACAGATCTGTTTCTGAAGAGTGCACGTCGCTCTCTGGATTCAAAATGTAAACTTGACTCTGCTCCCGGCCAGCATGGCGCAAAAAAACCGCGTTTGTCCGGCTATGGTCTGCAATTACGTGAAAAACAGAAAATCCGCCGTATTTACGGTGTGTTAGAACGTCAGTTCCGCCGTTATTTTGCTGAAGCAGCCCGTCGTAAAGGTTCGACTGGTGAATTACTGCTTCAGTTATTGGAATCTCGTTTAGATAACGTGGTATACCGTATGGGTTTTGGCTCTACTCGTGCCGAAGCCCGTCAGTTGGTATCTCACAAAGCCATTACCGTGAACGGTCAGGTCGTAAACATCCCTTCTTTTCAGGTAAAAGCTGGTGATGTGGTTGCTGTTCGCGAAAAAGCCAAAAAACAGGTGCGAATTCAGGAAGCATTCAGCCTTGCCAGCCAGATCGGTTTACCAAGCTGGGTTTCTGTTGAAGAAAGCAAGCTGGAAGGTGTTTTCAAAAACATGCCAGATCGCACTGAATTGAGCGGCGATATTAATGAACAGCTGGTGGTAGAGTTTTACTCTAAATAAAGCTGGTTAAGTGAGGACAGTTAAATGCAAAACACATCCGAATTCTTGAAGCCACGTCAAATTGACGTTGACACCTTGTCTGCTACCCGTGCCAAAGTGTCTATGGAGCCTTTTGAACGTGGTTTCGGCCATACCTTGGGTAATGCTTTGCGTCGTATCTTACTGTCATCAATGAATGGTTATGCGTCGACAGAAGTAACGATTGAAGGCGTATTGCATGAATATTCTACACTTGATAGCGTTCAGGAGGATGTTGTTGATATTCTGCTGAACCTGAAAGGTGTAGTATTTAAAGTGCATGGCCGCACAGAAGTAACTTTAAGTCTGAAAAAATCAGGTGCCGGTGTTGTTACCGCAGCTGATATTGAGTTACCTCATGATGTCGAAATTGTTAACCCTGACCATGTTATCTGTCACCTGTCTGAAGGTGGTAGTATTAATATGGAAATTAAGGTTGAACAAGGCAGAGGCTATGAGTCTGTGTCAGGCCGTCGTAATAAAGACGACCACAAACGTATCGGCGCTATTCAACTAGATGCAAGCTTTTCGCCTATCAGTCGTGTCAGCTTTGAAGTAGAACCTGCTCGTGTTGAGCAGCGTACTGATTTAGATCGTCTGGTTTTGGATATAGAAACTAACGGTGCTATTGACCCTGAAGAAGCAGTTCGCAATGCGGCCTGTATTTTAATTGATCAAATGTCAATTTTTGCAGATTTACAGGGTACCCCAGTTACCGTAGTAGAAGAGAAAGAACCACCGATTGATCCGATTCTGCTTCGTCCAGTTGATGATCTGGAGTTGACCGTTCGTTCAGCAAACTGCTTGAAAGCTGAAGATATTTACTATATTGGCGATTTGATTCAACGCACAGAGACTGAATTGTTGAAAACCCCGAATCTGGGTAGAAAATCTCTGAACGAAATCAAGGAAGTCCTGGCTTCCAAAGGATTGACGTTGGGTTCAAAACTGGAAGCCTGGCCGCCGGCCAGTCTGGAAAAGCCACAAGTTTGATGATTAAAGGATAATGACATGCGTCATCGTAATGGTAACCGCAAATTAAATCGCACCAGTAGTCATCGCGCTGCTATGTTGCGTAATATGGCTAATTCTTTGTTAACTCACGAAACAATTGTAACTACTTTGCCGAAAGCAAAAGAGTTGCGTCGTGTAGCTGAACCATTGATTACTCTAGGTAAAAAGCCTTCATTGGCTAATCATCGTTTAGCTTTTAACCGTACACGTGATCGTGATGTTGTTGTTAAATTATTCAATGAGTTAGGCCCGCGCTTTGCTAATCGGAATGGTGGCTATCTGCGCATATTGAAGTATGGCTTCCGTAAAGGCGATAATGCTCCGCTGGCTCTGGTTGAGTTGGTTGAGAAAGCACCTGAATCTGAAGCTGTAGCTGAGTAATCAGGCTTCACGAACAAGCCAGCCATTAGGCTGGCTTGTTTCATTTTGATTTTTTGCTTTATGGTTTTGTGAATAGGTTGAAAATGCGTATTTATTTAGTAGTTATGATGTATTAATTCTGTATATATCTATAAATTTTAGTAGGTACGATTCACTATTTTATTCATTATTGAGTAAGTTTATTTTTTTGTTATGATGCCGGAAAATGTAGTTATTTTTAGGAATTAATCAATACATAAATAAAAAACTAATTTTCTGAACCGAATTTAAACTATTTGTTTAGTGTAAGTTTATTACTGTAATTCTATTTAAATGTATTTTTTGATTTAATAAGTTTGTATTTATTGTTTTAGCTTTTCAGAATCCTTTTTTTAAAAAGCTGCTGTTTATCTCTCTTCTGCGTATAATTATTGACTCTTAGCTGACTATTGTTATTCAAGGAGAAATCATGAAATATTTACGTTTATTATTGTTGAGCCTGATTTTTATGTCTTCTTCATTAGTATGGGCAGGCCGTGTTTTACCTAATGACATTCATATAGTTGTATTAAAAAAAACGGAAGGTCGACAGGTCGTGGTAGGCACAGCAACAAAGGCATGGTTACGTACTTTGAGCCTGGGTTTGGTTAAAGGTAATAAAACATTACTGTTAAGCAGAAATGTACGTATTCATGACAAAAATAACCGTTTTGTTACTTATAACAATTTATTTCGGTTTGTAGATGAAACGATAGCTGTACGCGTAGACAGAGCAAATCAGATTCAGGAAATCTGGGTACTGACTGATGAAGAGCAGGACGCATTAGTAAGACCTAATAATCCGCAGGTTGAATAATTATTGTAGGTGTTATGAAAAAAGTATTTATACGAACCTTTGGTTGTCAGATGAATGAATACGACAGTGAAAAAATGCTGTCTGTTCTGGCAGAAGGGCAACCTTTAGAACGAACTGACAGGGCTGAAGATGCAGATATTATTCTTTTTAATACCTGCTCGGTTCGGGAAAAGGCTCAGGAAAAAGTATTTTCAGATTTGGGTCGTATCCGACCTTTGAAAGTTAAAAATCCGGATTTAATTATCGGTGTCGGTGGTTGTGTGGCTTCACAAGAAGGTGAGGCGATTATTCAGCGCGCACCTTATGTGGATGTGGTTTTCGGTCCTCAGACTTTGCATCGTTTACCACAAATGATTCTCGATAAAGAAACCAGTGGTCTGTCACAGGTAGATATTTCTTTTCCGGAAATAGAAAAATTTGATCATTTACCGCCTGCACGTGTTGAAGGTGGAGCAGCGTTCGTATCTATTATGGAAGGCTGTTCCAAATATTGCAGTTTTTGTGTTGTACCCTACACGCGCGGAGAGGAATTTTCACGTCCACTTGACGATGTGCTTACTGAAATTGCCGGTCTGGCACAACAGGGTGTCAAAGAAATTAATCTGCTGGGACAAAACGTAAACGCCTATCGCGGCGATATGGGTGATGGTGAAATCTGTGATTTCGCAACGTTACTGCGCATAGTGCATGAGATACCCGGTATTGAACGCATGCGCTTTACGACCAGCCACCCGCGAGAATTTTCTGATGCAATCATTGAGTGTTATCGTGATTTACCTAAGCTGGTATCACATTTGCATCTTCCGGTACAGTCTGGTTCCGACCGTGTTTTAATGGCAATGAAACGTGGCTATACAGCTTTAGAGTATAAACATATTATCCGTAAGTTGCGGGCTATCCGGCCGGATTTATGTTTAAGTTCAGACTTTATTGTTGGCTTTCCGGGAGAAACTGAGCGTGAGTTTGAGCAAACTCTGAAGTTAGTACAAGACCTGGCTTTTGATTTAAGCTTTGTATTTATCTATAGTCCGCGTCCGGGAACACCGGCAGCAAATTTACCGGATGATACTCCCCATGCTGAAAAAGTACGTCGTCTGGAAGCATTAAATACAGTGATTGAAGCTGAGACAGCGCGTATTAATCAATCTATGCTTGGTAGTGTACAGCGCTGTCTTGTAGAAGGTGTATCTAAAAAAGATCCTGATCAGTTACAGGCGCGTACAGCAAATAACCGGGTAGTTAATTTTACGGGCCATCCTCGTCTGATTAATCAGATGGTAGAGCTGGAAATCACTGAGGCACATACTTTTTCTTTACGCGGGAAAATGGTTTTAGCCGATTAAATGATTAATCTTTCTAATAAGGGGAAACGCCGCATTAATCCATTTATCTGGATACCGGAACATGTACATTAATACAGTATAAAGGCTGTGCTTGTTGTCGGAATGTAATGCTATATTTATTTGTTTTTCGTCTGGTTATCAGTAAACATTTATTAATGATAACCGGTTTTGTCTGGCCTTTGTTCGGTATTAAAAGGAATTGGCATGAGCCCAGCGGGTACTTCTTTTCTGGATCGTTTTTTTAAAATTAAAGAAAGTGGCAGCAGTGTGCGCACTGAAGTGTTAGCCGGTCTGACTACTTTTCTGGCAATGAGCTATATTCTGGTAGTTAATCCTTCCATTCTTAAGGATGCCGGAATGGATTCTAATGCGGTATTTGTCGCTACCTGTATTTCTTCAGCTTTTGCCTGCATGATGATGGGATTGGTAGCCAATTATCCGATCGCACTCGCACCCGGTATGGGACTGAATGCTTATTTTACTTATACTGTTGTAAAAGGAATGGGTATCTCATGGCAGGTGGCACTGGGTGCAGTTTTTGTTTCCGGTATTGTTTTTATTATCTTAAGCCTGTTTAAGGTGCGCGAAGCGATTGTTAATTCACTACCAAATTCTCTCAAGTATTCTATTGGCGGCGGTATTGGTTTATTTCTGGCTCTGGTAGCGCTCAAAAGTGCCGAAGTAGTGGTATCTAATCCGACCACTCTGGTCAGTCTGGGTGATATTCATTCTCCTCAGGTGCTGCTGACGATCGTGGGCTTTTGTTTTATTGTTACTTTGGAGCATTTCCGCATACGTGGCGGAATTATTATCGGTATTTTGGTAATTACGGCTATTGCTTCAGTAGCAGGTCTTAATGAGTTTAAGGGAATATTTGCGCCGGTTCCCTCTCTGGCTCCGACCTTTTTACAGCTGGATTTTCATGATTTATTTAGTATGAGTCTGGTTAGCGTTATTTTTGTGTTTTTCTTTGTGGATTTATTTGACAGTACCGGTGTGCTGATTGGTGTTGCCGGACGCGCCGGTTTGTTGGTGGATGGCAAATTACCACGGGTAAAAAAAGCGTTGCTGGCCGATTCAACGGCAATTGTAGTCGGTGCCGGGCTGGGTACTTCTTCTACTACTGCTTATGTAGAGTCGGCAGCCGGAGCAGCTGCAGGCGGCCGTACAGGTCTGACAGCAGTGGTGGTTGGTCTTCTGATGCTGGCCAGTTTGTGGTTTTCCAAGCTTGCTGCCAGTGTACCGGCATATGCAACTGCGCCTGCTTTGTTATATGTGGGTGTACTGATGATGCGCAGTATGACGGAAATTGACTGGAAAGATGTATCGGAAGCTGCACCTGCATTTTTTACACTGATTTTTATGCCTTTCGCTTATTCAATTGCAGATGGTATTGCAATGGGTTTTATTAGTTATGCACTAATTAAACTGTTCTGTGGCAGAGTTAAAGAAGTTTCTTATATGGTGTGGATTATTGCTGTACTATGGGCTTTTAAATTGCTCTGGTTAGGTGCATAGACAGTTCGGTTTGTTAACAGGCAGCCGTTGGGCTGCCTGAATATTTTATGGTTTTTGTTCTTCAGGCTGATGTATCAATGTAATAAGATTCATGTAACGATTAAATAAATGCAGAGGGAGAAATTATGTCTTTAATCGATGAAATTATGGACTTTAATCAAAGATTTGTTGATGCAGAAGAGTATGAGCAATTTTTTACAGATAAATATCCGGAAAAAAATCTGGCGATTGTTTCCTGTATGGACGCACGGATTCTGGATTTATTACCCCGTGCTCTGGGATTGAAGAATGGAGATGCTAAGGTAATTCGTAACGCCGGTGCTTTAGTCACCCATCCCTGGGGTTCCGTGATGCGTTCATTACTAGTGGCTGTATTTGAAATGAATGTAACTGAAATTATGGTGATCGGGCATTATGATTGCGGCATGCAGGAATTACATGTGCCTGATATGCTTGACCGGATGCGCGCCCGGGGGATCAGCGATGAGCGCCTTGAAATTCTGGAAAATGCCGGCGTAGATTTCCATAAATGGTTAACTGATTTTGATTGTGTAGAAGATGCTATTATGCATTCGGTGAATATGATACGTAAGCATCCTCTGATGCCCAGTGAGATTAGGGTACATGGTCTAGTTATTCATCCGATTACCGGTAAGCTGAATATTGTGGTTAACGGAAATAAAGTATGAAACGTATCGGTTTGTTCGGCGGCACTTTTGATCCTCCGCATAATGGACATATTCATATTGCACAGGGTTTTGCGGATGAGTTAATGCTGGATAATGTTATTTTTATTCCGGCTGGTGATCCGTATCATAAACCGACGGTTGCCTGTACGCCGGCACTACAACGTCTTGCTATGGTGGAAAAGGCAATTAGTACAGACAAACGTTTTAGTGTATCTGATTGCGATGTACTACGTAATGGGCCTACATATACTATTGATACGGTATCTCTGTTTCATCAGGTATTTCCGCAGACTCAGTTATGGTGGTTGCTGGGAATGGATTCATTGTTGCAATTACCTCACTGGCATCGCTATCAGGCTCTGCTACAAAGTGTGAATCTGGCAATTGCTCAGCGCGGTCAACAGGGATTAACCGATTTGCCGGAATCATTGCAGCAATGGTTGCCAGATGCACTGGCTAAAAATATGACTGTACCGGATGGTAGTGATGGCGGACGTGCTGTTTTATTACAAACGTCATTTTTACCAGTCAGCTCAACTGATATTCGTGCAAAATGGTCATCAGGTCATCATGATGATGTTCCGGAGACTGTGGCTGAATATATCGACCATGAAGGTCTTTATCAGGCATAATTTATATTTATAGAGTATTTCTAAGCTGGAAATGCTTTTAACATAATAGGGTATTTTACTATATGGATGAAAATCTTATCGCTCAATGGGAAAATATGGTAGCCGTTAGCGTTAATGCACTTGAAGATATTAAAGGAAAAGATATTATTGTGCTGGATACTTCAGCACAAACTTCGCTGTTTTCACGCATGATTATTGCCAGTGGTGACAGTACACGTCAGGTAAAGGCTCTGGCCAATAATGTGGCTGTCGATTTGAAGGAGGCTGGTTATGAAATTATCAGCACTGAAGGTCTTGATAGCGGTGAATGGGCATTAGTTGATGCCGGTGATCTGGTTGTTCATGTTATGCAGCCGGCAGTACGCGATTATTATGATATTGAAGCTTTGTGGGGTGGTGAAAAACCTTCCTTTCATGCTGGGGCAGCTAAGCCATGGCAGGCTGCAGATTGATTTGTGCCGGATACTAATTTTACTGAAATTGAATGAATATTACTGTGCTGGCGGTAGGAACGAAAATGCCGCAATGGGTAGATTATGCTGTGACCGATTACAGTAAAAGATTTGGTCGTGAAATTCAGTTTCAGCTTAAAGAAATCAAGCCGGAAAAACGTGGTCCCGGAACTAGTACAGCGCAGGCAATGGCTGCAGAAGAGGCGCGTATTGTTGCAGCCATTCCTGCGCATAGTTACCTGATAGTTCTGGATGAGCGCGGAAAAGCACCAACTTCGATGGAACTCGCTGACTGGTTAAAAAAATGGCAGCATCAGGGTGATAATCTGTGTTTTGTTATTGGTGGTGCCGATGGTATGACTGATGGTTTAAAACAGCGAGCGAATTTGTTATTGCGGCTCTCCAGTCTTACTTTACCTCATGGTATGGTGCGGGTATTGCTGACAGAGCAGCTTTATCGTGCACAGTCGATTCTGAATAATCATCCATATCATCGTGAGTAATTCAATAGTGTGGATTGGTAATTTAAGATTGAATTGTTTTGATTGACTGAAATTATTTGGATGAATCCGGATAAAAATAATTTTTCGTCATATAATGAAATACCCCCGTGCAGGGGGTATGCTGGTATATAATTACTCTGCATTTATTTGACAGGTATTTGATCTGTCACCCGGATTAATAAATTAATAATAAGCAAAGTCTGATCATGAATCCTACACCACTGCTTGATACCATTGATTTACCGCAGGATGTTCGTCGTTTACAAAAAACACAGTTACCTGAGCTGGCCGATGAATTACGTGCCTATTTACTGGAATCAGTAAGTAAAACAGGTGGACACTTTGCCAGTAATCTCGGGGCAGTTGAGTTAACTGTTGCTTTGCATTATGTATATCAGACGCCATATGACCATCTGATTTGGGATGTAGGGCATCAGAGTTATCCGCATAAAATTCTGACCGGACGTAAGCAACGCATGAGTACAATGCGTCAATGCGGAGGTCTGGCCGGTTTTCCTAAACGAAGCGAGTCTAAATACGACGTGTTTGGCGTCGGTCATTCCTCTACTTCGATTGGTGCTGCTCTGGGTATGGCTGTTGCTGATAAATTACAGCATAAAACCAATCGTAGTGTGGCTATTATTGGTGACGGGGCAATGACGGCTGGGCAGGCATTTGAAGCGTTGAATAATGCCGGAGATATGGACATAGATTTGCTGGTTATTCTCAACGATAACGAAATGTCTATTTCACCTAATGTGGGAGCTTTACCCAAATATTTAGCGAAAAATCCTTTGCATGATGTAAAAGACTTAGTGAAATCTATCAAGCACAAATCAGAAAAAGTGCTGAGTCTGGTTCCGGGTGCTCTGGATGTGGCTCAGCGGGTAGAAAATAAAATTAAGGGGCTGATTGAAGAAAGCACCAGCTCTGAAACTTTATCATTATTTGATAATTTTGGATTTACCTATTCCGGTCCGGTTGACGGGCATGATGTGATTCAGCTGGTAGATGTATTGCAGGAAATGCGCAGCCGTAAAGGGCCGCAATTGTTGCATATTATTACTAAAAAAGGGCATGGCTATAAACTGGCAGAAAATGATCCAGTTGCATTCCATGCTGTCAGTGCATTTGATCCTCAGCAGGGTTTGTATTCATCTGCCGGGGCTGCTAAACCCACTTATACACAGATTTTTAGTCAGTGGATAAT
The DNA here is from genome assembly GCF_013346865.1 of Snodgrassella sp. ESL0323. NCBI lineage: Bacteria > Pseudomonadati > Pseudomonadota > Betaproteobacteria > Neisseriales > Neisseriaceae > Snodgrassella > Snodgrassella sp. ESL0323. The sequence continues at coordinate 109,351 of NZ_JAAEDT010000028.1, read as the reverse complement.
CGATCAGGCCGCAGCAGACAATAAATTACTGGCCATTACTCCGGCAATGCGTGAAGGCAGTGGTCTGGTAGAGTTTGAGAAGCTTTATCCTGAACGTTATTTTGATGTAGGTATTGCAGAACAGCATGCGGTTACTTTTGCTGCCGGACTTGCCTGTGAGCAGATGAAGCCGGTTGTAGCAATTTATTCAACTTTTCTGCAACGTGCTTACGATCAGCTGATTCATGATGTGGCATTACAGAATTTGCCGGTTTTGTTTGCTATTGATCGCGGCGGAATTGTCGGTGCAGATGGTCCGACACATGCGGGTGTCTATGATTTAAGCTATTTGCGCTGTGTACCCAATCTGGTAATTGCTGTTCCTAGTGATGAACGCGAATGCCGTTTACTATTATCAAGCTGCTATCAGCTTAATCAGCCGGCAGCTGTGCGTTATCCGCGTGGTACGGGTACCGGTATCGAAGCGGGATCAGATTTGTCCACAGTAGCAATTGGTAAGGGAGTAGTACGCCGCAAAGGAAGTAAAATTGCTTTGGTAGCGTTTGGTAGTATGGTACAACCGGCACTGACTGTAGCTAATGCTATTGATGCTACAGTAGCAGATATGCGTTTTGTCAAACCACTGGATACAGAGTTATTAGTACAGCTGGCAGCAGAACATGATTATATAGTTACGCTTGAAGAAAACAGTAAAATTGGCGGTGCAGGAAGTGCTGTGCTTGAAGCGCTGGTACAGCATAATCTGACTAAACCTGTTTTGACACTCGGAATTCCTGATATTGTTACTGAACATGGTGATACAGCACGATTGTTAGCGCAAATGGGATTAAGTGCAGAAAAAATTCAGCAACAAATTCTTCAATGGATAGAATAATTGTTATCTGAATAGTATCCGGCAGCTTAATAGAGTTTTTTATCTTAATAAAACTTTATTAAGCTGCTCTTTTAGTATGATGGACTGTATTTGTAGCTTTCAATATCTTCCTGCCAGTTAACTGTACCTAAGATCATTTAACTTCACACAAAATAAAATAAATATTGCCAGCAAGCTTTAAAATCACTTTAAATATCACCTGTAATCTGCTTGTGGTTATTTGACCAACAAGTCGACAGGCTGTTTTATATCTTCTTATCCAAGTGCTGACATTTTGACATAGTCGCTTTATTACAGCAGAGATAAATATAAATAGATAGCATAAAATTTATTATATTCTGGCCTGTTGGTTAGTATTTTACACATAATTGATTAATCGGTATTTAACCGATGCAGCAAATATCTATTTCGAACATCTGAAAGCAAGTCGCGGAATACAAACTGAGCTATAGTATTATCTGGCTAAAACTATTTTATATTTAAGAAATAATTTTTTTAAATTAATCAATGTACTAGATTAATAATATTATTTATATTTGGAGTGAGTGCCTAAAAAATGTACAATATTTAGATATTTATTCTTCTTTCTCCGTTTGATTTAGCAATTATGCAAATTGGTTGTTATCAGCTTGCTACTCCGTTTGCCTTAGCTCCGATGGCAGGTATAACTGATAAACCTTTCCGTCAGTTATGCCGTGAATTTGGTGCAGGCTGGGCTGTAAGTGAAATGATTACAAGTGATCCATATTTACAGAAAACTCGTAAGACTTTGCAGCGGGCAGACTACGACGGTGAAAGCGGGGTCAGAGTAGTACAGATTGCGGGTAGTGATCCGCAGCAGCTGGCCGAGGCTGCCTGTTATAATGTAGCTCGTGGTGCTGAAGTAATTGATATTAATATGGGCTGCCCGGCAAAAAAAGTATGTAATGTATTGGCTGGCAGTGCTCTATTACAAAATGAATCGCTGGTTAAGGCTATTTTGCAAACCGTTGTCGGCGCAGTTGATGTTCCGGTAACGCTGAAAACCCGTCTGGGATGGGATGACGATCATCGTAATATTTTAACCATTGCGCAAATAGCTGAACAGGCAGGAATTGCTGCTCTTGCTATCCACGGCCGAACACGAACGCAAATGTACCGGGGAACGGCAAGTTATGATCTGATTACACAAGTACGACAGAAGATAAACCTGCCATTATGGGTTAACGGTGATATTACCAGCCCGCAAAAAGCGATTGATATAAAACAACAAACCGGAGCCGATGGTGTGATGATCGGGCGCGCTGCACAGGGACAGCCATGGTTGTTCCGTGATTTGGTACATTACTATAAGCATGGTTGTTTACCGCAGGCACTGACCGTAGCGGAGCATGCACAGATTATAGTTAATCATGTTTCTGCTATACATGATTTTTACGGGATATTTACGGGGGTGCGCATTGCCCGTAAACATATTGGCTGGTATGTGTCTGGTTTACCGGAAGGTGAAATTTTTCGCAGACAGGTGAATACGAGAGATGATGCGCAAATACAGTTGCAGCTGGTTAATGATTTTCTGGACAGGCAAGTAGCACAATTAACAGAGTGGCCATGTGATTACCGTGAGCAATAAGCAGTTTGCCCTGAGTTATATAAGGAAAATGTAAATGAGTGAAATGCCTAAAGTTAGTATCGCTCAATGTATAGAGGCAAATGTACGTCAATATTTTGCTGATCTTGATGGTGAAACACCTTGTGCAGTATATGATATGGTATTACAGCAGATGGAACTACCGCTATTACGTTGTGTAATGGACGTATGTGATAACAATCAGACACGTGCAGCACAAATTCTTGGTTTGAACCGCAATACTTTACGTAAAAAATTAATCCAGCATCATCTGCTGGATTAAATCAGTAATATTCGCATATTAAGGGAGAAATTATGGCTGTAATCAAACGGGCACTGCTGAGTGTATCAGACAAAACTGGTGTAATTGAATTTGCGCATCAGCTGGCACAATTAGGAGTTGAATTGCTGTCAACCGGCGGCACAGCCAGTTTACTGGCTGATGCCGGTATTGCTGTCACCGAAGTGGCAGACTATACCGGTTTTCCGGAAATGCTGGACGGACGGGTTAAAACATTACATCCGAAAATTCATGGCGGTATTCTGGGACGGCGTGACTGTCCTGAGCATGTAGCACAAATGGCAGAGCATGATATTGGAACCATTGATCTGGTTTGTGTAAATTTGTATCCATTTGCGGCAACAGTAGCTAAACCTGACTGCACACTGGAAGATGCTATTGAAAACATTGATATTGGTGGTCCGACAATGGTGCGTTCTGCGGCCAAAAACTGGCGGGATGTAGCCATTGTTACAGATTATCATGATTATGAAGCCGTTATTGCCGAAATACAGCAGCTTGGCAGTTTATCTATGCAAACGCGTTTTAATCTGGCACGAAAAGCTTTTGCCCATACAGCTCAATATGACGGCATGATCACTAATTACCTGACTTGTATTGACGATAAGAATCTGTCCGGAAAGCCGCAATTACACATTTTTCCTCAGCAATATAACCAGAACTGGTTGAAAGTGCAGGATTTACGCTATGGAGAAAATCCTCATCAGCAGGCAGCATTTTATCGTGATGTGAAACCGGCTGCCGGTAGTCTGGCTAATTATCAGCAATTGCAAGGCAAAGAATTATCGTATAACAATATTGCTGATGCCGATGCAGCGTGGGAGGCTGTTAAATCTTTTACTCAGCCAGCCTGTGTTATCGTTAAGCATGCTAACCCTTGCGGAGTAGCAGTTGCAGCGGATACGTTAACCGCTTACCGTCTGGCATTTGCTACCGATACAACCAGTGCATTTGGCGGTATTATCGCGTTTAACCGTGAGGTAGATGCAGCAACAGTAGAAGCAGTTACCGGTCAGTTTCTTGAGGTATTAATGGCACCCGGATTCAGTGCAGAGGCAAAAGCCATTATTGCTGCTAAAAAAAATGTACGTGTGCTTGAAATTCCCTTGTCAGCCGGAGCCAATCAGTTTGAATTAAAGCGTGTTGGCGGTGGTCTGCTGGTACAGACACCGGATAATCATCAGATCGAAAAAGCACAATTGCAGGTAGTCACATTACGATCACCGACTGAACAGGAAATGCATGATTTACTGTTTGTATGGAAAGTGGCGAAATACGTAAAATCGAATGCAATTGTTTTTGGCAAAGACGGTCAAACCTACGGTATCGGGGCCGGTCAGATGAGCAGAGTCGATTCAACCAGAATCGCTGCCCGTAAGGCACAGGATGCAGGTTTTGAGCTGGCAGGTGCCTGTGCTGCCTCAGATGCATTTTTTCCTTTCAGAGATGGCGTAGATGTAATTGCTGCGCAGGGTATTAAAGCCATTATTCAGCCTGGCGGTTCTGTACGGGATGAAGAGGTGATTAATGCAGCCAATGAGCATGGTATAGCAATGGTCGTAACCGGAGTACGCCACTTTCGCCATTAATATACAGTATTAGTGCAGCAAAAAAATAATCTATGGAACTGCTTGCTTATTTAATAATCGGTGCGGTAGCCGGCTTTGCTGCCGGTCTGTTCGGAGTAGGCGGCGGTTTAATTGTTGTTCCTATACTCTATATAGTCTTTATGCATGCGGGCTATGGTGAGGCTGTCACCATGCATCTTGCGCTTGGCACATCCTTAGCCACTATTATGGTTACATCAGTCAGTTCCATGCTGGCTCATAATAAAAATCATGCAGTGCTCTGGCCGGTGGTAGGACGGTTAACTCCTGGACTTGTATTTGGCTCATTCGCAGGTGCGGCTATTGCCGATGCTTTATCCGGTCAGAAATTGCAACTGGTTATCGGTATTTTTACTTTGTTCGTTGGCAGCAATATGCTTCGCAGTGTCCGGGTAAAATCCAGCAGACAGAACAGGCCGTTAATTAATCCACGCTGGCACTGGTTGGCAGGTGTTGTTATTGGCCTGGCATCTGCTTTATTTGGTATCGGAGGCGGAAGTTTAACAGTGCCTTATCTGAATCGAAGCGGAATAGCAATGCAACAGGCAGTAGGATCCTCCGCTGCATGTGGTTTGCCGATTGCGATTGCTGGGGCATTAGGCTTTATATTCTTTGGAGCGCATGAACACATTGATATAGCTCATACCATTGGTTATGTTCATATTTACGCATTTATTGGTATAAGTATTATGAGCTTTATCACTGCCAAACAGGGTGCTAAAGTAGCTCATCGGCTTTCACCGACAATGCTGAAACAATGTTTTGCCTGTTTACTATTATTCATGAGTATATATTTTTTAAGCAAAGCACTATTCTTATAAATTTGTAGCAAAATAAGAGAAAATAATGGCTTTACAAATTCAAGTGATACCAGTAACACCATTTCAACAAAATGCAGCATTGCTTTGGGATGATGTCAGCAGGGAAGCTGTACTAACTGATGTTGGCGGAGAGGCTGAACGTTTATTATCTGCAGTCAGCCAGCACCAGCTTAAACTGCAGGCTATCTGGTTAACACATGGACATCTTGATCATGCCAGTGGTGTAGCCGATTTAACTGAGCAGCAAAGTGTCCCTGTGTTGGGGCCGCATCAGTCTGATGATTATTGGTTGCAGGCATTACCTGAAATTACCGCTAATTATGGTTTTCCGGTTAGTAAACCACTTACTCCCACAAGCTGGTTGGAAGATGGCGATGAATTATCCGTTGGTGAACATAAATTTATTGTTTATCACATACCCGGTCATACGCCCGGTCATGTTGTGTTTTACAATCAGGAAAATAATTTATTGATTGCTGGTGATGTTTTATTCCGTGAATCTATCGGCCGTACTGATTTTCCAGGCGGAAATCATGCTGATTTAATTCATGGGATTCAAAGTAAACTACTAACTTTGCCAGATAGTACTCGTGTTTTGCCGGGGCATGGTCCTATGACTACTATCGGTCATGAGAAACTGCATAATCCATATTTACGCTAATCAGGCTTGCATTTAACTGACAAAGAGTTCAAATTTATCCTGCAAAACCTGATTATTGAAGCTTTAATGCAAATATGCAGAATTATATATTCTGAATTGAACCAGATCATTCAGTTTGCCAATTGGCTTTTGAATCAGGCACAAACTAAGTTCTGATAATCTCTTTTTAGTTTAATTATATGTACAAGCAGTACTAAGTATCTGTTACGTTTTTATTCCATGGCGCAACTGTTATTAATAACAGCATACCGGGTAATGCCAGAAAAAAGCATAACCAGAAAAAATTGACGTAGCCCAGCCAGTTAATCAGATAACCGGTTGTTGCATTAATCAAAGTTCTTGGTACTGCTGCCAGACTGGTAAATAATGCCAGTTGTGTGGCAGTAAAAGCAGGATTGGTTTCACGTGCCATATAAGCCACAAAAGCAACCGTACCCAGACCCACACCAATTGCTTCAACGCCAATAACGGTTGCCAGCATTAACTGCTGCTTTAAACCGATTACGGCAAAAGGTCCCTGACTTGCCAGCCAGACAAATCCCAATATAGAAAAAACCTGTACCAGCCCGAATAGCCATAAAGCACGATTAATACCTAATTTAATCATCCAGATCCCGCCCAGAATGCCAGCAATAATTGTTGGCCACAAACCGGCATTTTTAGCAATAAGACCGATATCTTTATTACTGAAGCCCATTTTTTGATAAAAAGGTGTAGCCAGTGCAGTAGCCATACTGTCACCCAGTTTATACAAAAAAATAAAACACAGTATCAGCAACGCACTTTCAACACCTTTACGATTAAAAAATTCATTAAAAGGCTCAGTAACTGTTTGTTTAAAAGATTTATGAGTAATTACCGGAAGTTTGGGTTCTTGTGCCAGAAAGAGCGTCATAAACAGACCAGGAAGCATAAATAATGCGGTAATGGCGAATACTGTCGACCATGGATATGTGTCAGCCAGAATCAATGATAAGGAACCCGGTACAAGTGCGGCAATACGATAGGCATAAACATGAATCGTATTACCTAATCCTAACTCATTATCCTGCAATATTTCACGCCGGAAAGCATCCAGAACAATATCCTGACTGGCCGCAAAAAAGGCTACGAACACAGACAGGATTTTTATAGTTGTCATATTCTGATTAGGATTAAGCCCGATGTAACCGAGTAAAGTCAGCAATAATGCAACTTGTGTGATAAGCATCCAGCCACGCCGTCTCCCCAGCCATGGTAATTTAACTGAATCCATCAATGGGGACCATAAAAATTTCCAGGTAAAAGGCAGGCCGATAATGGAAAATAAACCAATAGTAGCCAAATCTATATGTTCACTACTTAACCATGCCGGAATCAGATTAATCAGAAAATATAACGGCAAACCGGAGCTGAAACCTGTAAATATACATATCAGCATATGTCGGCTAAAAATTCTGCGTAATAATGGAACAGATGATTGAGAATCAGTTTGAGTCATTCGGATACAATCCAGCATCAAATGATATATGCCTGAAAGACTACATAAATATTAATTATTTATGTAATTGGCAAGATGGTTAAAAATACTGTCTGTCAACAGCTCTTGTAAGTTAGTTTATAATTTAAGTTGCTGATATATACTTAAACAAAATCATATTTAAATCATCAATACATTAAAATAAATGGCGAACTTTTTTCAAAGTGAATCAGGAATAGACAGCGTTAGTTCTTCCTCGTCGTCTTCTGAGATTTGATAATGTTCTGGTAAAATTTTACCGCTTTGTACACCTAATTGACGTAATTTATTGGCTTTACTTACCAGATTACCACGTCCGTTTACTAATTGCCCCATTGCTTTCTGAAATTGTCCCTGAGCCTGATCCAGATTTTTACCTACACCTTCAAGCGTATTCACAAAACCAACAAATTTGTCATATAGTTTGCCGCCTTCTTTGGCTATAGCCAAAGCATTCTGGTTTTGCTGTTCATTACGCCAGATATGCGCAATTGTACGTAATGTCGCCAGTAAGGTGCTGGGTCCGACCAGCATAATCCGTTTCTGAAAACAATCATCAAAAAGCTGATTATCCTGTTGCAAGGCAAGTAGGTATGCCGGTTCAACCGGAATAAACATGAACACAAAATCCAGTGTATTTAACCCGTCAATTTCATCATAGCTTTTAGCTGAAAGATCCTTAATATGCTGGCGTACCGACTGAATATGGGCTGCCAGTGCTTTGGTCGCAGAACCGGGATCTGTTGCCTGAGTATAGCGTACATAAGCAGTTAACGAAGTTTTTGCATCAATAACGATCTGTTTATTCTCCGGTAAATTCACCAGAACATCCGGTTGCAGCCGGCGCTGCCGGCCATCCTCATCAATAACAGTAGAGGATGCCTGTAAAACATATTCACGCCCCTTATGTAAACCTGAATTTTCCAGCACTTTTTCCAGAATCATTTCGCCCCAGTTACCCTGATTTTTATTCTGGGTACCAGTTAATGCATCTGTAAGTGCTTTAGCATCATTGTGCAGCTGCGCATTTAACTGCTGTAAATGTTTCAGTTCTGTTTCAAGAGTAGTGCGCTCTTTAGCTTCTTTTTCATAAGTATTTTGTACAAGCTGACTAAATCCCTGCATACGTTCATGTAAGGGAGTTAATAACTGATTAAGACTAGTTTGATTCTGTTCACTGAAACGTTTACTTTTTTCTTCAAGTATATCATTGGCCAGTGATTTAAACTGATCAGTCAGACTAACACGGGCTTCATTAAGCAAAGTCAGCTTTTCATCATAAGTTTCACGTTCATGCTTTAACTGTGTAGTCAGACGACTATTTTCCACACGCACATGATTTAATTCTTCCTGTACCTTTAGAAACTCTTCTTCACGCAAATGCCATTCCTCACTACGTAACTGCCAGTCTTGTAGTTGCTGTTCTGCTGCTGCCAGTTGGGTAGAAACAGACCGGCACATTTGCTGTTCCCGCTCTAAAGCACTCTGAATATCGGTTAATTGAGCATTAACAGCTTCGGCTGCACTTAAACGTTTATGTACGATCTGTAACTCTTGGCGGCAATTACAAAGCTCAGCATTATAATTCTGATTGATTTGGTGTAGATTATTTACTTCTGCCTGGATTCGACTTAGATCATTTTGGGCTTCAGATAAGAGAATATGTCCGGCCTGGCGTTCCTTTAGTAACTTTTGATAAGATATTAAATAAACCAAAAAAGATATTAATAAAAGTAAAATAATCCAAACAAGCCATATACCTAAAGGAACAGCCATCATAATAAATTTATACCGAACAAACTGAATCACAGAAGATGTAATAGTATCACGCCTGAATTTTCACAGGAACTATTTAAAATCATTCCCGTAAACCATTTATCCAAGCAGTATCGAACGATGAATTAATTGTAGTTCAAATGATAAAGTTAATGGTATTGTTAAAATAAAATAAAGGTCTTAACCTAATATATATCGTTTAAAATGTGCGAAATCTGGTGCCTGAGCATCTTTAACTGTTTGGCTAACTACCATATCAGAGCTTATAGGCCATGTAATGGCTAGCTCAGAATCATTCCATAACAGACAACGCTCACATTCTTTTGAATAAAAATCAGTAGTTTTATATAAAACCTGAGTATTGTTTTCCAGAGCGATAAAACCATGCGCATAGCCTGCTGGTATCCAGAACTGACGATGATTTTCTGCAGAAAGTTCTACTCCGTACCATTGACCGAACATAGCAGAGTATGGTCGTATATCAACAGCTACATCCCAGGCACGTCCCTGAATTACTCTAATTAGTTTACCTTGTTCATGTGGAGTAGTTTGATAATGCAAACCGCGAATCACCCCTTTGTGTGATAGTGAATGATTATCCTGAACAAAAACAGGACAGGTATGTTTACGAGTCTGAAGAGCCTGTTCAAATTGATATTGATTGAAACTTTCCATAAACCAGCCCCGATTGTCAGAAAAGATATCGGGTTCAAAAATTAATAAATCATCAAACGGAGTATCAATAATATTCATAATCAATATACAATTGCGAGCATACAAATAATTTTAACTATTTTATATATATAGAAATTAGAGGCATATATTTAAAGTGTGAAAATTTACTATTTAATAGTTATTGAGATACCAGTTAACAGTTTTATATAATGATGAATAAAATGACTTTAAGGGTTTCCAGCCTAATTCACCTTCAATTTTAGATCTGTCTAATGCATATCGCACATCATGACCAGGTCGGTCATTTATGAAAGTAATTAATTGTTTATAATCGCCAGGTCGTTTTAGTGCAAGAATATCACAGATCATTTGAATAATTTCAAGATTCTGGTATTGATTATTTCCGCATATATTGTAGGTTTCACCAATTCGTCCTTTTGTGACTACCAGATAAAGGGCACGTACATGATCTTCCACATACAGCCAGTCACGTATTTGTTTACCATCACCATATACTTCAATCGGCATATTGCGTATAGCATTTAAAATGGTCAGGGGAATTAATTTTTCCGGATATTGATACGGACCAAAATTATTAGTGCAATTGGTAATAATAACTGGTAATCCATATGTTCGATGCCAGGCTCTTACCAGATGATCTGCACTTGCCTTACTGGCAGAGTAAGGTGAACTAGGTCTGTAGGGCCATAGTTCTGTACAAAAGTCATTTGGATGTTCTATATCACCATAGACCTCATCAGTTGATATATGGTGAAAGCGGAAAGCCTCTTTATGAATTGAATCAAGTTGTTGCCAATAATTCAAAACCATTTCCAGCAATGTATATGTACCGATAATATTGGTTTTAATAAACGTTTCTGGTGTATTAATAGAACGATCAACGTGGCTTTCAGCTGCGAAATGCATCACAATATCTGGTCTGAAAGATTTGATAATGGTAGTTAATTCAGTCTGATTACAAATATCAGTTTGACAGAATTGGTAACGAGGACTATTTGAGACAGTTTTCAATGAATCAATATTTGCAGCATAAGTAAGTTTATCAATATTTAATACGGAATGATTGGTTTGATTAATCAAGAATTTAATCATTGTTGAACCAATAAACCCTGCACCGCCTGTTATTAAAAAATTCATAATTAAATCTCTGTGTTTCTGTATTAATTTAAATATTTTTTAAATTAATTCCGAGCATTTTAATGCCAAAACCACCGATGGCGCTAAATGATTTTATGTTGTATGTATAATAGATATCTTGATATAGCAGAAAAAAATTAAAAAGCTTTAATATTTAATTGGCATTTAATATTAAAGTAACTTAGATAAATGCTTCAGATTTATCAGTGAAAGTATACTGACTAAATGACAAATTTATTAATCAGAGACAATTACTATTACAGTAGTTAGCATCACAATTAAAGAATTATCAAATAAAGTAGTCTATTTTATTATAAATACAGATTAATATTATTTAGCCAAGGAACATTTGAGTCTTTAAAAGTAAAAATATATACCAGTTATGAAATAAACTCATTGGTTATAATATAAATTTGCTTATACTTAAATCAGAATCTTACTTTGTTATATAAAGAGGCAGCTATGCGCACTGTGTAGCCAGTAAAGAATGCTAAAACTAAATAGAGCAATCCGCTTCTGAAAGCAATCATGAGAAAGCTGATTATCCTGTTACAATGTGGTTAAACATGTCGGTTCAAAAGGAATAAACATAAATGCAATATCCGCTAAGTTTAATTTGCCGATTTCATCATAGCTTTTGGCTAAAAGTTTCTAAATGTGGAGCGTAAATATGCAAATTACATATAACTTAACTATAAAATATTGCCGGCATAAGCATTTAACGAAATTTTGGTAGTAATAATATATGTTTATGTGCGGTAAATTTACCAATACATCCGGTCACAGGCAGTTTAATTCAATAATAACAGTAGATGATGTCTGTATACATATTTATACTTTTGATGTAAACCTGAATTTCCCGTACGTTTTCAGAATTATTTTATTCCAGTTAGCCTAATTTTTATTCTGGGTAACCAGTCAAAACATTATTGAGTACTTGATATGATCGGACAGTAGTGTATTTTAATACTGTAAATGTTTTGACCTGTATTAGTATAAATATACATACTAGGATAGATAAAAATTGGCACAATGTCTTTTTACAGCCAATATAATTTATAATTCAATAAGTATTGATCGTAATATGATTGAGTTTAATGAAAAAACACAGTGATTTTTACTCTTTGAGAGAGTTATACCGTAATTTATATCCTTATATGAGTAAATTACTAGGTTATTTTTTTATTTCAATTTTTGCCATGATAACTGTTGGTATTGCCGGTCCGTGGTTTGCTGCATTATTGAAACCTATCATAGATAATGGCTTTGTTGATAAAAATATTGAAGCCATGAAATGGGTACCGCTGGAAATTATTGGTCTATTTATTTTGCGAGGTATTGCAAATTATATAAATGAGTATACTAGTGCATACATCTCCAATATTATGGTGCAAAATATTCAACGTGACCTCTTCGCAAAAATGATGATGTTACCTATAGGTTATTATAGTGAACATAGCCGGGGACATATGGTTTCACGTATCACGAATGATGCCAGAAGTATTACCGGAGCCGGATTTGATGTTATCACTATAATAGCTAAAGATGGTGTAACGGTTTTAGGTCTATTATGCTGGTTATTCTGGCTTGACTGGAAATTAACCTTAATTACATTTGTTACTATTCCATTAATTGCATTGTTAGTAAGAAATATCAATAGTCGTATCCGTAAATTAGCATCAAGAGCACAAAATGGAATGGGTGAAGTTGTACAGATACTCACCGAGGCCATAGATGGTACACGTGTAGTGCGTGTTTATGGTGGTCAAAAATATGAAGCAGGACGTTTTGAGAAAGTTAATAAAGAATTGCGCTCTATTGCTGTGCGGCGACAATCGTATACTTCAATTGCCAGTGCTTCAACACAATTGCTTATTGCCACGTCTCTCTCAGCTATTTTGTATGTAGCAGCACAACGTGCTGCGCATGCTGGTTTTACTGCTGGCGATTTTATGTCTTTTTTAACAGCAATGTTAATGATGTTTGACCCCTTAAAACGTATTACTAATGTTAATTCTGTTTTACAGGGCGGTATTATTGCTGCAACCAGTGTTTTTTCTTTTCTGAAATTAAAAGATGAAGATAACTCCGGCACTATAACGATGTCAGATGAACCAGGCGATATTGAGTTAAAAGATGTAGTCTTAAAGTATAGGGATGCGGAAAAAAATGCATTAGATCATATTGATTTAATAATTAAAAAAGGGACTGTTGTTGCTTTAGTAGGGGAATCTGGCTGTGGTAAAACCTCAACAGCAAATTTAATTCCAAGATTTTTTGAAATAACCAGTGGTCAGTTAACGATTGATGGCATCGATATTAATAAATATGAATTAACGTCTTTAAGAAGTAAAATGGCGTTAGTGAGCCAGGATGTTGTTTTATTTAACGATACTATTGAAAATAATATAAAATATGGTTATCCGACAGCCACAAGAGAGCAGATTATAGCAGCGGCAAAAGCTGCTAATGCCTGGGGGTTTATTGAAAAATTATCAGATGGTTTGGAAACTTTCGTTGGTGATATGGGTATGAAATTGTCGGGTGGACAAAGACAAAGAATAGCAATTGCCCGAGCATTGCTGAAAGATGCACCTATATTAATACTAGATGAAGCCACAAGTGCATTAGACAGTGAGTCTGAGCGGCTCGTACAATCAGCATTAGATTTGTTAATGAAAAATCGAACTACTATAGTAATAGCACATCGACTATCAACAATTGAAAAAGCAGATAATATTATTGTTATGCATGAAGGAAAAATAGTAGAACAAGGTAAACATAAATTTTTATTACAGCATAACGGACGTTATGCGAAATTATATAATATGCAATACGATCAATAAATTATATAGAGAATGTTTGTATTGCTAATGTAAGGTTAAAGATGATATGAAGATATGGTTGTTTAACTGGTCGGTATATTCAATGTAACCATAAAAGAATTATTTTAATTTATTTTTGTTTATCTGGCTTTAATTAACTAAGACATAATAATATTACTATGCCTTAGTTAATTAACAAAAACAGCTGGCAAATTTGTTTTATTCGACTTAATAAAAGTAATTTGATAATTTTTTTCAATAAAGAATTGAAACTAATTTCAGTATTAAAAATTTTAAAAATCAATATTCAAAAGTAAGTTTTTATTTTTAATATTGGAATATTAAATAAATAATAAATTTTAGAGCGTTCTAGTTGTTTAACTTTAAACATTCTAAGATTAAATATATATATCCTTTTGGTATTATTTACATTATTTGTCAATTTATTGCTAGTAATGGATTTCTTTGCTTGCAAAATTAATAATTTAGTAAAAATTTCAGTTCTAGATGCTGTTGACCACCATTCTTCTGCCAGATACTCTAGTACATGTACATCTGAATGTGGTCCATAGATATTCCACGGTTTGACGCTTGATGTATAGTGAATAATTTTTATCTGATTAATTTTCTCATTATATTCTTTTATAACTTCGTTAAATATATTTGATTTAGTTATTGCTTCAAGATTCTCTAATTGTGCATGCCAGACATAATTCCATTCAACAGGCAGTTTATAGATATCTTCTTGTTTAATAACTGCATTTAATACACATTGATCTAATACTCTTGGTACACCAATTTCACCTAACTTATCAAGACATTTTTGAGTTAAATTTGCTTTTCTCCATTTTTCTAAATTAATTAATAATACGCCGGCATTGAATTCTGGTACACCTTTGGGTAAACCAATAACATTTTCAGTGTAAGATACTTCGTTACGTTTATTGTAATATAGTTCACGAGCGTAACAGGCATCTACAGCAGCAGCAACCATATAATTGTTAATATCAATCTCATATAGTTTTGATATGTCTGACTTAATTAATAGGTCAATGTCTAAATAAATAACTTTGTTAATATTTGGTAATATATCAGGTATGAAAAAACGGATATACGTAGAAACAGTAAAATGCGCAAATGTAACAAATAAATGTCTATATTTATTTACAAAATTATCAATACATACATAATTGATTGTAAATTCAGAATAATTTTTTGCATTATTTGCAATAGATTCTTTTATATCATTTGATATATTAGCATCCGCTATAGTAATGATATATTTATAATTTTTTGAGGCTGTATTGTATATTGATTCGAGTAATACGGGGATATAAATAGCATAATTGTCGTCTGATGATAAAACAATGTTTATTTCTTGATTGTTTGGTTGTTCCATCTACTTATCCTTTATACTTAAGTAGTTTGGTTTGATGTATAAAATATTAATATTATATTAATAATAATACTTATTTATCTTGTAGTCAAAATTTTATATTTAATATTATGTGGTTATAAATTACATAAGCTTAAAAGAATAGATATATTTTTGAAAATATTTAATTTATGAATAAATAATTTAATTCTGGCTCAGAAGAAATCATTGTATTTTGATTGATCCAATATTGAATGTTCAGTTAGACTTATTTTGCCTTTTAAAGGGCTGTATAAAGTAAATAGCTGATATATTTTTATATATATGATTAATTTAATATTCTAGAATATAGTAAATAATTTATTATCTTTAATAATTTTAATTTATCCAAAAAATATAAATTGGTTAATATGGACCTTATATTTTTGATACCACTTCCTAATAAATGATATGCTTTATAATATATATGTATGTTTCAAATATTATAATGAGAAAATATTTATTAGCTGAACTTATGTATATGCTAAGCTAAAGTATAATAAATTTGAACCGGGCGGTATACTTAGTAAAACTTCATGTAAATTAAATTAATTATATCTATTTTTAACTGAATATTTATTGAATAATTAATTCTGTTTTTTTTATAACATATGTAATTAATAAACTATTAAATAAAATTGAAAATATATTTATTATTTTATTTGAATAAGGTTTTATTTATCTATATTTTTGCTTTTATATTGTATATTAATGTTAATTTATCTGATATCTTTTTTATAAGTTAGTCTGTTTCCTTTTATAATAGCTAAATTTAATTTTGACGATATACAAATGATTCCGGTACTTCTTATCAATCTTGATAGATCTAAAGATAGACTTAATTTCCAGAAAAATCAACTGGAAAAATTACAAATTCCTATGCATAGATTGGCTGCCGTTGAATGTTCTGATTTTACTGTTTCTGAATATGAAATGCTAGCCAACAAATGGCAGCGGAAATTACGCAGAGCAGAAGTTGGTTGTTTTCTAAGTCATAAAAATGCATGGCAACATGTACTGAATACAAATAAGCCATGGTTGATTTTGGAAGATGATGCGTTGCTCTCTAAACAAGTACCAGATATTCTAAAAGTCTTAGGACATGAATATTCGGAAAAAGATTATGTTAATCTGGAAACCCGCTATCGACGTAAATGGCTGGGAAAAAAATCAATTGATTTGATTCCGGATTATCAATTAAGACGTTTATATCAAGATCGTAACGGTTCTGCAGCATATGTATTATTTCCGTCAGGAGCGAGAAAGCTTTTAGATAGAGCTGAAAAATTTGGGCCTGCTTTGGCAGATGCTTTTCTAAGTCAGTCTTATGAATTAGATGCATGGCAGATATATCCGGCTGCTGCCATTCAGATGGATCAGTGTGAAAATTATAATCTTGATTTAATGTTGCCCTTTACTTCTACTATTGCTTCTATTAATGATACCAGGCCTATGGCTAATAATCGGATTCAGTACTGGATTTTTAAAATACGCCGTATAGTAGCCCAAATACGAATGGGATGGCGTCAAATTTCAGTATATAAAAAAGGGAAACATAGTTATGTGCCGATTTTAAAATCAGACTTTGAAAATCAATTTAATCTAGAATAATTATTGAAAGATATAAATGCGTTTAAGTATTTTGATTCCAGTTTACAATGTTGATATCTACTTACCTGAGCTGCTACAAAAGCTATCATTAAATTTATTACCAAATATAGAAATAATTTTCTATAATGACGCGTCCACAGATAATTCTTTGAGTTTAATAAATGATTTTAAATTAACTTATCCAAATGCAAATATACATATATTGTGCGGTTTGGAAAATGTCGGCTTAACTCGAGCCAGGGGTAAGCTGATTGATGCAAGTAATGCTGAATATATATGGTTTATTGATGCCGATGATATAGTAGAGTCATCTTTTTTTGACAGGATTTTATCAATATTAGAACAAGACAAACCTGATTTAGTGTTATTTAATTATGATGTTTTTTTTGATGGCACAGGAAAAATTAAGCATCATGAAAAATTGTCATTTTATCCTGAAAATAGATTGGTAAAGACTTCGGCGCAACGAATTTATCGTACATCAGTTTTAGACGGTAAACATTATTTCTGGAATAAAATATTTCGCCGGGAATTGATTCTGGATAAAGTAAGTTTTGACATAAAGGCATATGAAGATATTGCTTATACCCCAATATTCTTACAGCAGTGCCAGAATTTTTATTATTTAACTGAAACAATTGTACATTATCGCATTAGAAATAATTCAATTGCACAAAAAATGTCTGTAAATCAAGTTTATGGTATTCAAGCCTATATTGATCAGGCACGATATGCTGCCGAAGTAGTTCATGATACAAAAGCTCAGGCATATTTATTATATAAAGTATTTATTTACTATTATAGAATATTGAAAAATATTAACAAATCCAATCTTTCTATAAATGAGAAAGGTGAGTTAATAAAATTGTCAAATGAACTTTTTGCTTTAAAAAATATTTCTATTTGGCAGATAATTAATTTATTAATTAATCAAAAAATGTATGATAAAGCTATAAAAATTTCAGTATTATATGTTGGTTTTAAATTTAAATTTAAATTTAAATTTAAATTTAAATTATAAGATTTATTCCGAAATAAATTATACCTGTTTGAAATATATATTTTAAATAAACTCCAGTTTTTTTTCACTTATTAAGGTCTGGATAAGAGCTTTTTCCTTATTCCAGTTGTGCCCTTTCCAGCCCTGATAAGTAAAATTGTGAAGAAATATTTTATGTTTTGGATGATATTGTAATATATAATAAATAGCCAGAAGTCCTGTACTGGGGAAAATATTAGGATATAGCAATTTTATACATTCGTAATGTACACTAGGAGGGATTATATGAGTCAAATATTGATCCAGTTGGAACTTTTTTTTCCACCGGAAGAAGTACCAACAATACTTTAATTTTTTATTGATAGGTATATTTTCATATCTGGATTTTAAAATATCATTTGTTTTATAGCGAAAAAAAATTTCTGTGTCTGGTCTGAAAAACTGATGCTCTATACTTAAATGTCGTATTTGTATTGTTCCATTGGCAATAAAAACCCAATCTGCCATAAGCTGACAAGTTGGATTTGGATTATTAAATCTTATGACTATATCATCTTTATTGATTTTGTCAGCAATATTATTGTGTTCATCAGCATTACCAATGATAAAAAAACGACCATGTGCTTGTACTGTTTTCATAGATTTGATCGCTTATTGCCAATAATCTTTTAACCACGGGGCTGGTAATATTTTACGATACCATTTACCTCCTCCTCCCTTGATGGCATCCGGAGGATTAACTTCGCCGTGAAAGATAATAATTTTGCCGTAATCCGGTTTTTTCGGTGGCTGCCATAGTGCATAAGGCATTTTTTTTAATACGTCATATTTATAGCTCAGGCACCAGTTTTCAGGCCAGTAACTTAGTTTATGATTTTCACGCACATACCATGATAAAAATGCTTGTTCATGACGAAATTGCTGACGGATAGTTTGGAAATGCTCGCGAAAATAGTTCATTAAATCTGGTAATGCACCAATCTGAAATCGGTATACCGAGCTATTACCTACTTTTCGCCACGGCTTTTTCCAGTCACGAATAATCCATACTTCGTCCTGACGGCTGGAAGGATGTGTGAAGAAGCAGTCTATGTTATCAATGATGACTATATCTATGTCAAGAAATAAAGCTGTACCGTGTAAACCATATAAATCTGCACTGAATGTTGTCAGTTTGTTCCAGCCACGTTCAGGCAGACCCTGAGGCAGATCCAGTGGTATTAGCGGATAACACTGAACAGCCGGATTGATACCTCTGGAATCATCTGTCAGGCAAATCATAGTAAATGGAAGCGTTAAATGGCGTTTTACCATGTTATAAAGGCGATTAACATATTCGGCATTATATTTTTGCCCCCATTTCATACATAATATGTAGTTTTTTGCAGGTGAGTCCATTGTTTGCTTAGTCAAAGACATCTTGATCTGTAATGAAGTATAGTATTTTAGTTTTGTTTTTTTGTTTTATCCAGTCAATAATGATTAATAACATTATGATAAATTTTAATTATTTTAAATATTTGATTTATTATTAACTGTTTTTGTATATTTTAATGCTAAACTTGTTATCTATTCAGTAACCTGAAATGATTTGTGTTAAATTTTTATAGAGTTGTAAGGGCGAGTTATAACAGATTCGATATATGGGCATGATTTATTGCTGGTAAATTTATACATTTGTCTCATGATATCTGATATCTGGTTTTCAATATATTTATAGCCGGTTATAACCAAGGATTGTGAATGAAGAAGCTTTTATGGGTATTATTTAAGAGTAATCTGATTGTGCGCATGCTGGTATGTATGATTATTGGCGCATTTATTGCTGCTTTTTTGCCGCAATATGGGGTAAAACTGGAATTTTTGGGTAAAGTATTTATTCAGGCTTTACGAGCAGCTGCTCCGATCCTGGTTTTTGTATTAGTCATATCTTCTATTGTTAATAATAAATTTGATAATGTTTCCAGTATTAAGTCAGTCGCCTGGTTATATGCTGTTACTGTTCTGATTTCTGCAGTACTGGCATCAACGGTGAGTTTTTTATATCCGCTTCATTTGGTGATGGATGTGCCGCCGATATCCGAAAAACCACCGGAAGGCGTAGCAGAAATTCTTATGAATATTGTGCTCAAGTTTGTAGATAATCCTGTTGATGCATTGGCAACCGGTAATTTTCTGAGTATTCTAGCATGGTCGACGGCATTAGGCATTGCATTACGCCAGAGTAGTGAGGCAACGAAATCAGTGATTAAAAACTGGTCGGATGCCACTATCTGGGTAGTTCGCCTTGTCGTTGCAATTGCGCCTTATGGCGTACTTGGTCTGGTTGCTTCCCACTTTACGAGTGATGGTTTGGCTAAACTGAAGAATTATCTTGAGCTGATTGGTGTATTACTGGGACTGATGGTGTTTGTGGCACTGGTGATTAATCCGCTGATTGTATTTTTGAATTTTCGTAAAAATCCATATCCGCTGGTGTTTACCTGTTTGCGTTATAGTGGAATTACAGCGTTTTTTACCCGTAGTTCAGCGGCAAATATTCCGGTAAATATTCGTCTGGCTCAGCGTATGCAATTGCCGGAAGAAATTTATTCGCTGTCTATTCCTCTGGGCGTAACAATGAGTATGAATGGAGCAGCTATCACGATTACGACGATGACGATGGCTACTGTGCATACTTTGGGTATGGATGTGAGCTTTATTCAGACATTGTTGCTAAGTATTCTGGCAACGGTATGTGCTCTTGGTGCTTCCGGAGTGCCCGGCGGTTCGCTGTTACTGATTCCGGTAGCATGCAGTATGTTTGGTATTGATCCGGCTATATCCGCTCAGGTGGTAGCAATAGGGTTCGTTATCAGTGAAATTCAGGACTCAGCTGAAACAGTTTTGAATTCTTCCAGCGATATGCTGTTTACCTCTGTGGTGTCACTCAAGCAGCAGGGAAGAGATCCGAGTAAAATTGAGTTACTGCCGGAATAAGCCTGTATCATGATTGTGTATAAGGCCGCTGTATAATTTATGCAGCGGTTTTTTATACGCAGGCAGAGTATTCTTTTTCTGCATAGGACGAATTTAATTTATATCTGTTTTTCTTCAATGTGAGGAAATTTATGGCTATTCCTGTCTCTATACTGAATCTGGTACCACGTCGGGATAAAGGTACTGCTGCTGAGGCCATACAGGATATGTTGCGTCTGGCCCAGGCTGCCGAACAGTCAGGTTTTGTGCGTTACTGGATTGCAGAACATCATAATATGCCGATGGTTGTCAGCTCTGCCACTCAGGTATTGATTAGTCATACGCTGGCACATACCCACAAGATAAGGGTAGGCAGCGGAGGGGTAATGCTGCCTAATCACAGTCCGTTAATGGTTGCAGAACAGTATGGCACTTTAGCAACCATTTATCCGCACCGGCTTGATTTGGGATTGGGGCGTGCACCCGGTACTGACAGGGTAACAGCTACAGCTTTGCGTCGGCAGTTAAATGATGTTTCATTACAGTTTGCTGATGATGTGGTGCAGTTGCAACGTTATCTGGGTGATGAGAGTTGTCAGGGAATAGTAAAGGCCTATCCGGGTATTGGTACACATATTCCGCTCTATATACTTGGGTCCAGTACGGATAGTGCTTATCTGGCGGCGCAAATGGGGCTGCCATATGTTTTTGCTGCACATTTTGCGCCACGTTTTCTGGAAGAGGCCGCAGCGATTTACCGTGAACGTTTTCAGCCTTCTGCACAGCTGAGTAAGCCTTTTTTTATGCTGTGTTTAAATGTTGTTGCTGCGGCAACAGATGAAGAGGCTCGTTACCTACAAACTACGCAGTTTCAATCAGTATTGGGGCTGGTTCGCAATAGCCGGACGCCGTTACAGCCACCGGTACCTCATATGCATGGTTTATGGACAGCTGAGGAGGAAACTTATGTGCGTAACTTTACTGCCTGCACATTACTGGGTGCTCCTGATACCATTCGTCAGCAGCTGGAGGAATATCGCCTGCGCTTACAGCCGGATGAGGTAATGGCTGTGAGTTATATTTATGATATGGATAAATTAATTGAGTCTTATTATATTTTTAAGAGTATGGCAGATATTGTCGGCTAATCTGTTAACCTGCCTTATTAAAACGAATTAATAATTAATAATTGATAACCAGTATGTGTCGGTCTGATTTGGTCTGATATTTATAATTTGATGGATATTATTTGTTTCATGTCAAATATTAATTAGTTAATATTATCTTTTTTACTGGTATTTTTGCGGTAGGATTACGATTATCTTTATAACGTAAGCAAATCGGGAGTGTATGCATGAGCAACGATGTAATTAAGATCTTTGTAGGTTGTGACCCGAATAACTGTGATCTGGAACAGATGATGGTAGTGGATTACAGCATTCATAAACATACATCGCGGCCAGTGGAAATTGTCTGGATGCAGTTAAGCCATGATCCTGAAAGCTTCTGGTATTCAGATCCTCAATCTGGTGCCGGCTGGCATACTGAAATGTGGGCGACACCGTTTTCAGGCTTTCGCTGGGGTATTCCTGCAGCCTGTAATTATGAGGGGCGTGCTATTTATTTAGATGCGGATGTAATCGTTTTATCAGATATTAATGATTTGTGGCAGCACCCGATTGAGGGAAATGCAATTGTAGCTGCTAAGGAAGTACATGATCATGCTAAAGGCAAACACTTTACCCGTTTATGTACTTGTATCTGGGATTGCGCTAAAGCCAAATCAAAACTTCCCGATATTAGTGTGTTGCGGGCAGATCCCGATTCCCATATAAAAATGATGACTAAATTCAAAAAGCATCCTGAATGGGTTCAGCCATACACTGAAGCATGGAATTGTGTGGATGGTGAAGGTATGCCGATTGAGCAAATAAAAATTTTGCATTATTCAGATATGGGAACTCAATTTAGCCATAAATATTCTCTTCCACGTCTAGCAGCTTCAGGTCAGAAGCATTGGTTTGATGGTGAGATTCTGACTCATCCGCGCAAAGATTTGATAGCACTATATGATCAATATTATCAGGAGGCACTGCAGGCAGGTTATAGACTTGAAAATTATGCTATTGAACCTTTTGGCGCTTTTCCAAAAGCTTCTCAGGCTGGTTATATTGGGAATGAGGTTACCCGGCAAAGTAGACCAAAATCTTTTCTTTCACGTGCATGGAAACGGTTGATGCGCCGAAAATAATTATTAACGGTATTGGAAGTATCACATTTCCAGCGGATCTACATCAATCAGCCAGCGTGTGTGCGGGCTGGTTTTTTCCAGATGCAGTAGCCAGCTTTGCCATATTGTAATGCTGTGATGTAATTCGCGTCGATTATGACTTTCCAGAAAGACCTGTGCCCGTTCATAACCGGCCAGCCGTGCCATTAACATTGGTACTGGTCCGAAAATACTGACACTGGGCGGTAAAGACTGTTGCTGTCCGATACCCTGTAATGCCTGTCGCAGGAGTTCCTGTGCTTCACGCATGGTTCTGGCGTCAGCACGAATAGCTGCCATATAGCTGAATGGGGGCATGCCCAGTTCCTGTCTTTCCGTCAGTTCTGCTGTTGCAAAGGTAACATAATTTTGTGCAGCCAGCGCCTGATAAACTTTGTGTTCGGGTTGTCTGGTTTGTATCCAGACTTCGCCGCTGCATTCTGCTCTGCCGGCACGGCCGCTTACTTGCATCAATTCGGCAAACAAGCGTTCTGGTGCGCGAAAGTCTGCACTGTAAAGACTGTTATCTGCATTTAAAACAACAACCAGATTCAATTGCGGAAAATCATGGCCTTTGGCCAGCATCTGGGTGCCGATCAGAATATCTACCTGCCGGTTAATGATTTTACTGTAAATATCTGACCAATCCTGCCGGTGTGCGGTACTGTCGCGGTCTACCCTCAGAATACGTGCCTTAGGTAACAGATATTGCAGGTTTTCTTCTATGCGTTGTGTTCCTTGCCCGACAGCCGTTAAATCCTGATTACCGCATTCGGGGCAACAATGTGGAATACGCTGGTGAAAATCACAGTGATGACAGCGCAGCTGACCGGCATGCTGATGTAAAACCATCTTGGCCGAGCAGTTAGGGCAGCCAAAAGTATGCCCGCAGGCGGCGCAGAATAAAGCCGGAGCAAAGCCGCGACGGTTCAGATAGACCATACTTAAGCCACCATTGGCAAAATTGGTCTGTAATTTTTGTTTGATAATATCGCTCAAACCATTATCCAGTGGTAACCGGCGAATATCTACCAGATGAATTTGCGGTAATTGAGCACTGATATGGGCGCGTTCGCTTAATTGCAGTAGTTGATAATCTTTTTGCTGGGCTTTATACCAGCTTTCCAGAGACGGAGTGGCACTGCCCAGTACAATAGGACATCCTGCCTGCTGTGCACGCCACACAGCCAGATCCCGTGCCTGATAACGCAGTTCGCTTTCCTGCTTGAATGAGTAATCATGTTCTTCATCAACTACAATTAATCCCAGATTATGCATGGGAGTGAAAACAGCCAGTCGGGTGCCAATGATCAAAGCCGCCTGTCCAAGTGCTGCCTGAAGATAATTAGTTGTCCGTTGTCCGGCAGCAGTCTGACTGTGCAGCAGAGCAGTAATAGTATGTGGAAATCGCTGGCGCACACGCTGCAACAATTGCGGGGTCAGATTGATTTCGGGCAGCAAAAATAAAACCTGTTTGCCCTGCTGCAATATTTTGGCCATGATGTCGAAATAAACTTCTGTTTTGCCGCTGCCTGTAATGCCATATAACAGAAATGGAGCAAACTGGCCGAATTTATTCTGTACTGTTGTACTGGCAAGCAGTTGTTGCTGATTAAGCTGATGCTGGCTTTCCGGAATGCTGCCGCAGGCCGGAACTGAAGTAGCCTGTATCCAGCCTTGTAGTTGCCACTGATTAAGATAATGTGCAGCCTGAGAATGTATGGTCTTAAGTTGTTGTAATGTAGCAGATATTGTTTGCAGATGTTGCCATAATGCATTTTGTTTGTGAAAGCGTGCCGGTGGAGGAGGCTGTTCACGCCCCAGAGCATTTAACGTGTAAATTACTTCCGGTCGGGGCAGTTGCACGACTTCAGGCTGACGCAGTCCTTTTGGCAACGCCGCCATTACTGCCTGCCCGAGAGGATAGTGATAATAGCGGGCAGTAAAACTGAGTAATGTGCGCCAGTCTTCAGGCAATTGCCAGTCATCAGAAAGTACTGATTCTATTGGTCGTATTTTGCTGATATCAATTTCCGGTTCTACATTACTTTCCCATACTATGGCGGCTATCAGACGTTTGCGAAAGCGTACTGCTACCCGTGTACCGGCGGGCAGGGCTGTGGTATGAGCATAAGTAAGCAGCGAATACAGGGGCACATTCAGTGCCAGTTGATGGTAAATCAATGTAAGCAGAAATAAAAAAGGCAATGAAATGCTGATTGTAACTCAATTTGGTCAGCTTTTATCATTGCGCTGTTTATGCGATAATTTGTATTAATTTATTATTACGGGAATGATAGCGTGATGCAAATACTGGCAGCAGATGTTCAAGATTGTCTGGAACAGGTATTACATCAGTACAGCTAATTTCCGTAAGATATTACCCGTTTGAAGACGGGTTTTTTTGTGCCTATTGATAAATGCTGAAGGTTAAATTATGGCTAATCCGCTGTATCGGCAACATTTCATTTCTATTAATGATTTATCTACTGCGCAGCTGGAATTTTTGCTGGCGCTCGCTTTACAGTTAAAACAGCAGCCTCAGGCTGATTTATTAGACGGACGTTTAATTGGTTCGTGTTTTTTTGAACCATCTACGAGAACCCGTTTGTCATTTGAAACTGCTATCCAGCGGCTGGGCGGTAAAGTTATTGGTTTTGCTGATGGTGCCAATACCAGTGCCAAGAAGGGAGAAACGCTTGCTGATACCGCCAGAATTATCAGTAATTATGCAGATGCAATTGTAATGCGCCATCCGAAAGATGGTGCAGCCCGGGTAGTCAGTGAGTTTGCCCGGGTGCCTGTTATTAACGCAGGAGACGGTACGAATCAGCATCCGTCGCAGACATTGCTGGATTTAGTCACCATTTATGAGACGCAGGGGCATTTACAGAATCTTAAAATTGCTTTAGTTGGTGATTTGAAATATGGCCGTACTGTACATTCACTGGCGCAGGCTCTCAGTCGCTGGGGGTGTGAATTTATTTTTGTATCTCCGCCAACTCTGGCAATGCCTGCTTATATTTGTGAGCAGCTGGATGATAATGGCGTACATTACCGGACTTCCGGCAGTCTCGAAGAAGCGTTGGCCTGGGCTGATATTCTGTATATGACCCGTATTCAGCGTGAGCGGTTCGATGAACAGGAGTTTGCCAGAATCAGTGGTCATTTTAATTTGTGTGCGGCTATGCTCGGGCAGGCTAAACCGAATATGCGTATTTTGCATCCTTTACCGCGTGTGGATGAAATCCATGCAGATGTCGATGACAGTATTCATGCTTATTATTTTCAGCAGGCCAATAATGGTATGTATGCGCGGCAGGCTATTCTGGCGGCGATTCTAAATGAACATATTGATATAGTTGGAGCAAAAGGATAAACAATGATGAATCAGACCAGACTGAGTGTTGAGGCAATAAAAGATGGTACTGTGATTGATCACATCCCGGTAGGGCAGGGGCTGACTATTTTGCGCCAGTTTAAATTGCTGCATTCCGGTGATGCGGTTACGGTAGGGTTTAATCTGAGCAGTAAATCCACAGGCAGCAAGGATATTATTAAAATTTCCGGTCAGTATCTTGATGATGCTGCGGCTAACCGTTTGGCTTTGTTCGCGCCGCAGGCTACAGTTAATGATATTGAAAATTTTCGGGTAGTACGCAAACGTACACTGACTTTGCCGGAAAGTATCAGTGAAGTGTTTCGTTGTCCGAACAGCAATTGTGCCAGCCATGGAGAACCGGTAAAGAGCCATTTTTCTGTTCGGGTGAGCCATGGCGAAACCCGTTTATGCTGTCATTACTGTGAAAAAACGTTTGCGCGCGAATCCGTGATTGAAGCTTAGCTGTTAATTTACCGGTCTGGTGATTTATAGTCCGAATGCTTCGGCATGAAAGCTGATATGGCTTTCTATAAATGTACTGACAAAATAATAGCTATGATCATAGTTTTCACGCAGATGATACCGAATGTTAATGCCTTTGGCTTTGGCTGCCTGAACGAAATCCTGTGGATTTAATTGCTCAGGATAGTATTCATCCACGCTTCCCTGATCGATAAGAACTGGTAATGAAAACGGATACCGGCTGATCAGTTCGGTACTGTCATATGCAGCCCAGTCTTGCTGATTGGTTCCCAGATAGGTTGAGAATGCTGCCTGACTCCATGATCCGGCTACCGGATGGGCGATAGGAGCAAATGCCGATACAGCAACGTAGCGCTGAGGATTTTTCAGGGCAATCATCAGCGCACCATGACCACCCATACTGTGGCCGCATAAACTACGCTGTTCGTTGACCGAAAAATGTTTTTCGATAAGTTCGGGCAGTTCTGTGACCACATAATCATACATCTGGTAATGCTGAGCCCATGGCTGCCGGGTAGCATTAAGATAAAAACCGGCTCCCTGTCCCAGATAGTGAACATCTGCATCAGCTACATCAGTACCGCGCGGACTGGTATCCGGCATAACCAGAACAATACCCCATTCAGCAGCAAAACGCTGTGCACCACTTTTCATCGAAAAATTTTCATCAGTACAGGTGAGCCCGCTCAGACAATACAGTACAGGCAGCCGGTAGCCTTGTAAGGCACGTGACGGAAGATAGACAGAAAATGTCATGTCACATTGATTGGAGTGACTGTAATGCCGGTAACGTCGTTGTTCGCCGTTAAACAGTTTATGGGTGGTCAGGAGAGTAATTTCAGCCATTTTAAAGGATCCGTATTGAGTTTATAACATGATGAAATACAGGCAATTACATTAATAATGTGTATGCACATACGCATATTATTAATAATAAATGACTGTACGAATTGATTCGCCGGTATGCATCAGCTCGAATGCCTGGTTAATATCAGTCAGCGGCAATGTATGAGTAATAAATGGTGTCAACTCGATTTTACCCTGCATGGCTTCTTCCACCATCTGCGGCAGTTGTGAGCGTCCTTTAACCCCACCGAAAGCAGATCCTTTCCATACCCGTCCGGTAACCAGCTGAAAAGGGCGTGTGGCTATTTCCTGACCGGCACCGGCGACACCGATAATAATGCTTTGTCCCCAGCCCCGATGAGCGCATTCCAAAGCAGCACGCATCACTTCTACATTACCGATACACTCAAAACTATGATCTACGCCCCATTCAGTCAGACCAATAATTACCTGTTGTATAGGTTCCTGATAATCGTTCGGATTAATACATTCTGTGGCACCAAAATGTCTGGCAAGGGCAAATTTAGCCGGATTGGTATCAACAGCAATAATTCGTCCGGCTCCGGCCTGTCGTGCCCCCTGTACTACAGCCAGCCCGATACCACCCAGCCCGAATACGGCAACAGTATCACCTGCCTGTACTTTAGCAGTATTGTGTACTGCACCAATACCGGTAGTGACTCCGCAGCCTAGCAGACAAACCTGATCATGTCTGGCTTCAGGATTGATTTTAGCCAGAGATACCTCTGCCACAACGGTATATTCGCTGAAAGTTGAACATCCCATATAATGGTAAATTGGTTTTCCCTGATAGGAAAAACGTGTTGTGCCGTCAGGCATCAGCCCCTTACCCTGTGTTGCTCTTACTGCGGTACACAGGTTGGTTTTACCCGAACGGCAAAACAAACACTTCCCGCATTCGGCGGTATACAAGGGAATAACATGATCACCGGGTTTGACAGAAGTGACGCCTTCACCAACTTCTACCACAATACCGGCACCTTCGTGCCCCAGAATAACCGGAAATACACCTTCAGGATCATCGCCCGACAAAGTAAATGCATCAGTATGACAAACACCGGTATGGGTAATCTTTACCAGTACTTCACCAGCCTTGGGCGGAGCAACGTCTACTTCAACAATTTGTAATGCTTCTCCCGGAGCAAAGGCAACTGCGGCACGAGATTTCATACTCTATCCTCTGAATTAATAAGCACATGTATTCGGCTAACATAACGGGATTGCAGCAATAAATCAATTGTCAGATTCTTAATTGCCAGTCTGATAGTCTGAATATGAGATCAGAAAAGCTGTGCAGAATAAATATTATGAGTATAAAAATCTGATTTATATTGATATTTTAATGAATTTTATTTGTATGCCAGTATGGATAGTATATTTGTATGTATAAATAAAATTATTAACCGGAAAGCGCCACTATCAATCTTAATATATCGATGTGGTGCTGACTGATGTGCAAGCATAAAAATCAGCCCGAAATGCTTGGTTTCTTTTTAAAAAATGCTGATAGCTTACTCATTATTTTTAAAACAAGGATTTTCCAAGCCAAATGCAGCAATTACAGCTATATTTTGAGCATTTAATTTATTGACTTTTTAAATGCTCAATACTCTTTTATGGCGAAATTTGTTAGCTGTCTGGCAATTCTTTCCATCAACTGGCTGATAATTTTACGTTGTAATATTTTAGTGTAATAAGAAAGGCAAAGTATCAGGCAGCCATTAAGAAAAGCCAGATGAAAGGTGGCAGTCAGAGTGCCGCTGTTCATATTGGCTCCGGTACGAAAGTTATGCAGCTTGAAGTTTGGCGGTACGGTTATTTTGTTAATCCGGCCATTATTGGTATATATAAAAACCAAATCTTTTTGCAGATTTTGTAACGTTATCGGTGACAGCATTTTATTTGCTGCAACTGTTGCTTTGGCATCCAGAATATCTTGTTTAATTTGCTGTGCACTGGTGTAAATATCTCCGGAAATGGTGGTTATTGCCTGCTGAATTAAGCAGGTAAAGCTGTCTTCTATGTTGAGTATAGGATGACAGGTAATCGCAGTTAATATGGGAAATGAATCCAGCTTAAAAAAATCTGTATTGGTCTGTTGAATCAGGGCAGTCAATAATGAATTCATGGTCAGATTATGTCTGCTTGCTATAGAGTTTAATTTTTCAACAGTTTCTGCTTCAATTATGGCCGTATAGCTTGCTGTTTGGATTTCCCTGGCAGGATTACTCCACATTTTTACAGCTTGTTGATAATCAGGATAACTGTGTCCTGTCTTATTTGCAGAACTAAAACCTGCATTTTCCAGGGATATATTTCGGCCAATAGTTTTATCATAGTTTTATCAGAAAAATTTTGTGCAGACAGACGTAATATTTCAGAAAAAATCTTTAGACCGGCTGTGGCGTCTGCAATGACGTGAGCCAGTGTCAGTATCAGTAAATGGCGATTAAAATTATCCTGACTCAGCATGGTCAATCTGCATAATTGCTGATGGATATCTAACGGATTATTTACCTCTCTTTCCAGCAATTCATCAAAACAGCGAACATCATTTGAGGGTAATTCCGGTACGGTAATGACGGTGAATATTATGGGAAAAGATAAAGAGGATTTAACCAGATGCCATTGACTTTCCTGTAGAAGAATTTTGGAGGCAAGCGCCTCATATTGCTTTTGGATAATTTGTAAAGCTTGTTCTACTCTGCTCGGTTCCAGTTTACCTTCAACCTCCAGAATTAAAGTAAATTGTGTTGTTCCTGAAAAATTAGTATGCAAATTTGCCATACCACTTTCCAGCCTGTTCAAGGGGCGGATAAAATTTAACGCCTCTGATTGATTATCAGAGATCTGAGTGCTCATTTTTTATTTCCTTTATATTAACTTGAATAAGTTCAGAAAAGCGATTAATAATTTTTTGTTAAAAAAGAAATCGATAGGAAAACACAAATTTAAAATAAGATAGGTCTAATACTGTTATTTTATTTATTTTTTAATCTTATTTTATTTTGTAGATAATTTGATATTAAAGTATTGTATATTTAGATATATTTTACATTTTATTGGGATGATAATGCCTATTAAGAAACACTATTTATAATATATAAATAAAATAAATTTATCTGTAATAGGTCAATTATTCATTAACATTAAAAGCGAAGTAAGCACACATATCTGGTAAGTAATAAGACTGTACGTTTTTTCAGCAAAATTGATAGACAATTAATATTTTTTAAAGCGGATTTCCGTATATATCTTACTTTCCCGGTCATACTGGCTATTTCTGTACAGGCAATAAAAACTTGATTTATTGTTTAATTCTTATTATCTGAATTTTTATATGATTTTTGCATATTTAAATGTAAAAATATTCTGTATAGGCACAGAATATACAAAAAACAATAATTACGCCTTTTATAGTATATTGGCATATTATAATCAAACATTTTGTGATTGGTTTATAACTGAAACAAACTTGAAATACCTTGTTTGATTTAAAATCTATCAGAGATAATACGGTTAATCAGCTAAATGATCCCATACTGGTTTACAGATAGGTGGTAGTTCAGGACAGCAGCCGAGCAGGCCACCACCAAAATCACCATCACGATGAAAATCACTGCCACAACTGGCTAAAAAATCGAATTGTTGTGCCAGTAAGGCATAGTTCAGTCTATCGTTCAGATTAGAACGCCCACTATGCACTTCAATCGCTTCGCCACCACAAGCCTTAAAATCACTGAACAGATTGCGGCGTGCAGTAGCAGACAGCTCATAGCGCATTGGATGCGCAATAACTGCAATTCCGCCTGCATGCCGGATAGCAGTAACAACCTCAGCCAATTCTGCCCACTGATGTTTAACACTGCAGGATTTGCCGTCACCAAGATATTTGCGAAATGCATCAGCTTTTTTATTTACATGGCCGGACTGGACTAAAAAATCAGCAATGTGCGTACGTGTTACCATATCTATATTCGTAGCAAGTGCCAGTGTACCTTCATAAGCATCACTAATTCCTTTTTTAGCCAGCTTATCGGCAATAGCCTGTAGACGCTGTAAACGGCCGCTGCGAAGACGTCCGAGTAAAGTTTGTAATACTTCATCTTCCGGAGATATATTCAGACCGACAATATGTATAGTACGTCCGCGCCAGCTTACTGAGATTTCCACCCCGTTAATCAAAGTGATTCCTGACTGCTTGGCCTGTGCATGCGCGGCGGCCAGACCGCCGGTATGGTCATGGTCTGTTAATGCCAGCAATCTGCAACCATTAGCAGAAGCACGCAGGACAACTTCGGCTGGCGTCAGTGCGCCATCAGAAACCGTGGAATGACAATGTAAATCAATACTCATGAGCTTTTTTCGTTATTAGAAGATGATGTAGACAACTGTGCCTGCATCGCTTCATATGAAGCTTTTTCGCGGTAATAAATTTGCCAGACACAGGCATCACCACAGTCACTATTGCAGCATTCCCAGTCTTCCGGTGGTACTGGCGGAGTTAATAATTCCGGTGCGCTCATAACTCACTATTAATGACATTGATTTCACTGTCACCCAACCGGATATTGTCTCCGGCAACGATTTTCGCGGTTTTACGGGTTTCCGGCTGCTGATTGCGCAGTACTTTACCTTCGGAAATCAATTGTTTGGCTCTGCCGCCACTTTCTGCCAGCCCGGCCAGTTTGAGCAGATCACATAGTGCAACATGCGGATGTCCGGCTAAGTCAAATTGCTGTCTCATCTGTTATACCTTTCCATAAATAGCTATTGTAGCTATTATCAGCGTCGAAGAGGATTTTGTTTTATGTATTGGTTACGCTAAAAGCATAAAATATGCTATGGTTTAACTAGAGTTAACCGGAGATTTGCCGTGGATACACTTAGCTGGTTATGTCAGCTGATTGCTTTTGATACCACCAGCCGTCAGAGTAATCTGGCCTTGATTAATTATGTGGCCGATCATCTGGAGAGCCGTAAACTGTCGCCATGGCTGGCACATAATGAAAAGGGGGATAAAGCCAATCTGTTTGTCACTATCCCGGCTGCTAATGGCAGTACTTCCGGTGGGATAGTACTTTCCGGTCATACTGATGTTGTGCCGGTAGACGGGCAAAAATGGTTATCAGATCCGTTTGCAGCAAATATACGCGATGGCCGCGTATATGGTCGTGGCAGTAGTGACATGAAAGGTTTTATTGCCAGTGTACTGGCTGCGGTTCCAGACATGCAGAAGGCAAAGCTGAAAGTCCCATTACATATTGCTTTGTCTTTTGATGAAGAAGTCGGCTGTCTTGGTGCACCGGTGATGCTGGCTGAGCTGGAAAAAAGAGGTTTGCAGCCGCAATCCTGTATTGTTGGTGAACCTACATCCATGCAAATGGTAGTAGCCCACAAAGGGATTCATACTTTCTGTTGTGAAGTACATGGTAAAAATGCCCACTCTTCGCTCACGCCTGATGGTGTGAATGCAATTGAATATGCAGCCCGTCTGATTGTATTTATCAACCAGCTGGCTCAGCAATTACAACAGCGGTCTGATTTGGATCATGCTTTTGATGTCCCGTTTGCTACTGTTTCAACCGGCCTGATTCGTGGCGGTACTGCTATTAATATTGTGCCGGATTATTGTACCTTTGAATTTGATTATCGTAATTTGCCGCATATGACGGTAGAAGAGCTGACTGAACCGATTCGGCAATATATTGCAACGACCCTTTTACCCGCTATGCAGGCAGTGGTACCGGAAGCATCAATTAAGCTAACCCATAATGTACAGGTACCTGCTTTAAATGACGCAAATAATCAGCAGCTGCATGCCTTGATTACTCAACTAGTGGATAATAAACAGCAGGCCAAAGTGGCCTATGCGACTGAAGGCGGCCAGTTTCAGAATAGTGGTATCAATACTGTTGTATGTGGTCCCGGTAGTATTACAGTGGCTCATAAGGCTGATGAATATATAGAACTGGAGCAGCTTGAACGCTGTGATCACTTTTTACGTAAGCTGATTCAGGTGCAAAGCTTGTCATTTACTTGATACGGTATTATCAAACTCTGCGCTGTTTTATATATAAAATGTTTAGGATTAACTGAGGAACAGGAAAGTCAGATGGCAACCAAAAAATTTCTCTCTGCAGGGATATTGTTATTATCACTGATACTATCAGTGATGACTGTTCAGGCGAATGGCGTAAACGTTTATATGAGTGCTATTAATATGAGTTATGCGCGTTTTAATTCAGCGCAAACAGTCGCAGATGCCAGTAAAGCTCTGGCCAGTATGCGTGCTGCTGCCGTGGCTGCTAAAGCAAAAAAACCTTCCGGTCTGGAAAATGCTGCACCGAATAATCCAAAATTGAGAGCATACTATGCTGAGATGGATAAATTGATTGCAGAAATTGATAAAACCAATAATCTGGTTAAAGCGGGAAAGATGGTACAGGCTAAAGCGGAGGGTAAGAAAATATTGCAATTACGTGATGAAGGGCATAAAGCGATGAGGCAATAAAAGATACTAGGGCGGTATAGCAGTAAAAACGATAGTTCAGAATGCAAAAAGCCTGGTTCCGCCCCTTAAAAAGCTAAAGAACCAGGAAACATAGACAAACAAACCGGTTATAGATAATGACCAGAATCAGAGATTCTGTGATGACATTATCTTAAATTGTTTAGATAATCCTTTTGTTGAACCATTTTTAATCCCCTTTCTACAATCAGATAATCGTAGCAATTAATACAAAAAATACTAAATACAGTAAATATAATATGTTATAAAAAACTAATTATTGCATTACTGATTATAATACTCAATTAGTTGAGTTGTCAGGCTTGACTGCCTAATTAATCACTTTTTTAAGGTATTTCAGTTCATATCTGATAAATGAGTGTATATCAAATATAAAAATGTTGTTTTTACGCAAATTGATATAAAAAAAACTGGTAAAACCTGCGTATTGATGATTGGAACCATCGCTGGCGGAAACAGGCGTAACATATACGCTTCAAAATGGCGGTTTCCCGCCGAAAAAGTAGTCATAGACACTGCCTTTCCTGATTATTCTAACCAAACCGCTATGCGCTTCCAGACGCATCGGGCGGTAGAAGAATGGCAAGGCTGGAAGACCGTTAATCAGAACCGGCAGGCGTAAAGCCTCCCTGCCATTGTCTACCATCGAAAGGTATGTCAATGACTTGGTAAACAGAATATGAAAAAACCATAATATAAAAATATCAATGGTTTATCTGTCTGATAAACAGCCTTCCAGAGCTGACCGTACTATTTAATACGGTACTATCATCATACTGGCGGATAATTAAATTTGTCAACAATTCGTTAATTAAATAATATTATTAATATATAATGTAAATTTAAAAATAAATTATAATAATAAATGTAAAGAATAAAAATATTATATAAATAATTATTTTTTTAAATATTTTTATTTCAATATAGTTCGGTTTTTATTTTATAAAAATATTAATAAAAATTTATAAATATCTGTGAGAATTAATTCTGCATTTAAATCGGCATAATTTTTTAGATGAAGTATTCAAGAATAGTGATTATATTTGCAATAGTAATAAAATTTGTTTTATCAATGTTACTGGCATTAAGAGAAGTGAGAAATATCATTAAAACAGATGGTCACAGTATATAGATTACTGTGACCGAATATAGATCCTGTTCGTAACGATTACTCAGCCAGAGCGTAAATTTCGTCCAGATTACGCCATTTACCTTCAGCATCCATGCCATACCCGAAAACATAACGATTGGGAACATCCAGTCCGACAAAATCAGCCATAATTGGCTTTTCTTTGCCAATCAGTTTGTTGGCAAAAACAGCTGTAGAACAGCTGGCTGCACCCATTTCCAGTATCTGTTTTTTTACGGCTGCCAGTGTATGTCCCTCATCCAAAATATCATCCAGCACTAGAATGTGGCGTCCGACTACCGCATTCTGCGGGGCACGCAGCCACTGATAATTACCACCTTTTAGTTTATCACCGTAGCGGGAAATATGGATGTAATCGAAATCCAGCGGAAAACGCAGTAATGGCAGTAATTTTCCGGTGAAAACAACTGCCCCACCCATTACTGGTAATACCAGCGGGTATTTATCACTTAATGCTGCAGTGATGTCCGCAGCCATTTGCTCCAGCCTGGTTTCACAGGTTCTGCGGTCAAACAATAGATCTGCTTTATCCAGCATTGCCTGAGTTTCGGCGCGTCTGTCAGTTACATCAATTATGCTCATTGGTATTGTCCATGTGTATCCGGGTAAGTAAAACCGTATGTCACTATTAATTGACCACCAATATGCTCAGAATAGATGCAGGTAGTGTTGTCTACGGTTTAATTGAGTAAATTTGTACTGCTCTGGTGATTTGGCAGCACTAAGACGAATGTGTTTTGATTGTTTAAACCAGAATATTAAAGGTAAATTATCCCAGAATTTTACTTGCAATATGCGAATTTTATGCCATTTCGGGCAGTCTGAGAACAAGCGAGTAAAATAATTGACTGGTTTATTAGAAAAATTTTCTGGCAGCAAGGGGTAAAGAAGCACCATTGCTGTTATGCAGAATTAATCTGGTAACTACAATGGTGCCAAATGGTTGAATTATACCGGATGCAGGTAATGAATCTGCTGGTTACTGCTGCCGCGCCAGACTAATGCCGGATCTTTCAGTTCCTGTATGAATTTACCGTCGATAAGAGTGTTGATTTCATTTACAACTTGTATTTGCGCCGGTGATAATTCTGCCAGCGTGTAGCCTGTCCATAACCAGATGTCTTTATGTTCGGTTTCCTGCCGCACCCGTCTGACAAGTTTCAGGATGGCATTCAGGTTATGCGGGTGCAGCGGATCCCCGCCGGTGAGCGACAGACCCTGACGCACAATACGTTTGTCGTTAAGGTCGCTGATAATCAAATCTTCCATCTGCTGGTCAAATGGCTTACCGGAATCTGTCCGCCATGTGGTGGCGTTATAGCAGCCCCGGCATTTGTGCTCACAGCCGGCTACGAACAGTGTACAGCGGGTTCCGGGACCGTTGACAACATCAACCGGATAATACTGATGATAATTCATACTTACAGTGCACCACATTGCTGACCAAGGTGTTTGACCCGTCGTTTAACCTCTTCCTGTTTGCCAGCATTAAACGGGCGGGAATCCGGACTGCCCAGATAACCGCATACACGTCTGGTAACGGATACCCGTGCAGGATCATGATTGCCACATTTCGGGCAGACAAAACCTTTACTGGTACAGGAAAATTCACCGCTGAATCCACAGTCGTAGCATTCATCGATCGGTGTATTGGTTCCGTAATAGGGAACGTAACGGTAGCTGTAGTCCCACACGTCCTCTAATGCTTTAAGATTGTGCTGTAAATTCGGATATTCCCCGTAGCAGATAAAACCGCCACTGGCCATTTTCGGATAGGGTGCTTCAAAATCGATTTTATCGTAAGGATTAACCTTTTTCTCAACATCCAGATGGAAGCTGTTGGTATAGTAACCTTTATCGGTCACTCCATCGATAACCCCGAATTCGGCAGTATCAAGCCGGCAGAAGCGATCACACAGGTTTTCACTGGGTGTGCTGTACAGGCTGAAACCATAACCGGTTTCGGC
Organism: Snodgrassella sp. ESL0323; assembly: GCF_013346865.1. Lineage (NCBI taxonomy): Bacteria > Pseudomonadati > Pseudomonadota > Betaproteobacteria > Neisseriales > Neisseriaceae > Snodgrassella > Snodgrassella sp. ESL0323. The sequence goes on along the minus strand of NZ_JAAEDT010000028.1, from coordinate 71,913 downwards.
TTTCCAGCGGTCGGCAGTGTCACGCAGTTTTTGTACGATAGCAATGGCTTTCTCGCGCAGGGTTTCACTATCAAAAACATGTTTTTCGGTACCATACAGGGCATTAATGGTTTCGTGCAGACCGATATAGCCCAGTGAAATTGAGGCGCGGCCGTTTTTGAATATTTGAGCTACTGAATCATCAGCATTCAGACGTACCCCGCAGGCACCCTCCATATACAGAATCGGAGCCACTCTGGCTTTGACATTTTCAAAACGGGCAATGCGTGTCATCAGTGCTTTGCGGCACAGTTGCAGACGTTCATCCAGTAACTGCCAGAAACGTGTTTCATCATATCTGGTTTCTATGGCGATACGGGGCAGATTCAGGCTGATAACCCCCAGATTGTTTCGTCCTTCATGGATTTGCTTACCGTTTTCTTCATAGACACCAAGGAAGCTGCGGCAGCCCATCGGGGTTTTGAAGGAACCGGTAACAGCGACAACCTGATCGTAGTTAAGAATATCCGGATACATACGTTTGGAAGCGCATTCCAGAGCCAGTTGTTTAATGTCGTAGTTAATATCACCGGCTTTGTGGTTAATACCATCTTTTATGCTGAATACCAGTTTGGGGAAAACGGCTGTTTTGCCATTTTTACCAAGGCCTGCGAGGCGATTGCGTAAAATAGCGATTTGTATCAGCCGGCTTTCCCAGCTTGTGCCCAGACCAAAGCCAAAGGTTACAAAAGGAGTCTGACCATTGGCCGTATGCAGGGTATTAACTTCATATTCCAGTGACTGAAAGGCGTCATAACACTCTTTTTCAGTACGTGCACGTGCATACTCGTTTGCATTGGCAATCTGCCATTCAGTTGCAACTGCCAGATGTTTGTTGTAGCTGGCACGAACAAAGGGAGCCAGTACTTCATCAATACGGTTGATGGTGCTGCCGCCATAAATATGGCTGGCTACCTGCGCAATGATCTGTGCGGTTACCGCAGTGGCAGTGGCAATTGATTTCGGCTGCTCGATTTCGGCATTACCCATTTTGAAACCGTTAGTCAGCATGCCTTTCAGGTCAATCAGCATGCAGTTAAACATCGGGAAAAAAGGCGCATAATCCAGATCATGGTAATGGATTTCACCCCGTTCATGCGCCAGTACCACATCGCGTGGCAGCAAATGCTGCTGTGCATAGTGTTTGGCGACAATGCCGGCCAGTAAATCGCGCTGTGTCGGAATAACTTTACTGTCTTTGTTGGCGTTTTCATTGAGCAGACTAAAGTTGGTTTGTTCAACCAAACCCTGAATTTCACGATTTAGACGACTGCGTGATTCACGTGCCACATCTCGGGAATGGCGATATTCAATATACGCACGGGCCAGCTCCTTGTACTGTCCGGCCATTAACTGGTCTTCAACAGCCTGCTGGATATCATGAATATCAATATATTTACGCTCGGCAAGATGACCGGCCACACTTTCTGCCACCTGATGGCAATAATCGATATCGTTAATCTGTACTGCTTTGGCTGCTTGTTGTATGGCTTCTTTGATGCGGGCTGTATCAAAAGGTACGTGACAACCATCTCTTTTAATTACAATGGGTTTCATGCTGATTATCCTTCTGCCGCCTGTAATAACCGGCAGCAGTTACTGCATTGTTATTAAATAATAACAATTTATCTGATCACAGTGCTTATATGTAAAAAAATACTATATTTAGTGTTTAAATGCTGTTGTTGCGCTTTTTTTTACTATATATGGGATTTATATGATGAATAAAGCAGCATTTTTCACATTTATTTGATATAGCGCATCATTCATGGTTGACATGGCTATTTATTATAGATAAATCATTGGTTTATATTATTGAAAATAAAGTGTAAAAAATGGTCATTTCTTGCTTGAGATTGAAATACTGATGTCTGTAACCAACTCGTCTGAAATCTCTGTTAGAAGGTAACAGGTCTGAATTAGATAATTTTATTTTCAGTAATATGCTTATTGTCATTATCTGATGATTGCTATGCAAGTAGCCTAAGTTAAGGCTGATGGGGATACTTATAATTGACAACCGGGTAAACAATACAGTTTGCCATCGGTAATGATAGTGAATCTATATAACAGATAAATTTGAGCATGGTAGGTGCCTGATAAAGGCAGGAATGCCTATCAGGCGAAATTGAGCTGCTATGCTTTTATAAATGTGCAGACAAGTGATGGCTGTAAAAACGCATACAGCCAAAATAATTAGATGGATGGGTAAATGAACCCTAGAATAGATGCGATAAATTGCCAAAAAACAAATAAAAAATAACAATCAGATAATGGCAGGATACCGGCAGCAGAATGCCCGCATTACCGGACATTCTCATGCACATAAAGTAGGCAAAATCAGGTGTTATTTTGCCGATAATCACCTGTTATGAAAAACTATTTGCTTTGCTGGTATAAAGGCAGAATCATGACCGGATAAGCAAAGATAAAAGGTATAAAAATAAGTGATTTATGAGCAGAATCGCAGAGACGCTTTGACTGCTACTGCGCCCATTTGCGACACAGAGCCAGAATATCTGCACCGAAATTTCTGATTTTACTTTCACCTAATCCATAAATATGGTTTAAATCAGCCAGTGTGACCGGCGGATGCCGGACTAAATCCTGTAATGTCCGGTCGGCAAAAATGGTATAGGCTGGTACATTGTTTTTGCTGGCGCGTTCTTTACGCCAGTTGCGCAGCGTTTGCCACAGACGTTCTTCGCGTTCAGTACGCAGCCAGGTATCAGTATTGCGATTGTTGCGGGTTTTATCATGCTTCAATGGTCGCAGCCAGACCTGTTGCTGGTTTTTTAATACTGCCCGTGCTTGCTCAGTAAGCTGTAATGCCTGATTGGCTATATCAACATTCAGATACCCTGACGCAACGCATTGCCGTACCACTGTACGCCACTCTTTAACTGTTAATTCACTGCCTATACCGAAAGTAGATAAATGCTGGTGTCCGCAGCGTATTACCAGGTCTGTTTCGCGACCGCGCAAAACATCAATCACATGTCCGGTAGCAAAACGCTGTTTTACCCGATACACGCACGAAAGTAATTTTTGTGCCAGTACAGTGCCGTCAAATCTGCTGGGCGGATCAGTGCAGTTGTCGCAATGTCCGCAGGAATCACCTTCCTCTCCGAAATAGCGCAGCAAGAGCCGGCGGCGGCAGTCTGCAGTCTCACAAAAGGCCAGCATGGCATCGAGTTTTTGTAAATCAATGCGTTTTTGTGCTTCATCGCGCTCAGCAAGCTCAATCCGTTCGCGCAATAGTACCCAGTCATTCAGGCCATAACACAACCAGCTGGTGGCAGGCAGGCCGTCACGGCCGGCACGCCCTGATTCCTGATAAAAATGTTCAATGCTGGCAGGCATATCAAGATGGGCAACAAAACGTACATCCGGTTTATCTATACCCATACCAAATGCTACTGTTGCTACAATAATAATGCCATCTTCCTGTGTGAAGCAACGCTGATTCCGGCTGCGTATATCCCAGTCCAGTCCGGCATGATAGGGCAGGGCGGTCAGACCGTTTTCGCTTAGAAAAGCAGCAATATCTTCTACACGCTTGCGTGACAGACAGTAAACAATACCGTTCTCTCCAGACATCTGGCTGCGGATGAATTGTAATAACTGTTTCTTACCGTTGTTTTTTTCAATAACCTGATAGTCAATATTCGGGCGGTTAAAGCTGGAAACAAATAATCGTGCGTCTGTTAAATCCAGATAGTGCTGAATATCTGCTCTGGTGGCATTATCTGCTGTGGCAGTAAGGGCAATACGCGGAATATCGGCAAATTCGTCTGCCAGAATGCTCAGTTGCTGATATTCAGGACGAAAATCATGTCCCCACTGGCTGACACAATGAGCCTCATCAATCGCAAACAGGCTAATACGGGTATTATGTAAAAACTGTAAAAAACGCGGCATAACCAGACGTTCCGGTGCTACATATAATAGCTTCAGATGCTCAGTCGCGATTTCATCAGCAATGCGCTGTATCTCTTCACTACTCGTGCCTCCGTGTACACAGGCGGCAGAAATACCATTGACATTCAGAGCTGTAACCTGATCCTGCATCAGTGCGATCAGTGGTGAAATCACAATAGCGACACCATCGCGCATTAATGCCGGAATTTGATAACATAAAGACTTGCCCGCGCCGGTAGGCATCAGTACCAGTGCATTATGACCGCTGGCTACTGTGTCGATAATTTCTGCCTGTTGTCCGCGAAATTCCGGATAGCCGAAAACATCGTGTAAAATTTGCTCGGCATGGGTCACAAAACACCTGTTACATTTAATCTGAAACGGGTATTGTACTGCAATTTACCTTTATTTCCGACAGTTACCTGATGGCTGTTGCAAGGAATTAGCATGAAAATCATTTATTTCCGTCACCTGATAACCAGTTTGGCTGTTTGTGCTATTCTGGCTGCATGTACTACCACCAATGTTCCGAAAGCCAGCGGCAGCTGGGTTGAGCTTGGTGTATCCGCCAGTGGTAATATCCAGTATGCGCTTGATAGCGGCAGTATTAAACGCCAGGGTAATCTGGTTACTTTCCGCGATCGCAAAACTGTTATCGACCCTAAACAGCAGTATTACAGTAATACACCGGCTTATAAAACCGCACTGAGTACAACGCAGATTGACTGTAATCGTAAAATATTCCGGGTGCTTGATGTAGAGTTGCTGGATGCGCATGGCGAACTGATTCGTCAGGATCATTTTGGTGAAACAGATTTGCGCCCGATGGGTATTACCAGTGGTTCAGCTTCCGAACAGCAATATCAGCATGTATGTGCACATTAATTCTAATTAAGATTAATTCTGATTAAGAAAGTTAGCAGGCATGAAAGTAAAATATAGCTTGTGGTTGATTTTAGGTCTGGCGGTTACGGCATGGGCTGAATCTCCTGCCGATGTTGAATTACTCAGTGCTCAGAAAGCTTATCAGGCAGCACTGTCAGCACAAAGTGCCAGCCAGAGTAAAGCATTGCAATTGCAAACTCAGTTGCAATCGGCGCAGTTACAGCTGAAAAATGCACAGGATAATGTTACCCGTCTGCAAAATGATTTTAATCAGGCTGATGTTCAGCGCCAGCAAGCTGATGCTGCATTACAGGCAGCCGGTACCAGACTGGATGCCGCATGGCAGGGTGTGCACGGCCGTTAAAACAGACAGGCTGCAATAACTGCCGGGGTGGAAAATCTCTTTGCATTTTTACATGCCTGACAAATGGCAACAGCTCGCGTAAAATAGCACTATTTTGCTCAGGCATTGTTTCTTGAAAAAACAATGCTATGGAATCAACTGTTGTCAAATGAATTATCCGATTGAATACGATGTAATTGTGGTGGGCGGCGGACATGCCGGTACAGAGGCGGCTTTGGCCGCTGCGCGCATGGGTGCGCAAACATTATTACTTACCCACAATATCGAAACTCTGGGACAAATGTCGTGTAATCCGTCTATCGGCGGCATCGGCAAAGGTCATCTGGTGCGCGAACTGGATGCGCTGGGCGGAGCAATGGCGCTGGCCGCTGATTACGGAGGTATTCAATTTCGTCGCCTGAATGCATCAAAAGGACCCGCAGTACGTGCAACACGGGCACAGGCCGACCGCATTCTGTATAAAGCAGCTATCCGTTCCATGCTGGAGAATCAGCCGAACCTGCAATTATTTCAGCAGCAGGTAGAAGATATTGTTGTGGAACATGGCCGTGCTGTCGGAGTAATGACGGCAATGGGTGTTATATTCCGTAGTCGTGCGGTGGTGCTGACGGCTGGTACCTTTCTGGCTGGTAAAATTCATATTGGTCTGGAAAACTATGCCGGTGGCCGTGCTGGAGATCCGGCTGCACAGCGTTTATCAGGCTGTCTGAAAGAGCTGAATTTGCCGCAGGGACGTCTGAAAACCGGTACTCCGCCAAGAATTGATGGACGCAGTATTGATTTCAGCCAGCTTAAAGAACAACCGGGCGACAATTCGGCACCAGTATTTTCAGTACGTGGCAGCCGGGAGATACATCCGCAGCAGATTTCCTGCTGGATTACTCATACTAATAGTCACACCCATGATATTATCCGTAGCGGTTTCGACCGCAGCCCGATGTTTACCGGTAAGATTGAGGGAGTCGGTCCACGTTACTGCCCTTCTATAGAAGATAAAATCAATCGTTTTGCCGATAAAGAAAGCCATCAGATTTTTCTGGAACCTGAAGGGCTGAAAACACACGAATATTATCCGAACGGTATTTCTACCAGTCTGCCGTTTGATATTCAGTTAAAGCTGGTGCATTCAATGCCCGGATTGCAGAATGCACATATCCTGCGCCCTGGTTATGCCATTGAGTATGATTACTTTGATCCGCGTAATCTCAAGGCCAGTCTCGAAACCAAAAATATAGCCGGACTGTTTTTTGCCGGACAGATTAACGGTACTACCGGCTATGAAGAAGCCGCCGCTCAGGGCTTACTTGCCGGAGCCAATGCTGTATTATATCTGCGTGAAGCTGAACCACTCGTATTGCAACGTGATCAGGCTTATTTAGGTGTACTGGTGGATGATCTGATTACTAAAGGCGTTACTGAGCCGTACCGCATGTTTACCAGCCGTGCCGAATACCGTCTGCAATTGCGTGAAGATAATGCTGATATGCGTCTGACCGGTCTGGGACGAGCTGTTGGTCTGGTAAATGATGCGCAATGGCAAATATTTCAGCGAAAACAGGAAGCAGTTGAGCGCGAACTGCAACGCATGAGCCACACATGGTATACACCATTGAATCTGCCACTGAGTGATCAGCAGCGGGTGCTGGGTCAGCCATTGAGTAAAGAATCCAGTTTGCTGGATATGCTGCGCCGGCCCAATGTCAGCTATGCTGACTTAATGACTTTACCTAATGCACAGCAAGAAGTACTTGAAGCCGATGCGGCTGAGCAGGTAGAAATTCAGGCCAAATATCAGGGTTATATTGAGCGGCAAAATGAAGAAATCAGCCACCGTCAGAATCTGGAAAAACTAAAATTACCGGCCAGCATTGATTACACACTGGTAAAAGGCCTTTCCGCAGAGGTACAACAAAAACTGAATCAATTTCGTCCCGAAACAGTTGGACAGGCTTCACGTATATCCGGTATCACACCGGCGGCAGTCGCATTACTGATGGTGCATCTGAAACGGGGTTTTGAGGGAGCAAAAAAATATGAATGACATGAAAACTATGTTGCAACAAGGTTTGCAGCAGATGAATATCGAACTGACTGTTCCGCAGCAATTACAATTACTGGCCTTTGTAGAGCTGTTGAAAAAATGGAATAGTACCTACAATCTGACTGCACTGCGCAATGATCAGGATGTTATCAGTCATCATATTCTCGACAGCCTCACTCTTTTGCCTTATGTAGAGCATGCCAGAGGCCTGATTGACGTAGGCAGCGGCGGTGGTATGCCGGGCATACCCGTAGCTATAGCACGCCCTGATTTGGCAGTCGCCCTGCTTGATGCTAACAGCAAAAAAACATCATTCCTACAACAGGCAGTAATCGAGCTGGGCTTAAGTAATGTGCAGGTTATAACGGCACGGGTAGAAGCCATGGTTGGTGAGCAGTTCGATGTCATTACCAGCAGGGCTTTTGCTGAATTGAATGATTTTGTTACCATCACTAAACAGTTGATGGCAAAAGGCGGTTACTGGGCGGCTATGAAGGGAGTTTATCCCTATGAAGAAATTGAACGGTTACCTGAAAATGCAGAGCTGATCCGGGTAGATAAACTCAGTGTACCGCATCTGGATGCAGAGCGGCATATGGTTCTGGTACGCAAGAAAGAAAGTGCATGAGTGCGCATATTATTGCAGTAGCCAACCAGAAAGGCGGGGTAGGTAAAACTACAACCGTAGTTAATCTGGCCGCTTCGCTGGTGGAAAAAAAGTCCAGAGTTCTGATAGTTGATCTCGACCCTCAGGGTAATGCCACGACTGGTAGTGGCATTAATAAAGCCAATGTAACCAGCGGAGTTTATGCTGTGTTGCTTGGTAATGAAACTATTCAGCAGGCCATTACTTCTGCTCAGCATGGCGGCTTTGATGTTTTGCCTGCTAATCGTGCTCTGGCAGGTGCTGAGGTGGAGCTGGTGCAGGAATTGGCGCGGGAAATGCGCCTGAAAAATGCACTGGCACAGGTGGCAGACCAGTACGATTACATTATCATTGACTGCCCGCCGACACTGACTTTATTAACCATTAACGGTCTGGTTGCAGCACAGCACATTATTGTACCCATGTTGTGTGAGTATTATGCACTAGAAGGTATTTCTGATCTGATTGCCACAGTTCGTAAAATCCGCCAGGCCATCAATCCGCAACTGGATATTTTAGGTATTGTCCGTACCCTGTACGACCCGCGCAGTTTGCTGGCAAAACAGGTGGACGAACAGCTGGGTACCCACTTTCCCGATAAGCTGTTCAGTACACCGATTCCGCGTAATATACGTCTGGCTGAAGCACCAAGCCATGGCATGCCGGCCTTGCAATATGATCCTCGTGCCACTGGTACCAGAGCCTATCTGGCACTTGCTGATGAGGTATTGCTGCGTACCAGCAAATAAGCAGTTAATAAGCATAAATTAAATGTATTTATGTAATAACAGCCTTTGCCACAATGTGGTGTTAATCCGGAAATTAAAGAGCGATACATGGTAAAAGCAAAAGGTTTGGGTGCAGGACTGGATGCCCTGCTTGGTTCCGGTAGCGATATTACCGGAGGGGATCGTTTAACAACAGTAGCAGTTACAGATATTATTCCCGGGCGTTATCAGCCTCGAACCCAGATTGATGATGAAGGGTTACAGGAACTGGCTGATTCAATTCGTGCTCAGGGCGTTATTCAGCCAGTAATCGTACGTGAAATGGGGCTGCATCAGTACGAACTTATCGCTGGTGAGCGTCGCTGGCGTGCTGCTCAGCTTGCCGGGTTGCAGGAAATACCTGTAGTCATCAAAAGCATTACCGATGAAGCTGCGCTGGCAATGGGGCTGATTGAAAATATCCAGCGGCAGAACCTGAATCCTATCGAAGAAGCCCAGGGGTTGAAACGTCTGGTAGATGAATTCGGACTTACACATGATACAGTAGCCAAAGCAGTCGGTCGCAGCCGCAGCAGTATTTCTAACAGTCTCCGTTTACTTAATCTTCCTCAACCGGTTCAGGATCTGATGTATGGCCGTCAGCTGGAAATGGGACATGCCAGAGCTTTATTAACTCTGTCGGTAATCCAACAGATTGACCTGGCACAGAAAGCGGTACAAAATGGCTGGTCAGTGCGGGAAGTTGAACGTCGCTGTCAGCAAATTCAGGCCAAACCGGAGACTGCCAAACGTCATCCGGCAGAAAAAAGCAGTGAAGTTCAACAAATAGAAGCGGCGCTTGAGCAGCGTTTTTCTGTGCCTGTGCAGGTACAAAGTAAAAATCAGCGCAGCGGCCGGATTATTCTGCAATTTGATAATCCGGAAACTTTAAGTCATTTATTACAGAAACTAGGACTAGAATAATTCATGCAAACAGAAATTAACTGTGGCAAAATTGTTTAGTTGGGTTATCAGTTTAAGCAATTTTGTAGAAATATATAGAAAAATTAATTAATTAGGTGTAGTTAATTTAACAAAATTTCACAAAATTACTTGACGATATTGTATTAGTTGATTATATTATCGCAGCTTACCGAAGTGTTTTTCAGGGTAGCAGAATGAAGTGGATCATGTTTTGGCAAACAGTCATGTTGTTTGCCGCAGTTTGCGTGTCCGCGTGGTTGTGGAATTATTCTGCTATCTGGTCAGCAGTATTGGGTGGGTTGAGTTACCTGATACCTACATTACTGGCGATATTAACTATTATTGCTGCAAAAAAATTACCGGCGCTATTACCTGCAACACTGTTAATGGCCGAGATTAGCAAAATTCTGATGATATGCCTGATGATGTTGCTGGTGTATGTATGCTATTCCGCTGTTAACTGGTTTGCTTTCCTGACAGGACTAATACTGGTCAGTCAGGCTGGATTGTTCACATTTAGAAAAAGATTGTTATTATGAGCGGCACAGAGATGACTCCGGGCGAATATATTAGCCATCACTTAATTAATTACACCCAGAAATCACCAGATTATCAGACAAATATGGTTGATTTCTCATTTCTCAATCTGGATACACTATTCTTTTCCATTCTGACCGGTGTAATCGCTTCTGCTATCTTGTTTATAGCAGCCAGACGTATGAAAGCAGATGTGCCAACCCGTTTTCAGGCTGCAATTGAGCTGCTAATTGAATTCGTTAGTGGTATCTGCAAAGATATGATTCATAACGAGAAATCTCGTAAGATTATTGCTCCTCTGGGGCTGACTGTATTCATGTGGATTCTCTTCATGAATATCATGGATTTATTGCCGGTGGATTTACTGCCATGGGCATGGCAGCATGCTACCGGTGATCATCATGCTTATCTGCGTGTAGTGCCTACCGCCGATCTGAATACCACCATGGCCATGGCTATTTCAGTCTTGTTTTTATGTATTGTTTATAATATTAAAATCAAGGGGCTGGGTGGCTGGATTCATGAATTATTCAGTGCGCCGTTCGGTAACAAAGTTTGGTTGTTTATCCCAAACTTTCTGATGAATATTATTGAGTTTTTCTCCAAAACCCTTTCACATGGTATGCGACTGTTCGGTAACATGTATGCCGGTGAAATTCTGTTTATGGTTATTGCCTTAATGGGTGGTGCATGGGGTATGTCCGGTGCCGCCGGTGTCAGTGATGTTGTGCTGTTTATCCTGCAGATTATTGCAGGTCTGGCATGGGCTATATTCCATATTCTGGTAATCGCCCTGCAGGCCTATCTCTTTATGGTACTGACTTTTGTTTATCTGGGTCAGGCTCACGATTCCCATTAAGGGTCAGTTTATTTGTTGTAGTATTCTCTTTTCTTTATATTTAAGGAGTTAAGTAAATGGGTGGTTTAATCGCTATCGCTTGTGGTCTGATGATTGGTATTTCTGCAATGGGTGCCTCTATCGGTATTGGTATGCTGGGTGCAAAATACATGGAATCTTCTGCCCGTCAGCCTGAATTAATGAACTCATTGCTGGGTAAATTCTTCATTATCATGGGTATGATTGATGCTGCGTTCATTATCTCCCTGGGCGTATCATTCTTATACTTTGCCAAAATTGGCGGCTGATAAACTTGGATTTGCTGGTTGTTAACTGTTTTAATTAATAAACACAAATTCTAAAGGTTTAATCGTGAATATCAATGCAACCCTAATTGCACAAGTACTCGTTTTTGTCATGTTTGTGCTATTTACGATGAAATTCGTATGGCCGCCCATTGTCAAAGTACTTGATGCCCGTGCCGACAAAATTGCCGAAGGTTTGGCTGCTGCCGAACGCGGGAAAAACGATTTTGCTCAGGCGGAAAAACGTGTTGCTGATATCTTAGCCGAGGGTCGCAGTCAGGTCTCCGAAATGGTGGCCAATGCGGAAAAGCGTGCCGCGCAGATTGTTGAAGATGCCAAAACGCAGGCATCAGAAGAAGCTGCCCGTATCATGGCTCAGGCAAAAGCTGATGTTGAGCAGGAAGCCAACAGAGCCCGTGAAGCACTGCGTCAGCAGGTAGCTGATTTGGTTGTTAAAGGTGCCGAATCTATCCTGCGCAGCGAAGTTAATCCTTCACGTCACGCTGATTTACTGGCGAACCTGAAACAGGAGCTGTAATCCCATGGCTGAGTTCGCAACCATAGCCAGACCATATGCAAAGGCATTATTCAGTCTGGCACAAGAACAGAATCAAATTGAGTCTTGGTTGGACGAACTGAAAACACTGGCTGAAATTATTCTGCAACCTAAAGTGCAGTTACTGATTGACGAGCCGGAATGCGAATACACAGAAAAGGCAAAACAAATCCTGTCATTAGTGGATTTTACGCCGGCTGATGAATTAAAAAATTTCATCTTTCTGTTAGCGCAGAACAAACGCTTAACAGTTTTGCCAGAAATTTATACGTTATTCCAAGACTATGCTTTGTCCCTAAACGACATAAAAGAGGCCACTGTATATACGGCTTATCCCATTGACGAACAACAATTTACACAAGTCGTTTTAGATATGGAAGCCCATTTCAAAAGCCGGTTGAAAGCGCGTCAGGTGGTTGCCCCGGAATTGATTGGTGGCGTAAAAGTAGAAGTTGGTGACCAAGTATTGGATTTGTCGGTGCAAGGCAGATTAAACAGCCTGCATACGGCATTGATGAATTAGGAGAGTTTTCATGCAGCTTAATCCTGCTGAAATTAGCGATTTGATTAAAGCTAAAATCGCAAACCTGAACGTTGATTCAGAATTACGTACCCGCGGTACTGTAATGTCTGTAACTGACGGGATTGTGCGCGTTCACGGCTTATCAGACGTGATGCAAGGTGAAATGCTCGAGTTTCCCGGCAATACATTTGGTCTCGCCATGAACCTGGAGCGCGATTCTGTAGGTGCCGTGATTCTGGGTGAATCAGAACATATTAAGGAAGGTGACGAAGTTACCTGTACCGGCCGAATTCTGGAAGTACCGGTTGGTCGTGAACTGATTGGTCGCGTAGTTGATGCACTTGGCCGCCCGATCGATGGCAAAGGTCCGATTAATACTACACACACCGCTCCGGTAGAAAAAATTGCTCCCGGGGTGATTGCGCGTCAGTCCGTAGATCAGCCAATGCAAACCGGTTTGAAAGCCATTGACTCAATGGTACCGATTGGTCGTGGTCAGCGTGAGCTGATTATTGGTGACCGTCAGACTGGTAAAACAGCCGTGGCACTTGATGCCATTGTTAATCAGAAAGATACCGGTGTTATCTGTATCTATGTTGCTATAGGTCAGAAAGCTTCTTCCATTGCCAGTGTAGTACGTAAACTGGAAGAACATGGTGCCATGGATCACACCATCATTATTGCTGCTACTGCATCAGAAGCAGCTGCACTGCAATATATTGCGCCATATGCCGGTTGCAGTATGGGTGAATATTTCCGTGATAACGGCGAAGATGCGCTGATTGTATACGATGATTTGTCTAAACAGGCTGTGGCGTATCGCCAGATTTCCCTGCTTTTGCGTCGTCCGCCAGGCCGTGAGGCTTATCCGGGTGATGTATTCTATCTGCATTCACGCTTGCTGGAACGCGCTTCCCGAATTAATGCACATGAGGTAGAAGAACTGACCAAAGGTGCTGTTAAAGGTAAAACCGGTTCTCTGACTGCTTTGCCAATTATTGAAACTCAGGCCGGTGACGTATCTGCATTCGTACCTACTAATGTAATTTCGATTACAGACGGGCAGATATTCCTGGAAACAGACCTGTTTAACTCTGGTATTCGTCCTGCTATCAATGCCGGTATTTCAGTATCCCGTGTAGGTGGTGCAGCACAGACTAAAGTCATTAAAAAGCTGGGCGGCGGTATTCGTCTGGCACTGGCACAGTACCGTGAACTGGCTGCATTCTCGCAGTTTGCTTCTGATCTGGATGAAGCTACCCGTAAACAGCTGCGTCATGGTGAAGTTGTGACGGAACTGATGAAACAGAAGCAGTTCAGTACACTGAGCACAGGTGAAATGGCGCTGACACTGTGGGCGATTAATAACGGCTCTTATGATGATGTGCCGGTATCAAAAGCATTGGCCTTTGAAGCAGAATTTTTAAGCTATGTGCGTACCCAGTGTCCGAATGTGTTACAGGACATTGATACTACCGGCGCTTTGAGCGATGATAATGCCAAAGCATTGGACAACGCCATGAAGACCTTCAAATCGTCTTACAGCTTTGCGTAAGCGTGTTATTGAAAGGAGTCTGAAATGGCAGTAGGAAAAGAGATTCTCACCAGAATTCGCAGTGTTCAGAATACTCAAAAGATCACTAAAGCGATGCAGATGGTGTCAACCTCTAAAATGCGGAAGACTCAGGAACGGATGCGTCAGGCGCGTCCGTATGCCGATAAAATTCGTCTGGTGATGAGCCATCTGGCACAAACCCACTCTACTCATAACGTACCTTTATTGCGCAGTAATAATGACAGCAAGCGTGTTGGCTTTATTGTCATTACCACAGATAAAGGCTTGTGCGGCGGATTGAATGCAAATATTTTAAAAGCGTTCTTTCATAAGGTGCAGGAATGTGAGCAGAATGGTCTGGATGCAGAGATTGTGTGTCTGGGCGGTAAAGGGCTGGCAGCCTGTAACCGTGTAGGTTTAAATGTCATTGCCAGTGCTGTGGGTTTGGGTGATACACCTAAAGTAGCTACATTATTAGGTCCGTTAACGGAAATTTTCCAGCGCTATGCCGAAGGTAAACTGGATGCTATTTATCTGGTTTATGCCGGTTTTATCAATACTATGCGTCAGGAAGCACGTCTGGAAACCCTGTTGCCGATTGGTCAGAACGTTCTGGATGAAGTATCTGAAAGCAAAGAGTTCGGCTGGGAATATGTATACGAACCATCACCACAGCAGGTGCTGGAATTTTTAGTCCGCCGTTATTTAGAGTCTGTGGTTTATCAGGCCTTATCTGAAAATATGGCTGCCGAACAGGCTGCACGTATGGTAGCGATGAAAGCTGCTACTGATAATGCAAGCAATGCCATTAAAGAATTGCGTCTGATATATAACAAATCGCGTCAGGCAGCGATTACCACAGAGTTGTCAGAAATTGTGGCCGGTGCTGCTGCTGTTTAAGCGGCACAGGTCAAATAAACTTAGGATGCGATAATGAGCCAAGGCAAAATCGTACAAATCATTGGTGCGGTAGTGGACGTTGAATTTCCGCATGATTCTATCCCCAATGTGTATGACGCTCTTAAACTGGTTGATACTGATTTAACTCTGGAAGTTGAACAGTTACTGGGTGATGGTATTGTACGTACCATTCCGATGGGTACTTCTGATGGTCTGAAACGCGGTATGGCCGTAATCAATACCGGTGCTCCGATTACCGTACCGGTAGGTACAGCGACTCTGGGCCGGATTATGGATGTTTTGGGTCACCCGGTAGATGAAGCAGGTGAAATCAAAACCGATACTACCCGTTCTATTCATCAGCAGGCACCGAAATTTGATGAACTTTCCAGCTCTACTGAATTGCTGGAAACTGGCATCAAGGTGATTGATTTGCTGTGCCCGTTTGCTAAAGGCGGTAAAGTTGGTCTGTTCGGTGGTGCCGGTGTGGGTAAAACCGTAAACATGATGGAACTGATTAATAATATTGCTAAAGCACACAGTGGTTTGTCTGTGTTTGCCGGCGTTGGTGAACGTACCCGTGAAGGTAATGACTTTTATCACGAGATGAAAGATTCCAACGTACTGGATAAAGTAGCGATGGTGTATGGTCAGATGAATGAGCCACCAGGTAACCGTCTGCGTGTGGCATTAACCGGGCTGACCATGGCGGAATATTTCCGTGATGAAAAAGATGAAAATGGTAAAGGTCGCGATGTATTGCTGTTCATCGATAACATTTACCGTTACACACTGGCCGGTACTGAAGTATCTGCATTATTAGGACGTATGCCGTCTGCTGTGGGTTATCAGCCGACACTGGCTGAAGAGATGGGACGCTTACAGGAGCGTATTGCTTCCACTAAAACTGGTTCTATCACGTCTATTCAGGCCGTATATGTACCTGCGGATGACTTGACTGACCCGTCTCCGGCTACTACTTTTGCCCACTTGGATGCTACAGTCGTGCTGAGCCGTGATATTGCCTCTTTAGGTATTTATCCTGCTGTAGATCCGCTGGATTCCACTTCCCGTCAGCTTGATCCTGCTGTAATCGGTCAGGAACATTATGATGTTGCACGCGGTGTACAGACTACTCTGCAAAAATACAAAGAATTGAACGATATTATTGCAATTCTGGGTATGGATGAATTGTCTGATGAAGACAAGCTGACTGTAAACCGTGCGCGTAAAATTCAGCGCTTTTTGTCACAGCCTTTCCACGTAGCGGAAGTATTTACCGGTGCGCCGGGTAAATATGTATCTCTGCGTGATACTATTGCCGGCTTTAAGGCTATTCTGAGCGGTGAATATGATCACTTGCCAGAACAGGCTTTCTACATGGTAGGCAATATCGAAGAAGCCGCTGAAAAAGCGAAAACCCTAAACTAAGGAGCACTTGATGAGTACCATGCAAGTGGAAGTGGTGAGTAATGAAGAAAGCATCTACTCCGGAGAAGCAAGTTTTGTAGTCGTGCCTACTCTGGAAGGTGAGCTTGGTATTTATCCTCGCCATGAACCCATTATGAGCCTGGTGCGTCCTGGTGCCTTGCGTTTGACAGTGCCTGGCCAGAAAGAAGAAATTCTGGTAGCCGTATCAGGTGGTGTCCTGGAAGTACAGCCGGATAAGCTTACGCTGTTGGCGGACGTGGCCGTTCGCAGTGAAGAAATGGATCAGCAGCGTGCCGAAGAGGCTAAAAAAGCAGCAGAATCAGGTATACATGAAGCCAAAGATGATGTTTCTCTGGTAAAAGCACATGTGGCTTTAGCTGCGGCAATTGCCCAACTGAAAACGCTGGACTACTTGCGCACGCATCGAAAATAAACAACTTTGATGGCAATCAATCTATAACTATCTGATTGCCTGACTGAGATGTTGAAAAGCCCGGACAATTTGTCCGGGCTTTTTATATCTGCACAGATTCAATGGAATGTTATCAATAATGAACTCATTAGATAAATATCATTTAGTTGTTTAATGGTATTTGAATATGCTGGACATTTTATTGTATACAGGCAACTATGTTATATATGAAAAAAAGCATATATATGATCGTGATTTATCCCGTATCAGCAAATGTAATAAGAGTGTAATATCGGCTCAAACAGATGGATATTACACTCTTGTTGGTAAATCACATTCAACTTCTATGCTTGTTTAGTCGGATAAATAGTTAATTCACTAATATTGGTATCTTCAGGTTGTTCAATAGCAAAATTTACTACGCGTGCAATGGCGTCAGGGCTGATGCCTACCTGTTTATAGAGTTCAGTCATACTTTGTAAAACAGCAGTATCGGTAATGCCTTGTAAAAGCTCGGTATTAATTGCAGCCGGATATAGGGTAGTGGTGCGAATATTGGTTTGTTCGGTTGCACTTTCCTGCCGGATAACTTCCATCAGATTGCGTACAGCAAATTTGGTGGCTCCATAAACACCACAACTCATAAAGCTTTTGATACCGGCTATAGAAGAGGTGGTAATAATATGTCCCGATTTTTGTTTAGTAAAAATCGGCATCACTGCAGCTATACCGTTTAGCACACCTTTCAGATTAATATCAATCATGTCATTCCACTGCTGAGTTTGAACGGCACTGATTGGTGAGTTAGGCATGATTCCGGCGTTATTGAATATCACATCAACGCCCTGAAAATGTTTTTGTGCCAGTTCGACCAGTGTCTTCAGTTGTTCCGGTTGGCGCACATCTGTAACCTGATAAACTGCCTGACCGCCAGATTGAGTAATTTCCTGTTTCAATAATTGCAGTTGCTGTTCACGGCGTGCTGCCAGAACAACTTTAGCTCCGTTCCGAGCCAGTAAGCGGGCTGTTGCCGCACCAATACCGGATGATGCACCAGTAATAATAACAACCTTATTCTGAACACTCATATTTATTCCTTTGCATATTGTAAAATTGAACATTACCGGCAGAAAATTTAATAAACCGGCATTTACTGTCTTCAAAAAAATCAGAATAGTTTGCAAATAAGTCTTTAATCTGACAATTAATTTGTTTGATATGATGATTATTGCACAGATTACTTTTTAGTATCGTGATATATTTCTTTAGCCAGATTAAATGCTGACCATGCTTTGGGCCAGCCAACATAAAAAGCCAGATGAGTGATAATCTCAACAATTTCAATTTCAGTAATACCGTTTTGTCGTCCGATGTTTAAATGCGCGCGTAACTGCTCAAAGTTACCGGCACTGATCAGTGCGGCAATAGTAATCATACTACGCTGGTGTGCTGGTAATTGCTGTTCGCGAGACCACACCTCTCCAAATAGTACATCATCATTAAAATGTGCAAACTGGGGAGCAAAATCACCTAATAAATCATGGCCTGCTGTCTGTTTTTTCATGATTTTCTCCTATAGATTAAAAAAATCAGTTAAAGATTGTTGTAATTACTGCTGTCTACCGGTTCCAGCCATTCACTTTGACCTTTAGTAATGGCTATATGGCTGAACCAGCTGTCTTTAGTGGCACCATGCCAGTGTTTGACTCCGGCATGAATGATTACCGAATCCCCGGGATTTAGCAGTTGCGCTGGTTTATCTGCTTCCTGATACCAGCCTTGTCCTGCTGTAACAAGCAGAATCTGATAGCCATGCAGATGTTTGTGCCAGTGATTATGGCAGCCCGGCTCAAAAGTAACATTGCTTACATCGACATCTACCTGTTCATCGATAGCGGCTAAATTAGATAAATAGCTTTGGCCGATAAAATATTGTGCATAATTAATATTAATCTTGCCTTGCGGAAAGATTTGTTTGAATGCTGTAGACATGGCTAACTCCTGTTGTTATCAGTATTTAAGTATAAAACTTAAAGTTAACTTTAGCTCAAGAGTTATTTTGTATTGAACCAGAACCATCAACTTTAGATATAGTTTTAATTATGCAAAGATTAAAGTTATAAGATTGTAGATTTAGTTTTAGAAGTATAGCAGTTGTTTCAAGAATATCTATCTTCATCATAGATGTAACGAAAATATGCTTTTTAAATATATTTGGTGTCACGAATTTCTTATTCTTTGAGATTTTGTCTACTATCTTTTTTGACTATTCGGACTGATTTATTATATTGATAGGTTTGCTTAATCTTTTACTCAAAAGGCGTAGTATTCGATTTTCGAAGCAGTTGTAAGGTTTTTTTCAAATCCAACATGTAAATCCCATTTATCATTAAATGGAAGAGTCAAAAGAGAAGCCGGATTCTCAATTAATAAGTATTTAGCAAACGGATGAACATATATAAAACCCATATCATAATCACTACTTGGTAAAGGAAATCACTAAGTGAGGCTGCCAGATTCGCAGGCAAAATAATTTTGATATTATTTAGCTGCTCTAATGTAGTCAGTTCTGTTTAATACGATTTTGCCTATGTAATAACATCTCTGTTAATTAATTTTATAAAGATTGCCTTAATAATAAGGCTATTAATCATTGTTTTAAGTTAATAACGTGATGATTCTGTGTTTAGTTTTTTCATCAGGTTCAATAATTGCCAGTTCTTGAATTGCGGTTTTAATTCTTTCTGACCAAGATGATCGATCCCAAGCTTCTATAGTATTTAATGCTATATTTCGGTTTTGTATTACCGGGCTATTCAAGCCGATTAATATTAAGTCTTCTCCAATACCGGGAAAATGATTGAGTTCTTGTAAAATCAAATCTAATAAATTATGTGTGTCAATTTCTGTTTCATATTCATAGATTAATGCAGGGCCTGTTGCGATTTTAGCAAAATCATATTGTTGATTAGCTAATTGAATAACTTGCTTTATTCTCGGTAATGAATCACTTAGTAGTAAATAAGGCCACTGATCGCTATGATAATTTTTTTGATGTTCAAAATGTGCTTCCCATGCATCAAAGCCATATTGTGTATAAAGGTTTGCAGCCAGCTGAAATTGTTGCGTATTATTAGTTGTCAGCGTATTTTTAAGCAAGTCTAACCATTTATCTTGCTTAATAACCTCATTTGCTTTGTTGATTATTTGATTTTTGATTTGCGTATCCCAGTTAGGATAATAATGGTTTACTTTATTAACCACAAAATCGTGTAATAACCAAACGGTTCGTAATATTTTCAGATCCGTTAAATTTGGTAGATTGAGTAAATGAGTTAAATAATTTAGACAAACTTTAGCACCAGCAGCATAGTTATGCATATCCTGAGTGGGTCCGCCGTTTATCAGCGCTTCAATAATTTCACTTGTGGAGCTGATTAATTCACTATCAATGGTTTCAAGCGCTAAAGCTTTATCTAATTCACCTGACGTTGCACAGGTGTAAGCAAGATATTCATTCATCAAACTATTTCGATAGCCGGATCTTAGTAACCAGTCTTTTGTTGATGATGATAAGGGATATGTTACTAATCGATAAATGATATGGATACGCCCCCAACCATCAATTTTTTTTGCTAATGTCAGCAAGGCATTTTCAATATCGGTTTCAGATGATAGTGTATTTTGTAATGCGCCAGCAGAATATAATGAAAATTCTTCATGCATACCAAATAACAAAAATAATTTTGTTTGTTCGGTAGTAAAACATCCTAATATGGCAATACTGAATTTAATGATTTCACGATCCGGACTATTAAGTGCTAGCCAATAAATAAATTCGTATAATTTATCAAAATCAATAATGAGTTTGGGTATTTCCTCAGTTAAATCTTCAATATAACTTAAGGTTCGTCCTGTTTGGACTAGGGTGTAAAGTGTTTCGATATCTGATTGATTAGGTTGCGCAGTTATTTTGGCGAGTAATACTAAAATTTTTTCTACACAACTTTGTTCTGCAGAGGCACTATGATAATTTGTAATTCCATCCCTCATTCTTGCTGCCTGTTTTATTTTTCTACTATCTAAGGAGTGATCAGGCAGAATTTTGGCCGTTTCGGGAAGTTTATCCGCGTTTTGATAAGGGAGTAAAAACTGATAAATACTGGTTTTATGGTTATCCCATACCAATGGAAAGTGTTGGCAATTAATATTATTCAGATATTCCATTATTTTTCAGATTTTTAATATTTTAGAGTTTTATGTATGGTGTTAATCTCTGGTAAAAATTAAGTACAGTTACCAGTACTGTCTGATTTTGCTGTGGTGGTTTGATTATACCTTAGCAATATATTAAGCATATACTTTCCTGTATTATTAGCTAAATATCTATTTTGAATTATCTTTTTTATTCATTATCAAAATTTTATTGCTATTTTTATACAGATTGATTCTTTATTTTACGCATTAAATTGGTTTTGCCTGATTTGCTATTACTTAGTCTTTAATATGAAATGATATTTTAAGTTGTTTGAGCTTTATTTTAGTGATAGGAACAAGAATGACAGAGTCACAACAATACAGTATCCGTGCTTTTGCGGATATATTCGGATTAACGCCGGCAACTGTTCGGTATTATGAAAGTCTTGGGCTGATTTCTCCGCAGCGCTCTGTCAATCAGCGTCGTTTCTATACCGAAAAGGACGTTGACTGGATGCGTTTTATTTTGCATCTGAAAAATACCGGTATGAGTATGGAACAGCTTCAGCAGTATGTGTTGCTGCGCAGTCAGGGTGATGTAACTATTGCTGAACGGCTGGAGTTGTTGTTACAGACCCGTGATGATTTTTTGCAACAGCAGGCAAAACTGCAAAAACATCTGCAGATTTTGAATGACAAGATTGAATGGTATCAGCGACGGCAGCAGGGTCTTTTATCTGAGCAGGTGAGTTTTGCTGAATATTTAATCAGCAACGGCCATAGTCTGTAATACTGTGCTCTGTCTGGCTAAAGTGCAGGCTGTACTGTAAACTGAAATTCGGATGTGTTCGGATAAGCTAATTTTTATTTATATTTAGTAATCAAACAACCAAGGGAAATAAAATGAAAAAATACTGATTATTGTAGCGCATTCTGATATTGAACATTCTTTAGTCAATAAACGCTGGATTGAAGAAGTAAAAAAATTTCCGGAAAAAATTACGGTGCATGAGCTGTATAAGTCTTATCCGGACGGTAAGATTGATGTGGAGAAAGAGCAGGCTTTGGTAGAGGTATATGGTAGTCTGATCTGGCAATTTCCGGTTTACTGGTTTAACTGCACGCCACTAATGAAACAGTGGTTTGATGATGTTTTAACCTACGGATGGGCATATGGTTCCCGCGGGACTCAGCTTAAAGATCGAAAAATCGGTTTGGCTGTTTCTATGGGAAGTTTGGAACAGGATTATCAGGCATCTTATGATTTAACGGCAGTTCTGCGTCCGTATGAAATGACTTTACATTATGTTAAAGCAGATTATCAGGGTGCATTTTCTTTGTTTGGCGCTAATACAGATGTTTCATTAGTAACAAATACCCCGCAGGCAATCAATCAAAGTGCTGCTGATTATATTAAGTTTCTAAACACATTTTAAAGTATGCTGAACCTTGAACAGGGTTATTAGTTGGTTTCATCTGTACAAATTAGTTTTTTGCTGTATCTATATGTGAAGTTAATACTTTGTTCGTTTACTGGAGGTATTATGTATGAATAATATTGCTTACCGTTCTAATATCAAACCCGAACTCGAAGAAACGCTGAATCTTTACCGAAATTGCAGCCTGGGGGAGCGGCGTCCGATTACGGATAAATCCCGTTTCCAGTCTATGCTGAATAATGCAAATTTAATTATTACAGCATGGGACGGACAGAAGTTGGTAGGTATTGCGCGCTGTTTAACTGATTTTGTTTATATTACTTATCTGGCTGATTTGGCTGTTGATGAGCACTATCAAAAGCAGGGTATTGGTAAGCAGTTGATTCGGGAAATTCAGAAAAATACTGGAGAGAATGCCGGAATTGTTTTAATTGCTGCGCCACAGGCTGTCGATTATTATGGTCATATCGGTTTTACTGCTCATACATCTGCATGGGTTTTAAAGAAACCGTTATGATAGTAAATACAGTTCGTTGCTATTGATTATTCTTTTGTCGTGCCGGGTGCCGGACAAGCAGGTTTGGCCGATAATCACAAAATAAGTGCAGAGCTATGATTGCGGATTCCTGTTTTGCTCCTGAAGGTGATATTGGTATTTGCCTGCAAGTTAATAACTTAGTATGGTTTCAATTAACAGAGAGAAAAAAAGTAAGTACGGAACTTATTCTGACTATTCATGTGAATAGTCAGAATAGATGGGTTTAATGATTTGTGCAGGTAAATGATTTATTTAACTTCGCTACCTTCAAATTCTAATCTTTTATCGTTAACAGAAACGAGATCTGCTAATTCATAAACATTACGATAGCCATATCCGTATAGATTAATAAAGGTAGGTATATTAAGGGCTAAACTGATCTTATCACGATAAGATGGCAGTCCGTTCAGGTCTGTTGGTGTTACTGCCATTTTACTGGCAAAGTTTTCCTGGTCATCTATAAAATTATTATTGCAATAAATGAGAATGGTTGTATTTTTATCTGGAATTAACTCGTATAGGCTAATCTGGTTGTAATCGGAGAAATTCAGATGAATGGCTCCTTTCAAATGCTTTCTGTCATACATTTCTTTGGATCTGGAGTCCAAAATAATAGTTTTTGAATTTTTGGATTTGGCCAAAAATTGGTTTAAAGGAAGAAGTCTTTTAGCTCTGTATTGTTTTACTTCTTCGGCTAATTTCATGTAACCATCAAAATCTATCTTGCTGCTGACTGATTTATCCTGAGCTATAAAATAATTCGATAAACGATTAACTTCAGCCTTATTAACTTTGGTAGTGGTTTTTGCAGTAGCAGGTAATGATAATGTAATTAATATCGCTAAGCTTGATGTAAGAAAATAGTGTTTTATCTGATTATTCTTTTTCATTTATTGCTCCCTTTAAGTAAAAAACAAAACATTAAACATAATAGACAAACCAAAAGGCTTATGTGTTCTTATATGCCTATTTGTTGATTTATGTAAAATATATGGTTTTGTTGATTTGGGTAGTGCAAATAATTATAAATAAGTTATCTATATTTAGTTAAAAAATAAAAATATGAAATGGTTGATAAATAAAGAATGTAGTAAAGAAAATAGCGGTTAATTATTCGTATAAGTATCAAATTTTTATGTGTTATCCGCTTTGGTGCAATTAATCTGACGATCCTGATGGCAGGAGAGGAATGAGCTGGCTAAATCAGCACAGCAGCCACAACAAGTGGCTACACCAAGCTGAGCCTGTAAATCAGTGAGACTTGAGGCGCCTGCAGCAACAGTTTCTTTTATCTGGCGATCAGTAATGGCATTGCACAGACAAACGTACATGTTTTGTCCTTTGTGTGTGTTTGGTTTCTTTTGTGGATAAAGATGATAGTGGATTTCATTATTATTATCAAGTAGTGGATTTTATGCTGTCTGAAAGCTGATTATGTTTATACCGGTAAAAATAAAGCCGACTGGGAAAGTCGGCTTTATGCTTTTAAATGTCGGAATTAATCTTCTGGTGTCTCCAGTATATCTACTTCGTTATCGCTGTTTTCTTCTGCTTCAGCAATACGTTCCAGACTGACCAGTTTTTCACCTTCATCCAGATTAATCAGTTTAACACCGGCAGCAGCACGACCAGTGGAACGGATCTGATCGACTTTGGTACGAATCAGTACACCGCCACTGGTAATCAGCATCAGGTCGTCGCTGTCGGCTACGAGTGTAGCGGCTACTAGGTCACCATTACGTTCACCGGTATCGATGGCAATTACGCCCTGAGTACCACGGCCGGAACGACGGTAGTCATCAACAGCAGTGCGTTTACCAAAGCCGTTGGCTGTGGCGGTCAGTACCAGTTTGTCGCTATCTTCTTCAGCATCATAGGCCAGCAGGCTGATTACCTGATTATTTTCAGCCAGTTTCATGCCGCGTACGCCGCGGGCACTGCGTCCCATCGGACGAACATTGTCTTCACTGAAACGGACTGCTTTACCACCATTGGAAAACAACATGATGTCGTGTTTACCGGCAGTTTTAACCGCACCAATCAGATGGTCACCTTCATCTAATCCAAGAGCGATAATGCCAGCTGAGCGCGGACGTGAAAAATCGATTAGTGATGTTTTCTTAACGATACCCTGTTCAGTACACATAAAGACGTATTCATTTTCGCTGAATTCACGTACCGGCAGAATGGTGTTAATTTTTTCACCTTCTTCAAGCTGAATCAGGTTGTTAACCGGCCGCCCACGGCTGTTGCGGCCGCCTTCAGGCAGTTTGTATACTTTAATCCAGTGGCACTTACCCAAACTGGTGAAACACAGCAGGTAGTCGTGTGTATTGGCGATAAACAGAGTTTCAATAAAGTCTTCATCTTTGGTGGCAGTTGCCTGTTTACCACGACCGCCTCGCCGTTGTGCCTGATAGTCATCTGCCTGCTGGGTTTTGATATAGCCGCCGTGAGTCAGTGTAACCACCATGTCACGTTTCGGTATCAGGTCTTCATCGGCAATATCGCCACCAAAAGTGTTGATTTCGCTGCGACGTTCATCCCCGAATTGTTGCTGGATGGCAGTCAGCTCATCATGAATAATCTGGTTGATACGAGCCGGTTTGGCAAGAATATCTAGTAAGTCGATAATATTATCAAGAATAGTTTTGTATTCATCGACAATTTTATCCTGTTCCAAACCGGTAAGACGTTGCAGGCGCATTTCTAGAATGGCCTGTGCCTGCGCGTCGGAGAGGAAATAGCCGTCAGCACTCAGACCGGTATTTTCCGGTAAATTCTGTGGCTTGATTAATTTTGCATCAATATCGCTGCGTACGAGCATGTTTTTAACCAGATCAGGACGCCATGCCCGTGAGGTTAAAGCGATTTTGGCTTCTGAAGGGGTAGGAGATGATTTAATCAGGGCAATGATTTCATCGACATTAGACAGAGCTACTGCCAGACCTTCGAGCAGGTGACCGCGTTCCCGTGCTTTACGCAGGTTAAACATGGTACGCCGGGTAACAACTTCGCGACGGTGACGCAGAAATTCATTCAGAATCTGTTTCAGGTTCAGCAGGCGCGGCTGACCGTCTACCAGAGCCACCATATTGATGCCGAAACTGTCCTGAAGCTGAGTTAATTTATACAGCTGATTAAGAACAACTTCGGTATTTTCATTGCGTTTGAGCTCGATAACCACACGCATGCCGGATCTGTCCGACTCGTCGCGCAGGTCTGAAATACCTTCGAGAATTTTATTGCGTACCAGTTCGCCGATTTTTTCGACTAGTCTGGCTTTATTTACCTGATACGGAATTTCATCAATGATGATTGCTTCGCGTTCATCATGATGTCCGATAGGTTCGATATGGGTTTTACCACGAATAATGACGCGACCGCGACCGGTACGATAACCTTCACGCACGCCTGAAAGTCCGTAAATAATACCGCCAGTCGGAAAATCCGGGGCAGGAATCAGATCGATAAGCTCGTCAATACTGAGATTTTCATTAGCCAGCAGGGCTTTGGCACCGCCTATCACTTCGTTAATATTGTGCGGCGGAATGTTGGTAGCCATACCGACGGCAATACCGGAAGAACCATTAATCAGTAATGTCGGAATACGTGTTGGCAATACCGCTGGCTCTTGTTCTTTGCCGTCATAATTCGGGACAAAGTCAACAGTTTCCTGTTCGATATCAGCCATTAGCTCATGCGCAATTCTTGTCATGCGGATTTCGGTATACCGCATAGCAGCTGCACTGTCGCCATCAACGGAACCGAAATTACCCTGTCCGTCGACCAGCAGATAACGCATGGAAAAATCCTGCGCCAGACGTACGATAGTATCGTAAACTGCTGTATCGCCGTGTGGATGGTATTTACCAATAACATCGCCGACAATGCGCGCAGATTTTTTGTAAGGCCGGTTCCAGTCGTTATTCGCTTCGTTCATTGCATACAGCACACGACGATGAACCGGTTTTAGCCCATCGCGTACATCAGGAAGGGCACGTCCTACAATCACGCTCATGGCGTAATCCAGATAGGAACTGCGCATTTCATCTTCAAGTGATACTGCTATGGTTTCTTTGGCAAAAAGTGCATCAGACATAATGGCTTTACTACTTTAGAGAGCATGGTTTATTTTACCATAATGGTGATTAGTTTCTGATTATTTTTCATGACGCAGATGATCTGGCATAAAAAACCTTGTTGTTAAAGGGGTTAAAGATATGCCCACAATATTTGTGGATAAATCTGTGGAAAATGAAAGATGAGCAGGCATAATTGCCTATAAATCAAGACTTGCATGTGCTTGCTTAAAAAATAAGCCCGAAAATAAAATTGTTTAAAAACAATTATTTAAAAAAATAAATTGCATACGTGTGGCTATTTTTGCTTTTTATAGGGTTCAGTATGCGCTGCTTAATTCATGTGGATAAAATCAGTTTGTCAAGTTTGTTTTATGGTTGACAAAAGGATAAATAGTGAGAATGTGTGAGTAAATTGTGCTGTGTGTAAGGAAATTTTAATGCATGTTTTAAATTTACCTGAAACTATGCTGTCGGATGAGTCTATGGCAGAGGCTTGGGTATTTGTACGGGTAATTGATAATTATGGTGATGCGGGCGTAGGCTGGCGGCTAAGCTGTCTGCTGGCTGAATATATGCACATGCATGTGCGTTTGTGGATTGACGATACTGATGCACTTAATAAGTTAGTGCCGGCATCGGAACAACAGACACAGATTACTATCGAAGCATGGCAGAGCGATGCCATAATGCAGCAACAGCTGTCTGCTGCTGCCGATCCGGTACTGGTAATAGAAACGTTTGGTTGCGAGCTCCCGCCTCAGGTACTGGAGAGAATGAGTCAGTGCCGGCCATTGTGGCTGAACTGGGAGTATCTGACCGCCGAAGACTGGGCGGTAGGTTTACATGCTATGTCATCGTTGCAGCCTAATGGTCTGGAAAAATATTTCTGGTTTATGGGTATTGATGCGGACAGTGGCGGTTTGTTACGGGAACCGGATTATCTGGCTGAGCGGGAAAAATTCAGACAACAGCCGAAGCTTCAGCAAGCATTCAGGCAGGAATATGGTTTGCCGTTACAGCATACAGGGCAGTTATGGCTGGTATTTGCTTACACTTCCGGTCAGTGGGCACAATGGATGGCTATGTGGCAGCAGGCGGATACGCCGGTAACGTTGTGGCTTGCCGGCGGACAGGTCATTGAAAGTTTACGTGCGGCAAAATTAATTGCACCGGAGGAGCTACAGCAGGAAGGGGATATCTGTGAGCTGGGGAACGTGACGCTGGTACGTATTCCGTTTGTGCCACAGGCGGCCTTTGACCGTTTGCTGTGGCTGGCAGATGCGGCTATTGTGCGCGGTGAAGACAGCCTTGTCCGGGCATTATGGGCAGGATTGCCGTTTTTCTGGCATATTTACCGTCAGGATGATGATGTCCATCTGCAAAAGCTGCATGCATTCTGGTTTAAGGCGATGCAAGGCTGGCCGGCAGAGCTCAGACAGGCATTTACTGTTTTGTCGGATGATCTGAACGGAGCAGGGGCTGTGAGTTCGTTAAAACGTGAACAGGCATGGCGGTATTTGTGCGTGCATTGGCAAAATTGGGTAAAATCGGCTTATGCGTGGTCAGAAATGCTGCATGCGCAGGACAATGCGCTGGAAAAACTAGCCAGATTCAGCCATCTTCCGTTAAAATAATATACTTATTATTTACTGAACATTTTTGGAAGTTAGATTAAAGATGAAAACCGCACAAGAATTGCGCCCGGGTAATGTATTTATGGTGGGCAATGATCCGATGGTTGTGCAGAAGTCCGAATACAATAAATCCGGTCGTAATGCTGCCGTGGTAAAAATGAAACTGAAAAACCTGCTGACTGGTGCTGCTACAGAAACGGTTTATAAAGCCGATGAAAAATTTGATGTGGTAGTGCTGGATCGCAAACAGTGCACTTACAGCTATTTTGCTGATCCGATGTATGTTTTCATGGATGATGAATTCAATCAGTATGAAGTGGAAGCAGAAAACATCGGCGATGCCATCAAGTTTATTGTAGACGGCATGGAAGAAAAATGCGAAGTAACGTTCTATGACGGCCGCGCTATTTCTGTAGAACTGCCTACTATTATCGTGCGTGAAGTGGAATATACTGAACCGGCAGTAAAAGGTGACACTTCTGGCAAAGTAATGAAAAATGCACGTTTGGTAGGTGGTGCCGAGATTCAGGTAGCTGCTTATATTGAAAATGGCGATAAAGTGGAAATTGATTCACGTACTTTTGAATTCCGTAAACGCGCTTAATTGATTTTCTTGCTGGCAGGCTGTCTGAATGATTTCAGGCAGCCTGTTTTATTGTTGGCATCGCAGCAGTAAACTGCCTGATGAATGTGATGATCTACGGTATTTTGTTGTTTGTATTGTTTAATTTTGTAGGTGAAACATGTTGTTTGAACTGAATCAGCACGGCCGGGGCGAGTTGCTGGCTGAATGTCGCAGATTGCTGCGGCTGGCGTTGCCGATTCTTATTGCACAGGTAGCGCAGGTAGGTGTAGGCGTAGTCGATACTGTAATGGCCGGTCATGCCAGTGCCAACGACCTGGCCGGCGTGGCTCTGGGTTCGAATGTATTTATTACGTTGTATATTACTTTTCTGGGAGTGATGACGGCATTACAGCCAATACTGGCACAGTTATACGGTGCCGGTAAAACAACGGAAATCGGAGAACAGGGACGGCAGGGAATATGGTTCGGACTGTTTCTCGGTGTTCTGGGTATGCTGTTGCTGTGGGCAATGATTATACCAATGCAGCACTGGCTGAATATGGGTGCATATGTGGATGCAGTATTTGGTCAGTTTGTATTTTATATTGCACTGGGTATGCCGGCAGCGATGATTCACCGGGCATTTTATGCTTTTGCCTCTTCTTTAAACCGCCCCAAATCTATTATGGTGGTGAGTCTGATTGCACTATTGCTGAATATTCCGCTTAATTATATTTTTGTCTACGGAAAATTCGGAATGCCGCAGATGGGAGGAGCCGGCTGTGGTCTGGCCTCAGCTATCTGTTTCTGGCTGAATGCCATTGCACTAGGCATATATATTATACGGCAGCGGTATTTTGCACCTTTTGCTTTGTTCGCGCGCTTTGAGTGGCCGCGCTGGCGTACACAGGCTTCTTTGTTGCGTTTGGGTATTCCGATCGGAATGTCGT
This sequence comes from Snodgrassella sp. ESL0323, assembly GCF_013346865.1. NCBI lineage: Bacteria > Pseudomonadati > Pseudomonadota > Betaproteobacteria > Neisseriales > Neisseriaceae > Snodgrassella > Snodgrassella sp. ESL0323. The sequence goes on along the minus strand of NZ_JAAEDT010000028.1, from coordinate 41,861 downwards.
TTTTTCTGGAAGTGAGCCTGTTTACTTTTATTAGTTTGCTGATTGCCCGTTTCGGGGTCACTCAGGTGGCAGCGCAACAGGTAGTAATCAGTATTACTTCTTTAATTTATATGTTGCCGCAAAGTGTGGGCATTGCGCTGGCTGTATGTGTGGGTCAGGCAGTCGGAGCACGTAACTGGCAGCGTGCCCGCTTTGTTTCCGGAGTAGGGTTATGTATGGGTCTGCTTGGTGCCTGCTTTACCGGGATCATGCTGCTGCTGTTCCGGCATTTCTGGGTAGGCTTATATACAGCTGATCAGGAAGTGATTTTATTGGGCGGTACGCTGTTGATTTTTGCAGCAGTTTTCCAGTTGTCTGATGCTACACAGACAATTGCTTCCTATGCCTTGCGCGGCTATAAGCTGACTAAGATTCCGATGGTGATTCATGCATTCAGTTTCTGGGGGCTGGGTCTGGGTTTCGGCTGTCTGTTTGGTTTGTATTTCGGTATGGCGCTTTATGGTTTCTGGCTGGCTCTGGTGCTGGCATTGACAGGTGCGGCTGTGGCACTGGTGTGGTATCTGCACCGGAAAAGTGAAAAATTTATGCTGACAGATGCAGAAGGCAAATCATGATAAATGTGATTGAACATGCAGATTTACAACCGCTAAATACTTTTGCTCTGCCAGTGCGGGCACGCTGGCTGGTCACATTAACGAATACTGAACAGTTGCCGGATATTTTGGCACTGCCTCAGTTTGAACGGCAAAGTGTGCTGTGGCTGGGTGGCGGGAGTAATATTTTGTTTTGTAAGGATTATCCGGCACTTGTGGTGCGTGTGGCTAATCGTGGTATCAGGCTGGTGGCGGATGATGGTAAACAGGTTATCGTAGAAGCTGCGGCCGGTGAAAACTGGCATGAATTTGTTCAGTACACGCTGGAACAGGACTGGTGCGGCCTGGAAAATCTGAGTCTGATTCCGGGTACAGTAGGGGCGGCACCCGTACAGAATATCGGCGCTTATGGTGTTGAAGTACAATCCTGTATTGAGGCTGTACAATGTTTTGACCTTGAAAGTCAGCAACTGTGCTGGCTTAGCCGGAATGAATGCAGCTTTGCTTACCGGGACAGTGTATTTAAGCATGGCCAGCAAGGACGTTATGTCATTGTGGCGGTACGGTTTGTATTATCCCGCAGTTTTACACCACAACTGCATTATGGTGATTTAGCTCAGGTGACCACAGAGCTGGCACAGGGGCAGCCTTTAACAGCCAGTATCGTTGCACAGGCAGTTTGCCGTATCCGCCGGCAGAAGCTGCCTGATCCGCGAGTGCTTGGCAGTGCCGGCAGTTTTTTTAAAAATCCTATTGTGGCGGCTGAACTAGCAGAAAGCCTATTAAAACAATATCCGGCTTTGCCGCATTATCCACAGTCTGACGGGCAGGTAAAGCTGGCAGCAGGCTGGATGATAGACCAGTGTGGCCTGAAAGGTTATCAGCTTGGCGGTGCGGCAGTTCATGAACAGCAGGCTTTGGTGCTGGTTAATAAAAAACAGGCCAGCGCGGCCGATGTAGTTGCTCTGGCTAAATATGTTCGTAACTGTGTAGCACAGCATTTTCAGGTATTGCTCGAACCGGAACCGGTCTGGCTGCCGGAAATTTTGCCGCATGCGGCTGGTTAAGAGAATATCTGTATGCTTTGCTCGGTGATAAACTGCATAATCAGAAAGAAATTAATATGGTGAAAGAATCACGCCCCAATACGTATAACCGCATTATTGATGCCAGTCTGAAACTGTTTAATGAAGAGGGTGAACGCAACATCAGCACTAATCATATTGCTTCTTTTCTGGGTATCAGTCCGGGCAATCTTTATTATCATTTTCGTAATAAAGATGAAATTATTATGCAGTTATTCAAGCGCTACAGTGAGAAATTACTGTGTTATCTGCAGCAGGTCAGTCTGCCACAGGACACAGAAGCGATTAAGAACTATATGCTGGGTGTTTATGATGTAATGTGGCAATACCGTTTTTTATTCAGCGATTTAAATGCAATGCTTTCACGCAGTGCCGAATTATTGGGTGAACACAATAATTTCACCCGGGTTCGTGTATCACCGCTACTGCAAAGTCTCTTGCAGCAACTGACTGATATCGGTTTTATACAGACGGATGAAGTTGCTCGCAAGGAAATGGCGGTGAATATTTGGCTGATAACCAAATACTGGTGTGATTATGACAATGCCTTGTATGAACGCAAACTGACTGAAGCTTCTAAATTTCGTGGTACCCACCAGACTCTGACTCTGCTGAGACCTTATGTTACTCCTGCCTACCGGGAAGAATTCAGTCGCATGATGAATGATTTGCATAATCAGGTGTGAAAATAAAAATAAATAAAAGTTGGTTTAGCTTACACAGAATTTTAAATGCGATATTTTTACCAGTATTTCATTTGTTCAAGTTAAGAAACTATACTATTTCTGCACGCATATTTATAAAGTTGTACTGATTACTACGGCAATGAATTGGTTAGTCCGTATTTCAGATGTAGCAGACTGAAATTTAAATAAAATTAAAGATAATATTTTTTATTTTGCAATCTGTGAGTTCCGTTCGGAACGATATGCTGGGGATGAAATTTCTTATTATTATTATTTAATTTAATCAGGAATAGGGCGGCTGGCTCCCATTTTGATACTTTCAAAACGGCTGTTGTCCAGCTGCTGTTGTACACAGGCCTGAGCTAGTAGCTGTGGTGGTTCATCTATGGGTTCATCTGCCAGTTCGAATGCACCCCAGTGCATGCCAACTGCCTGACGGCATTGAAGTATTTGAAAAATCGTTACTGCCTGATAAGGATCTATGTGCTGATTATGCATAAACCAGCGGGGTGCATAAGCTCCTGTCTGGATTGCAGCCATGTCTATCGGGGCAAATCGCCCGGCAATCTGCCGGAACATCATCTCACTGAAACCTGTATCTCCGCTGAAATAGGTAGTACTTCCCGCGGCTGTCTGCATTATCCAGCCACACCACAGAGTATGATTGCGGTCAAAAATGCCGCGCTGGCTCCAGTGATGTGCCGGTACAGCATGAAACCGGATATCTTTTATTGTTATTTGTTCCCACCAATCCAGTTCAATGACATTACGTACGCCCATACGTTCCAGTTTATTTTTCAAACCTAGGGGAACAACGGCAGTTATGGACGGAAAACGTTCGGCTAACTGGCGGATACTTGCCTTATCCAGATGATCGTAATGGTTGTGTGACAGTGCGATAACATCTACTGAAGGCAGCTGGGCAATACTTGCTGCAGGCTGAGTACGGCGTTTGGGACCGGCAAATGTTACTGGTGATACCCGCTGTGAAAATACTGGATCGGTAATAATGGTACATTGCTGCAAACGTATCAGCAGTGTGGCATGGCTGATCCACCATAGCCGGTTGCCGCTCAGTGTAAAGTCCGGTTGCTGATACCAGTCGCTCGCAAAACGCTCATATCCGTTTTGCGGTGGCTTAGGCAGATGATGAATATGCCTTTCCCAGTTCCAGCGACAGACTTCCAGGGGTTTGATAACTGTAGGTTCCAGATTGCAGAAACCATAAGGCGTATGGTGACTTTTAGCCGGGTTGTAATATGGGTTTCTTTTCTTAAATAACATTATCTGTTGTCTTTAGCTGATACAGCTACGGCAATATATTATAAGTTTAAGTGCTTTAATGCTGTTTGCTGGAATTATTTTAACTTAATTATAAATCATTCAGGTAGGATATACCGAAATTGTGACGATGGGATAATGTTATGCACAGAATGAAATCAGGATAGCAGTAAAGGCATTTGTCTGTTTTGTTAACGAGTGTTAATATGCGCCTTTTGTATTTTATCATGCGCCTACTTTCGCGCCTCTGGAGATCGATAAATGAAAAAAATTTTACTGGTCTTTTTATGTCTGTTGCTGACAAGCTGTACATTACCGGTTAAACCGGAGGACAAGTTCAAAACCGGTGATTATGTAGGCGGAGTGAAAGTTTTGGCTAATAATTTCAACGCTAAGGCTAAGAAGCTTGAGCAAAAGAATAAGCCATGGAAAGAAAAGGATATTCTGTATTTGCAAGTTACCGTTGGCGGTCTGGTGGAAATGGCGCAGAAAAACATTCAGCAGTCTGCCGTTTCTGATTATGAATTACGGATTAAAAGCTATCAGCTGTTACTGGCGATAAAAACCGAGCTGGAAGATAAAAGTTACAGCCCTTATCTTGAAAAGTATTTAAGTCTGTATACAGTAGACGGTCTGAAAGAATCCCTGGCTATACAGTTCTATCAGCAGGCTAATGCAATTGTGGCTGCAAACAGTGCTGATTATTTGCGCAAGGCTAAATTATACCGCCAGGGCTATGAATATTTTAATTACAAGGATATTAAAAAGCGCGCTGATGATAATCAGAATATGTATTATAAAACTGCTGCTCAGGAATATTACACCGAAGCACAGGCTAATGTCAGAGACAAAAATTATAAACAGGCAGCAGATAATTTCCGCAAAGCTCATGATGTTTATCTGCCTTTGGGCAATTATAAGGACAGTGCCAAATTGGCCGCTATTTATGAAAAAAAATGGCGTACTGCTGAGGCGGAAGGTCACTACCAGCAGGCGCAGGGTATTGTGCGCAAAGCAAGACTATTGAGTGAATACCGGCAGGCAGCGGCATTGTTCCGTGCGGCCAGTAATGTGTACAGTCCTTATGGTAACACCTATAAGGATTCTGCCAGACAGGCAGATGTATATGAACGTAAAGGGCAGGTACAGATACTTATCCGCGGAAATGACTATCTGGCTTCCCAGATACGTTCCGTACTCCAAAAAAGCTATGTGAGCTTTGTAAACAGCCCGGCATCAGCTAATCTGGTGATTGATGTAAGTATGGGCCGCGGTCATTTTCAGCAGTATAAGGATAATATTCAGACCAATGATAAATATGAAAATCTGAAAGTGGGTACAAAAAAGGTAGCTGATGAAAATGGTAATATGATTGAGCAATCTGTTTATGAAGATTTTTATTTCAAACAATATAGTGTGAAGACAATTAATGAAGCGGTAACGAATGCTGAGGTGCACACAAGCGGATTGTATGAATTAAACCGCAGCTACAGTGGGAAAAGTACTTCATCACAAACCTATTACTGGTTTGACGGACATGTTCCCAGAAAATATACGGCATATACAAAAGGTACATTGCTTAGTCGTGATGAGCAGTTAGATGAGGCACGTACTAATCTTTGGTCTCATATGCGCGGAGACATTGCTGAAATGAGCAGAGCACTGGCAAATCTATAGTTGTTTAAAAACTATTTTTAATTGTCAGACAGCAGGAATTACTATGGATATTTCAAATATTAAAAAACAAGATACTATATAAGGGGGAATACAAGTCTTGATATCAAATTCATCTTGAAGAACTGGATGTTAATAGACAAAATCCGTGGATTGATGTTTTGTATAAATTTGGCTGAACAAATATGTTGAGCTGGAGCTATAAAAAAGCAATAAAGTGTACCTTTAAACTATATCCCAAACATACAGAAAACCATGATCATTATTTGCACGTTCAATTTTATAACATGAAGAAAGTTAAGGAAATCAAAGAATGAAATACTTAATTTATCCGATTATTATCTGTTTTATTGTGTTTGGAAATGTTAATAAGGCAATTGCAGATACTATAAAAAATGAACTTAAGCATTATAAAAAAATAGACTTACCTTATTCATCAAATGAAACAACTGAATATTATTATTGGAAAGGTGACGACTATGTTTTATATATATCTCCAAATCCTAAAATACCAATAAGGTTCTCAGCTAAAGAATACGCCTATACACCCAAATTAGTTAGATTTTCTTATAAAAATTCTTTTTATTATCCTGCGATTTATTTTAATTATAAAAATATTTTATATAAGGGTATTATTTATATGGTCTATGGAACATATGGCGATGATGCAATATTTTTCTTTCAATTAAATAGTTATGATAAACAAGGAAATTTTATTGATGCTATAACATTAGATGAACGGCTAAATGCTGAAGGTGAAGCATTATGGTGGAGTGATTTTAAAATACAGGCCGATGGACGAATAACAGTAAATAAAATGGAGCAAATGCTTATTGATGATAATGGTGATAACTTAAAAGCAGGTGATATTCATGTTTTAGCAAAAATTGAATATCAGATGGGTAGTTCTGGTACTTTTAAAAAAATCAAAGAAACAGTTATCCGTCAAAGATAAAATCAAAAATATTTATTTGATTAACTCAATTTATTTTATAACTAAGGAGAGGTGGTGAAAATATCTCATTATTTAGGTTGGTTATTATTAGTCAATTTATCATTTTGTTTTTGTTATGGTCAAACTTTTATTATTGATAAAAAATATACTGGTGCTCCATTTGTAAAAGATGTTAATTTGTCTGAGCTAATTGATAATTGCGCAATAAATGATGAAACCAGTATGAAATTTACTAATAAAAAACGTGAATTAGATAGAAAACGTTGTCCTTTGAATACCACTAAATTTGATTTTACTAAACTATATGATTTAATTGATAAAAAAAAGACCATCTATCGGGATGGAGATTTTGAACTTGTTATAAATAGTGAAAAATATGAAACAGCCAATTACTTTGATTTTTCACTCAATAAAATTGTATATGAAGTAAATTTATCACTAGTTTATAAACAAGAAGTTAAAAAGCAAATTCTATTAGCTAGCTATTCTTATAATACTATTGCCGCTTTATATTTAAGTAGTCAATATTACTATATAGATCTTGATGGGGATATCTATCTATTATCATTAGATGAATACAGTGACCATATTGATTCAGTAAATAAATTTCATTATAGAATAGATAAAGATAATTTAGATTTTGTTGAGCTATGATTATTAAAACCTGATCAGATTAATAGCAATTAAAATTATAATTACCATTACAATATATGATTTTATAGAATGAAAAAATCAAAGTATCAAATATTTAATTTATCCTGTTATTATTTGCTTAATTTTGTTATGTAGAATTAACACTAAAATTGCAGATACTTTTAAAAAAATGAACTCAAGCATTACATTATAAGAATAAAGTTACCCTTTTCCTCTAAGTAATTAAAAAATTCTATTACTAGGCGGAATATAAATTGTATTTGTCTTCTAATTTCCATTTAGTTATCTATTAGATAGGCAATAGTTTCAATAAACAGCTCAAACCAGTTTCTAAAACAAAACCTGAATGGCTTATAAGGTCATTCAGGTTTTTTTACATAAGTATCTTTTAATTATCAGACATCTGATCTGCGAATTTCCTGTTCACAGAGTTGTTACGTATATAAGCTATATAAACATTTAAGTAGCCAACACTCATTCTTCGTTTTAATCCTATTTAGGATTAAAAGCATAAACAGTGCCATCCTGCCATGTACCTATGTAATAGCGATTATTATGTAAGGCCAATGCTACTGCTCCCGGTAAAGAGGTAACTAATTTACGTACAGTCCCGGTTTTAATATCAACTGTGCGTACCATATCAGCGCCATTATCAATCACTGCAACCACATTTGGCGAAACAGTGACAATACCTACTCCCGGCCGGTTGAAGTCTTTGCCCAGCTCTGTTTGCTGACCATTCGGGCGGATTAAGGTCAGGCGACCACTATACTGGGAAACAACCAAACTGTTATCCGGTAACTGTGTTACACCAACCGGAGTGGATAGACCGCGTGCAATAATTTCCTTGCGACGGTTGTTTAAATCAAGAGACACAATTTCTCCGGTGGAGCGGTTGGTAATCAGTAAATTTCCAGAATTGGAAAAAGCAATACCTGTCGGAGTATGGTAGCCATCAGAAATTTTTTCAGCTTTGCCGTCAGCAGTTATTTTGAGAATATAGTCATCACTGTATGATGATACGTAAATATTATCCTCTGCATCAATTACAATACCGGCAGGAGAAGAAATATTGGAATAAATAGTTTTACGCTCACCGTCGGCAGTTATTTTAGTGATTGAATTGCCAGACCAGTTGGTAACATACATGGCATTTGAGCTATCAAAAGCAATACCGGTGGGCGCACTAAAAGAAGTTGCTACAGTGGTTAATCCAGCAGTATTATCTGCTGATGTTTTGGATGCAGCTGCTCTGGTAGTATTATTTGCTGACGTATTGGATGCAGTTGCTCGGGTTGTTGAGCTGACCATATCGCTCCTTCCGTATAGATATAAAGTACATAAAGTAAAACAAGCAAAAGCAATGGAATATAAAGAGATTTTTTTCATCATGAGTACCCGCTAAAAGCTAAAGAAAATGTGAACACCATAACACTCAGAATAGCTGAGAAATTGCTAATGGCCATTATTCATGCTTAAGCTTACTAAGCAAAAATTGCTTAGCTTTTGTTTCTGCAATGCTATGGCTTACTTAAAGCGAAAGCCGGTATAGCTATTTTCTGGGCAAGAGTCAGAAATAAATGATTCATAATTTGCCATCATCATTCTCTGAAATTTAAATGCCCGAATAATGCATGAATAAAGCCTGTCAAAAGCGTATATAAAAAACAGAAAATACAGAAATACGAAATTAGCGATATAAAATAAATATCAAAGGCGAAACTCAGCAATAGCAAAAATAAACATATACAGTTATTTGACAGATTTGGATGATTTTATTAGTTCAAACTAATGTTTTTTATAATAATTTTTGAGTAAAAATTAGTAATGCTGTGCTGATGCTGCTGCCTGACTCAGGCAGGAAATAATTGAGCAGATAATGACTTATGACTTGGTTAGTGGTTGCAATATCCGGCCGGCTTATGTTTTTTCATGCAAAAATTGATGTAACTTATAATATAGCGCAGCGAAGTAAATTATAATCGTTAGCGATAAAATAAGTGCAGTATTTGCTGCTAGTGTAATTTAAATGAAAGGGATGTTTATGTCACAATTTTTGCTGGTGCCGACAGGAACTCAGACAAATATAACTGCTGTAGGTTTGGGCGTGGCGCAGGTATTTGTACAAACAGGTCATGTGCCTTTGTACTTTAAACCAATTGCTGAAGATGTGGCTAAGGATAATACATCTGAACTTGTACAGGCTGTCTTGAATCAGAAATTACCAGTACTGCAATCTCTAAATAATCTGGATGAACGTGTATATCAGGGACAGGCAGATGATGTAGTAGAAGAATTTGTTGCTGCTTTCCACGAGATGGACGAAATTAAACACGATGTGGTTGTTATTGAAGGTGCAATACCTGAAGCAGGCCGTACATATCTGCCGGCACAGAATGTGAAAATTGCGGCTGCACTGAATGCCCGGGTAATTCTGGTAGCAGCAATGGCCGGTCAGACAGCAGCGGCGGTGGCTGCACAATTACAACTGACTTTGCATGATTATGCACACGGACATACTGAAATCAGTGGATTTATTTTAACTGCGGATGCACAGAATGTACCGTCTGCCGGTTTTGCTGCGGATGTTCAGGCTGAACTGGCTAAACATGGTAAGCAGCTGGAATGTATCGGTCTGGTTACTGTACCAGCAGATGTACAGGTTGCACAGGCACAGGAAGCTGCTAAAGCGGTAGCGGCACAATTAAATGCAGATGTGCTGGGCAGTGAACTGGCGAAACCTGTAGCAACACATCTGGCACCGGCAGCGTTTCGCTATCAGATGATGGCACGTGCCCGTGCGGCGAATAAACGCATTGTTCTGCCTGAAGGCAATGAACCGCGTACTATTGCTGCGGCTGCAATTTGTGAAAATAAAGGTATCGCCCGTTGTGTGCTGCTGGCCAAAAAAGCAGAAGTGGAAGTAGTGGCTCAGGCTAAAGGCATTACTTTGCCTGCATCTCTGGAAATTATTGATCCTGACAGTATCCGTGAACGTTATATTGCTCCAATGGTAGAACTGAGAAAGAGCAAGGGTCTGACTCCGGAACAGGCTGCTGAACAGTTACAGGATACGGTAGTTCTGGGCACAATGATGCTGGCTACCGGTGATGTAGACGGTCTGGTATCCGGTGCTGTACATACAACAGCCAATACTATTCGTCCGGCTTTGCAGCTGATTAAAACTGCGCCGGGGGCCAGTCTGGTATCCAGTGTATTCTTTATGCTGATGCCGGATCAGGTTCTGGTATATGGTGACTGTGCTGTTAATCCGAATCCTACAGCTGAACAGCTGGCTGATATTGCTATTCAGTCTGCCGATTCTGCTAAAGCATTCGGTATTGAACCCAAAGTAGCAATGATTTCATATTCTACTGGCTCATCCGGCAGTGGTCCTGATGTTGAAACTGTTACCGCAGCCACCAAACTGGCACAGCAAAAACGTCCTGATTTACATATTGACGGTCCTTTACAATATGATGCTGCCAGCGTACCAAGTGTGGGCAAACAGAAAGCACCGGACAGCAAGGTAGCCGGTCAGGCAACTGTATTTGTATTCCCTGATCTGAATACGGGTAACACTACTTACAAAGCAGTACAGCGCAGTGCACATGTGCTGAGTGTTGGTCCGATGTTGCAGGGTCTGAATAAACCGGTAAATGATTTGTCACGTGGTGCCCTGATTGAAGATATTGTGTATACCATTGCACTGACGGCAATTCAGGCAGTACAGATGAACTAAGCGGGATATTACAAGCCCGCAGGCATTGTAATTTTGTTATACAGCAGGCAGATGATAGTAATATCATCTGCCTGTTTTTTAAATTCTGGTAATAAATTTTAATAAATCTATTCTTTTGAGAAATTTTATCAATAATTTTAGTTATAAAGAGATAGATTGTTGTCTTTTGGTGCTATATATTTACAAACTATTGCCAAAATTGAATTCATAAATTACAGTTTATTACACAGACGATGATCTGAAAAAAGCCAAGAATACAGAGGCATAATTTAAAGATAGAGGAAATATTACGGTATTAAATACTCGCCTGCAGATATTTGCAGGCGTTTTATTTTTATTTGCTGTTATTTTGAAATGAGAACCATTTCTGCGCGCACATGCCGACTTGGTTGCTGTCCGCTGCTGGTCACTATTTGCAATATTGTTTCAGGTATTGGTTTAGCTGAAAGAATCTACCATTTTAAATAAATATAATATATACAGGTTTGGAATTTTACCAGAATACAGTTTTTATACTGTAATATCGTCATTCAGAATCATTTTATTTTGTATTGCACAGCCACTATTTTCTGTAATATGAATAGCGTGGTAATTTTTCAGGTCTGTTTTCAATCTTGTATCTGGTTTAAAAATATATTCATATGATTTTTAATCATAAATCTAGTTTAATGCTCAGTCCGGTTCATGTTGAATTGACTTAGCATGATGTGCGCCACATGTTTGTGTGTTTCAAAATTATGAGCTGGATTAAAGAAATTGTTTTTTTGCGACATGGGTTCTGACAGGTAAGTGTATTTGCTGTTACATTAGGGACAGCTTACTTTTTTAACGCCAGTTTGATATGCGGTTTATGTGGTTTCTCTTCCGGTAAAGAGGGTTTACCGGCGGCGGCAATCTGTGCGCGCTGTGCTTCTGAAAGCAAGCCAGACCAGTCTCCGTCTAGATACCATTGCTCGCCGAAATCTTCGCAGGGATGCGGAATACGGATGCAACCATTACCACATTGCAAATCATCAGCACGACAATATTTATCACAACCCCAGCAGATTCGTTCGGGATGTTTCGGGTGTAACGGAAAAACCTTGGCCATGATGATGCATACTTGTAACGATTAATATGAAGTTATACCTGCAGAGATAGTTTTATTCAAGGAACAGTTAAATGAAAGCCGTGTAATATTTTGTCTGGATGAGGTGCTGATGGTACCGGATGCAGGCTGAAATTGAATACAAATTCTAGTCAACAAAAATGGGTGCACGATGAAACAATATGATGTTGCAGTGCTGGGAGGCGGTTTATTGGGACGTCTGACTGCCTGGTTATTGGCAGAGCAGGGTTGTAAAGTAATATTATTTAATGCCGGTAAACGTAATGGTGAAGGCGCTGCTGCTTTTGCAGCGGCAGCTATGCTGGCACCTACAGCTGAAGCAGTAGAAGCAACGCCGCTTGTGGTACAACTGGGTTATACCAGTCTGCCTGTCTGGCGCCAGTGGGTGGATTCGTTTCCAACACCGGTATTTATGCAGCAAAATGGTTCATTGATTGTATGGCATCCGCAGGATCGTGCGTTAGCAAAACAATTTACTAATCACTTGCAGCGTGCCCATCAGGATAACAGCGTCTGGCAGATGTGGGATAAACAGGCAATCAGTGAGCACGAACCACAGCTGGCCGGACGTTTTAAGCAGGGACTGTTTTTACCGACCGAGGGGCAGCTGGATAATCGCCAGACATTACTGGCTCTGGCCGATGTGCTCGAGCAAAAACAGGTTAGCTGTCACTGGGAGCAGAGCAGTGATTTGGCTGAATGTGCCGGTCTGGCTCACTGGACGCTGGATTGCCGCGGCTATGGCGGCAAAAGTAACTGGAATAGCCATGGTCATAGCCGTCTGCGCGGGGTACGGGGAGAGGTGCTGCGGGTTTATGCGCCTGATATTGAGCTTAATCGTCCGGTACGGATATTGCATCCGCGCTATCCTATTTATATTGCACCCAAACAGAATAAGTTGTTTGTTATCGGTGCTACACAGATTGAAAGTGAAGATGACAGTAATCTGAGTGTGCGCAGCGGTTTGGAGCTGATGTCTGCTTTGCATACTGTTCATTCGGCATTCGGTGAAGCAAGGATTCTGGAAAGTATGGCCGAACTGCGCCCGACACTTAATCACGAGAGCCCGGAAATACGTTATGATAAGCAAAATCATGTAGTGGCTGTAAATGGTCTGTTCCGGCACGGTTTTATGATTTCGCCGGCAGTAAGTATTGCGACAGTACGGGTATTACAGGCCTTAATGCAGCAGCAATCCATTCCGGATGCGCCGGCACGTTATAATATTGATGTTTTACCGGAAAATGACAATGGAGAAACAGATTAATGGATATTAGTGTTAATGATGATGTAATTGATTTTAATGGTAATACTGTGGCTGATCTATTGGAGCAGCTGATGCCGGAATCACCATTTGCTGTTTCGGTAAATACTTGTTTTGTATCTAAAAAACAATATTCTGTTTATCAGTTGCAGCCGCAGGATAAAGTAGATATTGTCAGACCGGTAGTGGGCGGGTAGTACCCGCTGGTAGTTAAGTTTTATTTTGAAAACCCTGTTTGATACAGGGTTTTTGCTTATCTGACAACAGCCGGTTTATATCTGCCGGGAAGAATAATTTACTTTGTTTATCTATAAATGAATTGGTGGTTTGAGCAGTGAAAATTCGATGAGAGGTATTTGGATTTTCCGGTATACAAAATCAGTATATTGCTGATTAAACAGCCATTCAGATTTTTAAACAGTTATTTATGCTCTACTGGAGAGATATTCGGAGGGTAAATTTACTTGATTTAGCATTAAATATGCATTTACACTTGCGACCCCAATTTTGGGTTAATTAATAGAAAAAAACAGTAATCATTATTACATTAAGAGGAAATAATTATGTCTAATCTGTTTACTCGCACACAACCATCCAGTCGCAATTACGGTGTAGCCTTTTTTGCCGGTATTATGGGCGGTCTGGTTTCTGCTTTTGTGAAATCAGGTACGGAAGGAATAATGCCGCCACGAACCCCGGATCGTATAGCACCTCCCATTCAGATGATTCAGGATATGGGTATTGATATTCACAGCATGGTTTACACCTATTCAGATCAGGTAGTGAACTGGGGTGGTAGTACCATACATATTCTGTTTTCAATTGTATGGGCTATTATTTACTGTATGGCTGCTGAAATTTTTCCTAAAGTTAAATTATGGCAGGGTCTGGCTTTTGGTATTGGTGTAACTATTCTGTTTCACGGTATTATGCTGCCGGTGCTGAATTTATCTCCGGCACCATGGAATCTGCCGTTTGATGAATTGTTTTCCGAACTTATTGGTACGCTATTGTGGATGTGGACAATTGAAATCTTCCGCCGCGATTTGCGTAACCGCCTGACCGAAAAACCGGATCCGGAGTTTCAGTAAAACTCATCTGATTTATGCATGATGTACCGGCTTATATGCTTAAGGCCGGATACGATGTCTGTGTATATCTGTAACAATCGGGAAAATATTATTTAGCCGCTATTCCTGATGATACAGACATGCACGGGCATTATGTTAAGCACTTCAGCCTGCTGGCTTTGGCGCTTTGTGATGGATGAAATCATGATGATGGCAGGCTTAATCTTTTTTCAGTACTTTGATTAGTTCCGAAGTGTCAGCTCTTTCCATGTAATTGACATTGATATAGGAAAAGATAACTTTTTTATCCTGGCCGATAATATAAGTGGCTGGTATGGGCAGCTGATAACTGTCATCGCCATTAAAATCCGGCAGATTTGCACCTAAGTTTTTGTATAAATTTCTGACATCCTCTGGTAGGGTAAATACCAGACCGTATTGTTTGGCTATCTGATTACCCGTATCAGATAAAATAGTCAGATTAATATTGTGTTCCTGTATTAATTGAGCGCTGATATCAGGTTTTTGCGGAGAAATAGCGATAAAGTGAACGTCTTGAGTATCGAGGATTAATTTCAGATTTTGGTTAAAGTGTTCTAATTCTTTAACACAAAACGGGCACCAGCTGCCCCGGAAAAAACTGAGAATGACTGGTTTTGTCTCCAGCAATTTATAGAGTTCGATTTTTTGATTATTTGTCGCTACCAGAGAAAAATCTGGTGCGGTATCTCCGCTTTTTATGGCATGGCAATCTAAATTCTGCGTAAGCATTTCTGATAATGAATTTCCCATTACATTCAATACTTCTGCAGGTAACTGGGTAAACATATCTTGCTGTATTGATTTTAGCTCTTCAATGACTTTCATTATGACTTTCCTGTTGTGAAACGTTTTGATGAATTTGTTGCAGAATTTTTTTAAATATCGTTAATTCTTCAGCAGATAAATTTTGGGTTATTTTTTCTATCCACTGGCTGTGCTGATGCAGAATTTCTTCTACCAGATTAGTGCCGGTATCAGTTAGCGAGACGAGGGAAATTCTTTTATCCTGACTGGCAGTTCTTTTTGAAATCAGTTTTTCATTAACTAATGAGCTGATTAGTGTTGTTGTTGATGCTTTGGTTATACCTAATAATTTAGCAATTTCTTGTAATGACAGCTCAGGGTATTCTTTTAACAATACTAAAATAATCAGCCTGCTTTCAGATAAATGAAATTGCTGCAGACGTTTGGCGCATTCAATATCAATAGTGTTTGCAACGGATAATAGAGTAAAGCATGTCTTAATTTTATCCAGATCTGCAATTTTTTCTTTTTCCAGAACATTACAAAAGGATAAATAACGGGTTTCAAGTTGCATACGGTTATTTCTATAAATTAGTTAGCGACCTTACTATTTTATTAATTATAGTATAGACTAGGAAAATTATTGTCAATAATTTCAGAATTGTATTGTTATGGTGAATCGATATGAATGGCTGTGTTTGATGTTTTCCGGATGTTTGTAACAATGAGGTTTTTAGTTTTTGTCACTTCGGTAAAGCTTTGTTGATTATAAGTGAAAGACTGAGCAAACAAGAGGTGTCTAGCTTGGATAGCAATGAAAAGGCTGAATTAATTGGATTCGCAAAGAAGTAAAAGTGCTAATAATGCAGCAGGGAATCTTAAAAAATTGATTACATACTGTAGTCCTTGTTAACGAATAGTATTTAACCCTAAAATTCAGGTATTAATTAACTCAGCCAAATAATCAAATTCTACAGATTTAAGAATGTCAGTATAAAACTCAGGCTCTGCTGCCCGTGAGAGCTCTTTCTTTACTTTGTGTAGTTCTATCCAATAATCGGATTCTATAAAACTTTTATAAAAATAATAGTATCATCGCCATTTTCTAATCATTTATGAAACCGCTCGTCTCTTATTATTAAAATATTTTCATCATCAGAATTATCACTAAAACTGCGTCCTGCAATACAGCAACAAGTGCTAAAAGGACATTCTTTGTTGGCTTATTATAATCTTCGTCATTTAACAAAAGCTACACAGTAATCTCCCAGCGTAACATACCAATCATTGTTAATGCTCCATTTATTTTTATCGGTTTTTACCACGGTTTAGATGTTTGCGGTTTGTCTTTTGACTGTTCGGTATCAGATAGTTCTGCCATGTTATTAAAGGTTTCTTTAATATAGTCTGGATAATCTTTCATATATCCTTATATATACGTCTACTGAACAGAAATAGGGCTGTCTTACCGCGTCAATACAAGCAATAAATACCGCTCAATATGCTGAATTTTAATGCGATTTATCTTTGTATATTCTTGTTCTATAATGCATTTTTCCATTTTTTAGCGTTCCTGTTGTTTCAGAGGTTTTACCAGATGGATCAGCATGACTTTCCCAAGTTTTAATCAATGTAAGTTGATTATTTATAAATCGATACGTTTCAGAATAATGATCACAACAGCTACCACGCATTGAGGTAATCACTGTATGGTTTTTAGAATCAAACCCTAATTGTGGCATGGATGAGAGTTCTTTATTAAATACAAAGTGTCGCGTTTTAGGATAGTATAAAAAATAATTATCTGTATTATTAGGGCCTGCTCCACCTGATGAGCCATACATCAATAAGTCGGGGTATTTATCGAAATTGGCATCTACGAGCCTTATTAGCTCATCAGACTTAAATGCATTCGGATCGTTTTCATCACTAATTTTTGCACACGTGAGAATATCACGATCTTGTAGTACATGGACGTAATTTTTAATTGGTTCACACGGGTAAATATTACGTAATACTTGGACGCGATTATTTGTTTTACGGTCTATCACGGCAATGGCGACAGGAGAGTTAGTAGTTTCATCTACCGCGACCAGAAAGCGAAATAGTGGTGTCTTAGCTTTTTGAGGGTACCACTGGACTTTTATTAGATCATCACGATTAATCCAACCGCGTGTAATGACACCATCAGCAGAGATATCATCCACTTGATACCAGTCAGGAGTTTTTAATATAAAAGCGACAGAATTTCCTTTGTAAAGTTGTTTAATAATAGGGGATTTTTGATTTGGTTCTTGATACAGGGGCATATCTTCATTAAGGTATAAAATGTCCTGATAAGGTTGTGGTGTTTCTAGTTTAAACACATCATTATAATAAACTTGCCTGTAATTTTTTATGGTGATGTCAGGGGCGCATCCATCCGACAAACATGGGAAATCTTTCTTAGCAGGTTTGTGCTTGGCGGGTGTGTATTGTGAATCTATGTGCTGTTTTTTACTAACCCAGCGGATAGCAAATGATTCCTGATCCCACTTAAATAAGGGTTCATGTGACACTATGTTTTCATCTGCTTTGTAAGCGTAGCAATAAAGATTAGATTTACTCCATCTACTTGCCCATGTATACCTTTTACAAAAAGCGTTTGCGTCTTTTTCAGTAGCTGCTGGGTTCTCCTGTTCAAGAAACATCATTTTATTTTCTGAAATATCTCGGTTATCTGATACCTTAGCACGTGAAACAATAGCATATTTTATCTGGGATGATGCAGGTATAGCATGCTGTATCTCTACTTCTGTCTTTTCGCCGGCAGTGATGTTACCAGTTAGATGACTTGTATCTACATCATTTTGCCAGTCTTCTGGGATAAGACGGTATATCCCAGGTCTTAGGGAAACCTCTGCAAAGGTAAGGGAAATATATAAAAAAAACGAGATAAAAGAGATAGTTTTCTTCATGGCTATAGTATGTATCTTAAAAGATCATTCCTAAAGTTAGAAAATAAGTAAATTTTACCATAATATGCCATATAAGATTTTTCTATTATTTTGTTTTAAGATTAAGCTTATACATTCTCCTACGACCTCACTCCCGACATAAACAATAGCCCTCATCTAAAAACTCAGTATGCAAGCATATATAATCATACAGGCGATGATGGTATTCAAATAATGAGTTAATCCACTCGTCTGGTGTTTTGATAAACAGTGCTCTATGGGTATAGCTTAAGGTATTGTCGTAACGATCTTTAATTTGGCGAATACCGAATGATTTATTCATGTAATAA
Organism: Snodgrassella sp. ESL0323; assembly: GCF_013346865.1. NCBI lineage: Bacteria > Pseudomonadati > Pseudomonadota > Betaproteobacteria > Neisseriales > Neisseriaceae > Snodgrassella > Snodgrassella sp. ESL0323. Next base: position 23,677 of record NZ_JAAEDT010000028.1, on the reverse strand, counting down.
CCATCCCATCTTTTGAGATTAATTTGTTGTGGATTGACCTTGTTTAAGTTGGCGTAATCAAAAAGAACACTGTTAGGAATGCGTAACATACTAGCATCAGTTGCTTCTAAGGTTGTATAAGTACCCGCTTTAGGCTCAAAGTCTAATTGAAAGAAACTATCGGCTGATTGTGATTACCAGCTGTTACATTCGGGTATTGTTTTAGCCTCAAACTTTTCCATTTTACCGTCTGGCAAGCGGACAATAACCATTCGAGTACCAACTGGCTTATCGCGCCTAGTAAATTATATGTCAGACTTTAAATAACATCTTTGTCGTCATAAGAATTTATTTATTTTTTAGATATTTTTGAAATTTTTTGTTTCATCGCTAGGATAAACTCAATTGTCGTAACTATGTCGGAAAAAAAATAGCTGCAAACGTTTTCATTTATTAGGGCTAATATTTACCATGACATTTATTACACAGGGTTTTTGTTTCCTATCATGATAAAAGTTATATGTGCGGTGCTTTGATATTTGAAATAAAAATATTAATTATGATAATTAGATGTATATGCGCCGGGTAATAATAGCAAATGTCGTTTTAGGTGAAAATAAGTGAAAAGTTATTGTTTTTGTTATAAAGTATAAATACTTTGTGCAGTTTGCCTTTATAGCTTGTAGTTAGAAGATTTTTATTTTTTATGTTAACGGGGGAAGTGAATATGGCTTTACAACTTTATGATGAAGAGTTTAATAGTCGTTTGTTGTTAGGCACTGCTGCTTATCCCACACTCGAAGTACTGCGTACGGCAGTAAGGAAAGCGCAGCCGGCTATGATTACGGTTGCTTTACGCCGGCAGAGCGCAACTTCGGCAGAGCATGGGCAGGGTTTATGGGGATTGTTGCAGGAGCTGGCTGTACCGATTCTTCCTAATACTGCCGGTTGTCTGAGTGTAGATGAGGCGGTAACAACTGCGCAGATGGCTCGCGAGGTATTTGAGACAGACTGGATTAAGCTTGAACTGATTGGTGATGATGATACCTTGCAGCCGGATGTATTTCAGCTGGTGCGTGCAGCCGAAATCCTGATCAAAGAGGGTTTCAAGGTACTCCCATATTGTACTGAAGATTTGATTGCCTGCCGTCGCTTGCTGGATGCCGGTTGTCAGGCACTGATGCCATGGGCTGCACCGATTGGTACCGGTCTGGGACCAGTGCATGAATATGCTTTGCATGTCCTGCGTGAACGCTTACCGGATATTCCTTTACTTGTTGATGCAGGGCTAGGCTTACCTTCGCATGCGGCAAAAGTAATGGAGTGGGGTTTTGACGGGGTGTTGCTGAATACCGCAGTTTCACGTAGTGGCTTGCCGGTGATGATGGCAGAAGCGTTTGCATTTGCTATTAATGCAGGAAGAATGGCTTATGAAGCGGAGCCGGTAGTACCGCGAGACAATGCACAGGCCTCTACACCTCAGGTCGGACAGCCGTTCTGGCACTATGCTTAACTATGTTTTCATTTGTTACTGAATACTGAGCATGTGTGAAATGGCTTAGCGGTTATTACATAACAGCTGCTGGATAAGGAGAATTCTCCCAATAGCATTTAAAATTGAAGAGCAGCAAGCGGATTAAGATTAGTATTCAATAAAAGACCTAAAGCGTATATACGCTTTAGGTCTTTTATTAATTATTCTGTCCTGTTTAATTGATGCAGATAGTAATTAATCAGGACAAGTTTTTGGGTACTAATGATTCGGATGGTCTGTATCGGTATAGGTAATGCGTTTTTTCAGTTGCTGACGATACAAAGGCAGGAACATAGTCAGCAGAATAAACCACACTGGTGTGGCGATCAGACCGGTAAGCGTATCTTTATCCTGACTGAACAGGTATAGGACAAAAACAAAAAATATCAGGCAGGCATAACACATGGGTATACCCAGAGGCATTTTGTAAACTGAGCGCGCATGCGCTTCAGGATAAAGCCGGCGATAGCGCAGATAGGCAATCAGAATGACTGCCCATACAAAAATAAAACAAATACTGGATACGGTGGTAACAATTGTGAATACTTTCATCACGTCGCCTTCCGCATAAAGCAGGCCAACACCAATCAGCAGCAGAGCACAAGAATATAACAGACCGTTTTGCGGTACCCCGCTGGCGGACAGCCGTGCAAAAGCCTTCGGGCCAACGCCGTTTTTCGACAGGCCATACAGCATACGGCCGGTAGAATACATACCGCTGTTGGCGGAAGACAGTGCAGAAGTGAGTACAACAAAATTAATAATAGTGGCCGCAGCACTGATGCCAATCAGGGTAAACATATTGACAAACGGGCTGCGGTCGGGGGCGACCATATTCCACGGGGTAACCGTCATAATAATGGTTAGTGCCAGTACGTAGAAAATAATGACACGCACCGGTATTTTGTTAATGGCAGCCGGCAGGGTGGTATTAGGATCATCTGTTTCTGCTGAAGCGGTACCGACCAGCTCAATGCCGACAAAAGCAAAGATAGCAATCTGAAATGCGGCAAAAAAACCTGACCAGCCATGAGGCATCCAGCCGCCGTAAGACCATAAGTTACTGATTTTGGCTTGAATGCCGCTGGGGCTGGTAAAGCCGGTTAGTAATAAATAGCCGCCACAGCCGATAAGCGCGAGAATCGCCAGAATTTTAATCAGGGCAAACCAGAATTCCAGTTCGCCGAAGAGTTTGACCGATAACAGATTCAGTGCCAGCAGGATGGCAATGCAGATAATGCCGGGCAGCCATAATGGCACTTCCGGCCACCAGAACTGAGTATAGCCGGTAATCGCTACGATATCTGCCATACCAATCACTACCCAGCAAAACCAGTATGACCAGCCGACATAATAGCCTACAGTCGGATTCAGGATATCGGTAGTGAAATCGACAAAAGATTTGTAATGCAGATTGTGCAGCAGTAATTCACCCATGGCACGCATTACAAAAAACAGAAATGCGCCGATGATGACATAGGTAAACAACACAGATGGTCCGGCCAGGCTGATCGTACGGCCTGAACCCATAAACAGACCAGTGCCGATTGCGCCACCAATAGCAATCAATTGTAAATGTCGGTTTTTCAGTGTGCGTTTTAACTCAGGTGGTCGGCTCATAGTGTATCCTTTACAGACTGGAAAACAAAAATAGAAAACATGGTTTTATTTTTAGAAATGTATACTTTGATATAAAGTTAATTATGATAAATATGTATGCTGCTAAATACAGGCCGATTTATTAGGATGTTTGTATCCATATACTGACATAAGCATATTTTGCAAGATGTAGGCCAGCCTGAATTTATAATACTTTATCACAATTTATTGATGTAGCCGGCAATATCTGAATATAGTTGTTGAGAATGAGAAACTGTTGTATTAAGGTAGGTGTTTTATTGGCAGAGCGTTACAAAAAGACGGGATAACAGATAATTGAGGAAGGAGAACATATCCATGCGCGCCATCCGGACCGGATTAGTGGTGGGCTATGGTTTTATCGTGATGTTTATCAGTACAGCCATAAAAGGAGTTTATCAGGTTTATTTTACCAGTCTGGTAAATCATTATGCTGTGAGTATTGAAACGATGGCTCTGGTTGGTGGTTTTTTTGGTCTTGCCCAAGGTGTTTATTCGATATTAGTCGGTAATCTGTGTGACCGTTGCGGAGCCGGCCATGTCCTGTTATCGGGAATGCTGGCTGCTGCCTGTGCCTTTTTACTATTTTCCTCTAGTAACAGTTTCATGACTTTTGTGCTGGGGTTTCTGCTGCTGGCTGCATATGCCGTTGCTGCCCTGACTTTTGTACCGGTCAGTATTCTGATTGACAGATATGTGACACCTGAGCGGCGCCAGTTTGCGTATGTGCTGGCCACTAACGGTATTGCTGCCGGTCTGATGATATTGTCTCCTCTATGGATTTATCTGGACGGTTATATGTCTTGGTCGATGCTGTGTGCTATTCTAGCCGGCGTATATGCTTGTCTGGCTATTGTTCCGGCATCGTTAAGCAGGGTAGAGGGTATCGGTACACCTATAAAAATGCCTGTAAAAACAAAGGTGAAGTCAGTAGGTATGTCCCTTGAATCTCAGCCATCCGCTCGGAATATTATCGCACCTTTACCCCGTTACTGGTATCTGGACCGTCGGTTTGTGCTGTCTGCCTTAGCTTTTTCCGGCTGCGGTACGTCAATGATTTTTATTGATGTACATTATGTTCCGGCAATACAGGAAATATTAAGTCATAATGAAACCGCCAATCTGTTTACCGGTACTTCACTCAGTCTGCTGGGGCTGGCAGAAGCTGTAGGGAGTATACTGATTGGTTATCTGGTGGCTAAAAAAGTATCCCTGCCTTTATTGCTGTGTTTGCTGTATATCGTGCGCTGTATAACGCTCATGGCACTGGCTCTATGGCCGGAACCAATGATGGTGCCGCTGTTCGGAATTTTTTTCGGAATAACTTATATGGGAACCGTCATTATTATTTCCCGTCTGGCCGGTTCTATTTTTGGTTATCGGCATAAAGGTTTTATTTTTGGTGCATTTTTTCTGATTCATCAGATTAGCGGTTTATTAACCGCCTGGTTTGGCGGTTTGCTGCGGGTATATTGCGGTAGTTATTTTCCGGTTATCTGTTTTGTTGCCATATGGATGGCATTATCAGCGGCAGCCTCTTTCCTGTTATCTATGCTGAAAAATAATGGTAGTTCTGGTAACGGTGGTCGTTATCAGGTTAAATATGAATAATAATTGCCAATTCTGCTATTAATAACTGGTAGGAATTGAGAACGGCGAACATGACCGTATTTAAAGATAATTATGTTGCCGGACAGGGCAGTGATGAGGTTGATTGTATTGATGGCAGTCGTACAATAACCGAAACAGATTTGAATAAAGAGTGTTAATGATGAGTGAAGAAAAAGTGGTTCATTATCTTAAAGATTATCAGGCACCGGATTTTGCGGTGGCTGATATTAATCTGACTTTTACTCTGGATGAAGCTTATACCACAGTAATTAATCGTATGACTGTTGTACCAAAGCAGACGCAAAAACCTTGTGTGCTTGATGGCAGTGCGGAACTATTGCAGATTGTTTTAGATGGTAAATCCTTATATCCGCATGAGTATGCTGTGGAAGATGAAAAGCTGATTATTCATACGGTACCGGACAGACAGTTTGTGCTGGAAATTACGACCAGACTATATCCGGCACAAAATAAAACGCTGATGGGTTTATATGAATCCGGTGATAATCTGTATACCCAGAATGAGCCGGAGGGCTTCCGTAAAATTACTTATTACTTTGACCGTCCGGATGTCATGAGCCAGTTTACCACCACCATTATTGGTGACAAAGAGCAGTATCCGGTTATGCTGTCTAACGGTAATCTGATTGATAGTGGTGAGCTGGATAATGGCCGTCACTGGGTATGCTGGCGTGACCCGTTTGCCAAGCCAAGCTATCTGTTTGCTCTGGTGGCAGGCAAGCTGGCGGTGCTCGAAGGCAGTTTTACTACCTGTAGCGGTAAAGAAGTGGCGCTGAAATTTTATACCCGTCCGGAAGACCGTGCTAAGGCAGGTTTTGCTCTGGAGTCGCTGAAGCATGCCATGCAGTGGGATGAAGAGCGCTTTAATCTGGAATATGATTTAAATATTTTTATGGTGGTAGCTGTTGGTGATTTTAATATGGGCGCCATGGAAAATAAGGGTCTGAATATTTTCAACACCAAATATGTGCTTGCCAGCAGTGATACAGCTACAGATGCTGATTTTGAAGCGATAGAGGGTGTGATCGGGCATGAGTATTTCCACAACTGGACAGGTAACCGGGTCACTTGCCGGGACTGGTTTCAGTTGTCGCTGAAAGAGGGGCTGACCGTTTTTCGTGATCAGGAATTTTCAGCCGACCGGGCCAGCAGGGCTGTACGCCGTATTCATAATGTCAGGGTATTGCGCAGTATGCAGTTTGCGGAAGATGCCGGTCCGATGGCACATCCGGTACGACCGGCTTCATACGAGGAAATGAATAATTTCTATACGCTGACTGTGTATGAAAAAGGTGCCGAAGTGGTACGTATGTACCATACTCTTCTCGGTGAAGCCGGTTTTCAGAAAGGAATGCAGCTTTATTTCCAGCGGCATGATGGACAGGCTGTTACCTGTGATGATTTTCGTGCTGCTATGGCCGATGCCAATGGTGTTAATCTGGAACAGTTTGCGTTGTGGTACAGTCAGGCCGGTACACCGCAGGTTAAAGCACGTGGTGAATATGATGCCGAAAAACGTACATTTAGTCTGCATTTGCAGCAATCTATTCCGCCCACACCGGATATGAATGAAAAACAGCCAATGGTGATTCCGGTAAAAGCCGGTTTAATCGGTAAAGATGGCTCACCAGTTTCGTTCCGGCTGGATAACAGTGAATCTGTGGTTGAGGAAACAGTACTGGTATTTAATCAGGCTGAGCAGACTTTTGTCTTTAATGATGTAACACAAGAAGTAATACCGTCATTATTGCGCGGATTCAGTGCTCCGGTGAGACTGGAGTATCCCTATAGTGATGCTGATTTAATGCTGTTACTGGCGCATGATAGTGATTCTTTTGCCCGCTGGGAAGCAGCACAAACTCTGTACCGGCGTGCCATTACGGCAAATCTGGCTGCACTTGAAGCCGGTCAGCCTGTACCACATCATGCTGCGCTGGCTGAGGCCATTACGGCGGCACTGAATGCTGATATTGATCCGGCGTATAAGGCAGTATTGTTGCAAGTGCCGGCTGAAGCAGAATTGTGGGAAGATGCTCAGAGTATTAATCCGGAGCTGTATGTTCGTGCACGTCAGGCACTGTTGCAAGATTTGGCATGCAGTATGGAGGATACGCTGACACACTGGTATCAGTGGGCTGATGAGCAGGAACAGAACAGCAAACATTCTGCTCCGCAGGAGTACCATCCTGATCTGGCTGGTATTCGCAGCTTGCGCAATACTTTACTGCAATGGGGCGTACAGGCCAGAGCAGAGTTATTGCAAAGCATTGCTGCCGAGTATCCGCAGCGTGCTACCAATATGACTCATGAATTCGGAATGCTTCTGGCCATTAATCATTTGGCTGATACAAAGCGTAATGAGTTATTAGACCAGTTTGCTCAGCGCCATGCTCATGATGATTTGGTGATGGATAAGTATTTTACTCTGATAGGCAGCAGCCAGCGTACGGATACTCTGCAACAGGTGCAGGCAGCATTACAGAACCACGCTTTCAGCTTAGAAAATCCGAATAAGGTACGTTCTTTACTGGGTAGCTTTAGCCGTAATATTCAGCACTTTCATGCAGCCGATGGCAGTGGTTACCGTTTTATTGCTGAGCATATATTGCACATTGACGGATTTAATCCGCAGGTGGCTTCTCGTCTGGTACAGGCATTTAATCTGTACGGCAGGCTGGAACCGCAACGCAAAGCCTTGATGGCTGAGCAGTTACAGCGGATTCAAAAACATGACGGGCTGTCCAAAGATAGTCGTGAAATTGTAGATAAAATATTATGTGGCTGAGGAATTGCTGATTTATTTAGTGATAAGCCAGATAAATGAAAGCACTACAGTTGATGCTGTAGTGCTTTTTTATTTCAGTATTTTATTTTTTAAGCCTTATAAACTTAAAAATATCTGTTTTGGTACTGTTTATTCTTCAAACAGCAGTCTGCCCAGATAGTCATTTTCTTTGGCCATTCCCGGTAAAACAAAGAAAAATCCGCCGCCGAATGGTTTGATATAACGTTCCATCGGTTCGCCATTCAGGCGATTCTGGGTATCAATAAAACCTTTTTTCAGGTCGTTCTGATAGGCAACAAAAATCAGACCCATATCAAGTTGCCCGTTGGGTAGTACACCCAGCGAGTAACTGAAACTGCGCCGGCGCAGTTTGGCTACATGCCGTTCAGGAATACGTGGTTCTGCACGGCGCATGTGTGAATCAAACAGAATGCGGTCGCCATGAGGGTCACTGTTCATTTTCGGGTCATCCATTTCATGCTGCATACCAATGGGTGCTCCGCTAGTTTTGTAACGGCCAAAATCATTTTCCTGATCTTCCAGCGGGGTTCTGTCCCAGAATTCGAGATTGAAGCGAATCAGACGGATTGCCTGATAACTGCCGCCCAGACACCATGCCGGTTCCTGGTTGTTCTTGGTTACCCATACCAGTTCATCCATCAGTTTGCTATCGTTAATGGAGCCATTACCGGTACCGTCTTTAAAACCAAACAGATTAATAGCGGTAGTGTGATTGTCGATATCTCTGGCCGGCAGAAATCCGTCCATTTTCCATACCGGCACCATATACTGATTACAATGACTAATCAGATCGCGCAGGGCATAAATGACACTTTCGCGGCTATTGGCACAGAACTGGATTGATAAATCTCCGCCGCACCATGCTTTTTCCAGCCGGTCGTTGGGAAAGCGGGGCATAGGAATCAATCTTTTGGGTTTGAGCTGAGACAGACCAAAACGTTGGTCAAACAGGCTGGCACCCACGGCCAGGGTAATTGTCAGTGAGTCGGGAGACAGATTTTGGCCAAGCAGCCCGGATTCTGCCGGAGGAAGCTGGTCATTTTTACCTGCTGTGAGTGTTTGTGGTCTGGTGAGATAGGCAATACGTTGTGAAATCCGCTGGAATAACTGTTGCAGCTCTTTTGTGTTTTTCACAGTAACGTTGAAAACAACAAAGATAGCTTCTTTGGTGTCGGGGGTGATTACGCCGGCCTGATGGCTACCCCAGTAATCAACGGCCTGATTGTAATCATGAGTACAGTTGCCGGCCGCATTGGCTGCTTTGACGGCACCAAGACTGGCGATACCCAGCCCTCCGGCCAGTAGCATTTTCATGCTATTGCGTCGCGTAGTGCTGGCTGGATTGTCTTCAGGCGAGGCAGTTGAGACAGGCTGATGTCTGAAAGTGTTTTTAGACATAACTTAAACCTTAATTAGGATATTTATAATAAACACGTATACTTAGTTGCGCCCTAAGCTGGGCCAGCCGTGCTGTCTGCGTACTTAGTAAGGAGTACAGGATATCGTGATCTGTCTGACTGAGCCGGCTGAAACTTTGGAATTGGTTCTGGGGCAGTTGATAATGCTGCAGAATGGCAAAAATCTGCTGGTAACCATGATTCAGTGCTTTACGCTGCTCTGCTGGAATAAAGTTCTGCAGATACTGGATGATTTGTGCTGAACCGGTTACATTGGCATGGATATCGGCCAGATCACTGTGGCTATACTGATTTTCTTTGCCGGCAAGTTTGGTTTGCAGAGTCATTTCCAGAAAGTCGGATGCTGACTGAACTACTTTGGCAATATCCAGATCATCGGCAGCTACACGTTTTTGTAAATCAATAATTTCATATTGCAGATTGCTGTTTTCTGCCTGAGCCTGCTTTAGGTCTTTGAGTTTAAATAAATCATATTCTAAACGGTGAAAACCGCTAAAATTTGGATCATCGGTACCTTGCAGATAATAATCAGCGCGCGAGTTAATATTCTGGTCAGCATTACCAAACAGTTTGACGATAACCCGTACTTGTTCGTAACTCTGATGGGCACGGATATAATTTTGTTGCGCCTGTTGCAGCTGTCCGTTTTTGCAGGCATTCTCAATTGCATTAAGATATTGCTGGGTGCTTTTTAATTGCAGTACAACTTCCTGCTGATAATTACGAATTGCTGACTGGTATTTTTCCGGAGTGGGAATATCCCCTTTTGCGACTACAGCATTAGAATCATTGATAATTGGTGCCCGTAAACCATGTGCAGCAGCAATGACAGGCACCAGTAAAGAGCAAATAATAAATAGTGCACGAAATTTATTCTGTGTCATTTAAACTTTTCCTTAAGAAGAGCTTTATGGCGATTAATAGCAGGAAACTAACAAATGAAATGATGCTAAACCATACGGGCGGGGAATTATAGGCAGAAATTAAGGCGGGAAAGCTGTCGGACAAAAAGCTATTGTCAATAAAATGTGAGATTTGCACTGCCGGCCACATCACAATATCAGAAGGGGGTTCACTTTGTGTCGACAGATATACACCCGCTTTGACATATGGGGGGAAAATCACAACTAACAGTATAATGCTGGTTATGATAAGGTATTTTTTCAACTGTATGCGGCGGCTGATTACAACAAACGGATAAAATGTCAGGACAGATACTGCAATGCCGGAAATTACTGTAAGGTATAAATTAGTATAATCAGAATTATTCAGCTGCCTGATCTGACTGGACAATAATAAGATAACTTCATTGCCTGCACAGGCAATAGTAAGAGCTACTATGAACATAGCTGTTGTCCATGAACGGGCCATCTGCTGAGCTTTTTTCTGTTCCTGTGCCGATCCCATGCTCAGGATATACTCAAACATCCAGAACACTACTAAAAATGTCAGTAAAGAAATCAATATCAATATGCTCATCATAAGCATTTTTTGATTTTTATCGGGAATATATCTGAACAAACCACTGATAATTGCTGCCAGGAACAGTACACCGAGTATCAAGCCGCTAAACAGATGGCGCATCCCGCTTTTGCTGTCTGGATTATGCTTAATCCATGAGTAAATAATGCCGACAACAATCAGTGTTACAAAGCATTCACGCCAGACAATAAAAAAGGTTTGTTCCATTCTAAATCTCGTTTTATTTTAAAATTAATTGATTTAAAGACCTGTTTCAATGAAATTTATAGTTACAGGGTTTTTCAGTGCAATTGTAGCAACTGATGAAGCATTGCGCCGATCACTTTTTATTGTGACAGCAGGGGACAAACGTGACATATCTTTTGTTCGTATTCACCATATTGCGACAAGTAACAGATATGGTTGATAAGGGCGTTAAATGTCTGGGGCATGATTTTCAGCCTGAGCTAATTATCAGTAATGCTAGAGAAGTATAAGGCTGTATAAAAGCAATCAAATCATGATTGAATGGTGCCGGTAAATCATATGCTGAAGAAATAACCGGCACATGCCCAAAGTAAGTAAATCAGATATGCAGCAGGTTCTGCCTTATCTGGATTTTTTCCTTAAAAACAATATAGCCATTAATAACCAGAATACACCAAAAGTAATGACGCTAATCCACATTGGCTGAGAGCGGTAGGCAAACAGTGAGGAAGCAAAACTGCCGATCAGACCGCTATCGTCAATAAAGTATGAGGTATCCCACGCCGGGCTAATGAGGAAATCAGGAATTGATACATCATGCTCCAGCAGCATATTGGTACCGTCTTCAACAGCTCTCAGCAATAATGAAATGGCCAGAAATAACAGGACAATACCGGTTATGGTAAAAAATTTTTTCCATTGGATGAAGCGGCTGGTTAGAATAAATGCATAAAATGTCAGCGCGGATACTGCTATGCCGATAAGTACGGCAAGACAGAAACCGGAGTAATTTTGACTGTTCAGCTGCATAATCTGGCCGGACAGAAATACGACAATTTCACTGCCTTCACGGGCAATGGCAATGGCTATAATAAACAGAGCTCCCCACCATGAATTGCGGGCTACTTGTTGTGCCATTTCCTGTTCCAGGGATGATTTCATATTTCGGGCGTGTTTGTTCATCCAGTACACCATTTGCACAATCAGTATGCAGGCAACAGCAGACATGCCCATCATAAACATGGTTTGATGGTCATCGGTAAGCGCTTTGAATACGCCGTTGATGATTAATGCCAGTATGACAGAAATCAGTACACCAAGCCCGACACCGCCAAACAAATAACGCATACCATGACTACTGTCAGGATTACGTTTAATCCATGCATATATAATGCCGACAACCAGTAATGCTTCGAAACATTCACGCCAGACGACAAAAATTGTTTGTCCCATTGTATTTCCTGCTTTTATTTTACTATTAACTGCCCTTTGGGCTTATTTAGATGAAAGTCATCGAAAAAGATATAGGTACCGGGTTTTTTCGGGGCAATGACGACCACTGATGAGGCGCCCGGGGCGAGTACTTTTTCTTTGACCAGCTGGGTACTTTCAAATTCGACGGGACCTTTGCCAATGTTGGTAACTTTAATGCGAATAATTTTGTTGGCTGGTGCATTGAGGGTTAGGGGAATAAGATCACCATCTTTCATTTTCAGTTCCAGGGTGACTTTATCGTCAGCAATGGCTGAAAATGAAAACATAAGACTGCATAAGCCCAATAGGATAAGAAGAAGTTTTTTCATAACAGATATTCTTACAGTGAAAGGTGTTGTGGCAGTAATAATGTAATAAGGGATTATTCAGCCAGTTGAAGCTAGAATAATCCCTGATCACAGCCAGCTAAATGCGATTAATAGCTGCCTTTGCGGCCTACACCGGCATAATCAAAATCCCAGCTAACTTCAAATGGTTTGAACCATGGTGCTACGCCGGTTTCTTTGTCAATATGGCGAGCCATCTGGTTGGCTGTTGGTGGGGAGATACGATAGGTAACACGATATTTGCCCAGACCATTCAGTTTGATGTTGTCACCATAGTGGGGACCGTCATTGGCAACCATAGACATGAATTTACCTGAATGTTCGAATTTGCCTTTAGTCAGTTTGGTAATGGAGTATTCAATATTCAGATTAGGAATCCAGTCTCCTTCGGCAAAGCCGTTAGGATTACCTTCTGTTGCATGAATATCGGCTTCCATGTGCACGTCGGATTTGCTAGCCGGCAAATGCATATTACTGTGATCCATGCCATCAGTGTCCATGGTAATTGGCGGCAGATATACACCGGAAATTTCCATTCCGTTTTTAATAATAGGTTTACCCATGGGGTATTCTTGAGCAAAGGCTGCCATTGATACAAGAGCGGCACTGGCGATAGCAATTTTTTGTAACAGCATTTTTTAATTTCCCTATTTATTCATATTGAAACAAATTGAATCAGATATGACTGCATATCAATTGATAAGGATTATCAATATACTCCTTTTACCAATGTTAGAAAATAATTAAATTATGTTTTTTACTGGTGTTTAATGTTATTTATTGTGGTGAAGATAACAGTAATTTTTTATCCTATCCGTAAAAGTGTCTTATAAATAACAAAATTATATTGATAATTGAATATATCCTTTATTAATAAATATATAGATTAAAAAAGCTGAAAACACCGACTGAAAATGGTTTCAGCCGTTATTAATATAAATCTGGTTGTTACCAGCCGGAAATCTGATAGAGAAATTTCTAAATTATTTGCTGTTGTGGCGTAGGCAAACTATTGATATATAAGTTAAGTAATGTTAAATTATGCTTGTGGTTGCGATAGCGCTGGTTATTGAGATGATCAGCCGGAACAGATTCCGGATAGTACCTTAATTGGTATGTGTTAGTTTGAAGCAGAAAACTGTTCGGGCTGGTTTGGTGGTATGAATAAACAGTTATCGAAAATAGTTGCCTATGGTGAAATTACTATAAGCAGAAAATGATTAGGTTCTGTGTACTGCCTGCCATATTTGTTGTGCTATGGGTTCTGTTCCCTGCCAGAGCAGGGGTTCCCAGTTACGCTGTTTGCAGAATGAAAATACCAGGGTTTCGGCTCTGATGATGCTGTTACAGGGCTTGAAAACCAGCAACCCGCTATCCTGCCAGTCTGAGTCAGCTTTGATGATATAGGGTGACAGGATATAGGCTGTATATTCGGTAAATTCCTCTGGTTCGTTATGCCATTGGCTGCCGAGTGATGTAGTTTGTTGTATATAATAAAGTGCAAAGGGGTATTGCAGTTGTAGATTGTCGTGCAATGCTGTGGATAGCGCATTCTTGTCAGGCGCAAGAAGTTTCATTGTTTATTCTCTCTTTGTATTTTATGCTAAATGAGTAATTGTATGAAGTAAGTAGTATATCTGTGTATCAGGACGACACCTGATTGTCAGTAGTTTTTGTGCAAACAGGTTAGATTGTAGTTTCTGAAAGGGGAGATTTGCTTTGTAGATGTTCATATCATTGCCCTTCTCTTTAATCATGAGACCGCAAGTGTGCTGTTAAACACAGATGGCGGCAGACAAATGGCAGGGTTGACAGACCGACAAAGAGAACCGGTAGGCGTAAAGCCTCCCTGCCACTGTCCACCATGAAAAAAAGCGGTGGCAATGGGTTTTTACAGACAAACGCTACTTTTTTAGGTAAGTAGCAAAAAGTCTGCCTCTTTGTTCAGCCTGTCAAAGCTGGTTACGCTATTGAACGTAACGTCTTTATCTTGCCGCTAAAGCAGGGAACTGTCAATTATTGACTCATAGATATGTATGAGTTATCTGATATGCATTTTCATTCTGGGTAAAAATGGTTTGTTTATCCGGATTATTAAGTCTGTTTTATGGCTGAAAAGCCAGTTTTTACTTGTTTGGCATATATTGCCGGCTATTATATATTTTGCATATTTTTATGATAAATGCGAGATTAAGCAGACGATTGTGCAATTAATTATTGTATACAGGACAGAATATCTTTAGCTGTAGCCATATTCGCTGAGCAGGCTGTGATGACTATTGAATAATATAAATGGATAATAAAGAGAAACCGGCTGCATATTCTTCGATTTAGTGTATTTGCAATATTTTTTGTTAATGGTTAACAGTTTTATTTTTAAAGTGTTGTTTTATTGGTATTAGAAGCGAATTGATATAACTAAAAAAATTGATATTTCATCATTCAATCTTTAGTATCAGGATAATGTCATTTTTCAGTGCTTTAATTTGTTATTTTCAGCAAAAAAATCGGGCATACCAGTGTATGCCCGATTTTGAAGCTATTTATCTGATAATTACCACTTATAGCCTATACCTGCATTAAAGCCGGTTTCACGTCCGGTAGTGGAGACACCTGCACCCCATGAGAACTTACCGGTATTGTTTGTGGCTTTGTAGTTAATACCAACTGCAGCATAACCATGATATGAACCCATGCCTACACCTACTGTCTGTTCACCGGCATTTAACTGCGGCAGATAAGCACCAGATAGTGCCATGGCCAGAGCAGTGCCGGAATAGGCACGCCGTTCTACACGATGTACGCGGTCGTTAACGTCATTGACGTAGCGGTTGATATTTTCCATGCGGGCATTAACACCTTTCAGCTGTGCCACATTGACTGCATCGGTGTCGGCAGTACCGGCAGCGACGCCTGTAATCTGACGGTAAACACCATTGGCGGCGTCACCCACAGACACAGCAGCTTGAGTGCTGGTGGTTGCCTGAATGGCTCTTGCCTGTTGTTCCGTGGCACTAACCGGAATATAGCCATTAATACCTGCTGCCGTATTGGCCACAGAATTGGCACCCAGCGCAATTCCGCCATTCTGAGTAACGCTGGCATGATTACCAATAGCAACGCCGTTTTCTGCACTGGCTGTTGCTTGTGAACCAATAGCTACAGCAGCCTTACCACTGGCAGCTGCTGCACCGCCTACAGCAATAGCGTCACTTCCGCTTGCTGAAGCCACAGCCTGAGTGGAATTAACTTTTGCATATTTGCTGCCGCCGTTATACAGATTGTTAATGGCATCGCCTACATTATTGGCTGTTACCGCAGTACCATCAGCATTGCTGGTTGTATAGCTTGGTGCAGTGAAACCACCTGTGCCGGCTCTGGTGAGCGGGTTGTAGCTAGCATTACCGCCCAGGCTGGCTGCTACTGCAGACAGGGCATCAGCTGTTGAAGTAGACAGTTTCTGGGTATCCGAAATAGCCTGATTGGCTTTTTCAGTTGCTTCATTGATCGCAGAAGCATTACCGCCACCACTGTTTTGTGCCAGCTTGCTATCCACTGAGCTGGAAAGACTTTGTAAATCCTGTTTCCATTCATTTTTCATTTGCCACAGCTGGCTGCCATTCACTGCCTCTGTTGAATTCTGGCCTGTATCACCAGAAGCAACATTGGTAATTTTCTGAGCAGTGCCGGAGCCATGGCTGGCATCGTAAGCTGACCCGTTCCATTGCAGGGCATTAAGCTGTAATGAGCTCAATGTTGTGGATATTCCTGCCGGTATGGTGCCGGAAGCAAGGTGAAGCTGATCCTGCAGACTGGACAGACTGGTTGAGGTGGAAGTAGACAGCGAATAGAGCTGACGACCATTTACTGCCTGATTAGATGTTGCGTCTACTCGTCCGTCCGCAATATTACTAATGGTTCTTTCGTTGCTTGCGTCACGAGTCAGCTGATTTGAGAAGGCTGTTGTACCATCATCAAAATGCACTGAGTTCTTCTGCAATTCGTCAATCAAACGTTTTGAGGTCTTAATATCATCCTGAGCAGTTTTAATATCATCCTGAGCAGCTTTGATATCTTTGTTCATCGTTTCTATCGTTGTCCTGCTCTCAGTAACTACCTGATCAACTGAGCTTGATACACTGCTAATGATGGAAGACGAAATACTATATAACTGTCCGGCATTCACTGCATCAGTAGAACCGTCTGCCAGCTGACCGGCAGCCACGTTGGTAATCTTCTGGGCAGCGCCGGAACCATGGCTGGCGTCATAAGCATTACCATTCCATTGCAGTGCGTCGCGTTGCAGATTACTGATGTTATTCACCGCAGAACTCAGGCTACTAGACAAAGTAGAGACATTACTGTTGGTAGTAGAAAGTCCGGTATTGTTACCGGCAGTCACAGTGGAGAGACTGCTGCTCAGTGAGGTGGACAGATTATACAGCTGGTCACCGTTAACGGCATCGGTAGAGCCACTGCTAAGTGTACCGTTGGCTACGTTAGTAATCTTCTGGGCAGCGCCGGAACCATGACTGGCATCATAAGCATTACCATTCCATTGCAGCGCATCGCGTTGCAGATTACTGATGTTATTGACCGCCGAGCTCAGACTACTAGACAAAGTAGATACATTACTGTTGGTAGTAGAAAGTCCGGTATTGTTACCGGCAGTCACAGTGGAGAGACTGCTGCTCAGTGAAGTGGACAGATTATACAGCTGGTCACCGTTAACAGCATCGGTAGAGCCACTGCTAAGTGTACCGTTGGCTACGTTAGTAATCTTCTGGGCCGCGCCGGAACCATGACTGGCATCATAAGCATTACCATTCCATTGCAGAGCGTCGCGTTGCAGATTACTGATGTTATTGACCGCCGAGCTCAGACTACTAGACAAAGTAGATACATTACTGTTGGTAGTAGAGAGACTGGTATTGTTACCAGCAGTCACAGTGGAAAGACTGTTAATCAGTGAGGTGGACAGATTATACAGCTGGTCACCGTTAACGGCATCGGTAGAGCCACTGCTAAGTGTACCGTTGGCTACGTTAGTAATCTTCTGGGCAGCGCCGGAACCATGACTGGCATCATAAGCATTACCATTCCATTGCAGAGCGTCGCGTTGCAGATTACTGATGTTATTCACCGCAGAACTCAGACTACTAGACAAAGTAGAAACATTACTGTTGGTAGTAGAAAGTCCGGTATTGTTACCGGCAGTCACAGTGGAAAGACTGCTGCTCAGTGAGGTGGACAGATTATACAGCTGGTCACCGTTAACAGCATCGGTAGAGCCACTGCTAAGTGTACCGTTGGCCACGTTAGTAATCTTCTGGGCAGCGCCAGAGCCATGGCTGGCGTCATAAGCATTACCATTCCATTGCAGAGCGTCGCGTTGCAGATTACTGATGTTATTCACCGCAGAACTCAGACTACTAGACAAAGTAGAAATGTTACTGTTGGTAGTGGAAAGTCCGGTATTGTTACCGGCAGTCACAGTGGAAAGACTGTTGCTCAGCGAGGTGGACAGATTATACAGCTGGCTGCCATTGACGGCATCGGTAGAACTATTGTTCACTGTACCGTTTGCTACATTGGTAATCTTCTGGGCAGTGCCGGAGCCATGGCTGGCATCATAAGCATTATCATTCCATTGCAGTGCATCGCGTCGCAGGTCACTGATGCTGGTATTAACCTCTGCTAAGCTGGTCGACAGCGTAGCTGTTGCGCCGGAAACTGTATCCAGACGGTCAATAGCACCATTCAGTCTGCCAGTCAGATTACCTACAGAAGAGGAAACGGTGTTCAGTTTCTCATTGGTGGTAAACAGCTGACCGCCTGTTACTGCCTCATTTGAACCCTGTTCAATTTTTCCGCCTGTAATATTGGTGATTTTTTTATAGTTTGCATCATAATTTTCACCATTTATTTGCAGGGCATTCTGATCCAGATCATTGATTTTATCTGTAGCAGAAGACAAATTATCGGAAATTCTGGAGGTGGATTCAGCAATACTGTTAATCCGCGTATTGGTCTTATTCAGGCTATCATTCAGATTCGCCACAGTAGAGCTTAAGCTGCCTACCCTCGAATTAGTCTGATTTAGCTGACTGCCATTGACTGCATCGGTGGAATCCGGGGCTAAATCAGCTTCGGCTACGTGGGTGATTTTCTGCGCCATAGTAGAACCATGGCCTGCATCGTAGGCAGATCCATTCCATTGCAGAGTATTGTCCTGCAGTCTGGTTACAGCAGCAGTTACTGAATTTACCGAAGTGGATACAGCATTAATACTAGAATTTGTAGTATATAGCTGGCTGCCATTCACTACATCTGATGAATCAGGTGCCAGTGAACCGTTTGCAACATTGGTAATTCGATACCGGGCATTGGTAACACCATGGCTGGCATCATAATAACTGTTGCCATTCTCTTCCTGTACCCATTGCAAGCTGTCTTTTTCCAGTTTGTTTACTGTATCGTTCACTTTGTGTACTGAGCTGGAAACGATACTTAGATTAGAATTAGTAGTAGATAACTGGCTGCCATTTACAGCATCGGTAGAGTTATACGTCAGATCACCGTTAGCTACATTGGTAATCTTCTGAGCCAGATTAGTACCATGGCTGGCATCATAGGCACCAGAGCCATCGGTGTTCTTTTTCCATTGCAGCGCATCAGACTGTAAAGCAGCGATATTGCTGTTTGCTGTACTGATATTACCATTGATATTGGTCATATCACCGGCACGGCTTACAACAGTAGACAGTGAGCTGAAGCTGGTAGCAGAAGAGGTGGATAACTGATAGAGCTGACCGGCATTAACCGCATCAGTAGAACCGTCTGCCAGCTGACCGGCAGCCACATTGGTAATTTTCTGTGCCTGACTGGTGCCATGGCTGGCATCGTAAAAGCCGCCGTTACCATTGACATTCTTTTTCCATTGCAGCGCATCAGACTGTAAAGCAGCGATATTGCTGTTTGCTGTACTGATATTACCATTGATATTGGTTAGATCACCGGCACGGCTTACAACAGTAGACAGTGAGCTGAAGCTGGTAGAAGAAGAGGTGGATAACTGATAGAGCTGACCGGCATTAACTGCATCAGTAGAACCGTCTGCCAGCTGACCGGCAGCCACATTAGTAATCTTCTGCGCCTGAGTGGTGCCATGGCTGGCATCATAAGCACCAGTACCATCGGTGTTCTTTTTCCATTGCAGCGCATCAGACTGTAAAGCAGAAACATTGCTGCTTACCGTATTCAGTTTACCGGTGGTGTTTAGAGCAGCGGTAGATAAAGAAGTGATACCGGAAGCAGAAGAGGTGGATACCTGATAAAGCTGGCTGGCATTAACTGCATCAGTAGAACCGTCTTCCACCAGACCGGCAGCCACATTAGTAATCTTCTGCGCTTGAGTGGTGCCATGGCTGGCATCATAGGCACCAGTACCATCGGTGTTCTTTTTCCATTGCAGTGCATCAGACTGTAAAGCAGCGATATTGCTGTTTGCTGTACTGATATTACCATTGATATTGGTCAGATCACCGGCACGGCTTACAACAGTAGACAGTGAGCTGAAGCTGGTAGCAGAAGAGGTGGATAACTGATAAAGCTGACTGGCATTAACCGCATCAGTAGAGCCGTCTTCCAGCTGACCGGCAGCCACATTAGTAATCTTCTGCGCCTGAGTGGTGCCATGGCTGGCATCATAAACACCTGAGCCATCGGTATTTTTTTTCCATTGCAGGGCATCAGCCATTAGCTGAGTAACATTATTAGTGATGTTGGTAACATTACCTGTATTGGCCGCCGCTGCGTTCAGATTACTCAGACTGGTTGAAGTGGTTGTAGACAAGCTGTAGAGCTGAGCGGCATTAACCGCATCAGTAGAATGCTCATCCAGTACACCGGCCGCTAAATTACTGATTTTCTGAGGACTGGATGTTCCATGGCTGGCATCGTAAAAACCAGAACCATCAGCATTTCCATGCCATTGCAACGCATTACTGAGCAGAGAGCTAACTTGAGTATTCAGAACATAAACATTGCTGGCAACAGTAGAAATATTACCAGTAGTAGCTACCGCTTCATTCAGATTACTCAGACTGGTCGATGTGATTGTAGACAAGCTGTAGAGCTGAGCGGCATTGACTGCATCAGTAGAATGCTCATCCAGTACACCGGCTGCTACATTGCTGATTTTCTGCGGACTACTTGTTGCGTGACTGGCATCATAAAAGCCTGAGCCATCAGCATTACTTTTCCATTGCAGCGCGCCACCGAGCAGAGTGCTTACCTGGTCATTTAAAACATTGACATTATGAGAGATATTGGCAATATTACCAGTAGTGGCTACTGCCTCATTCAAATTACTCAGACTGGTTGAAGTCGTTGTGGATAAGCTGTAGAGCTGGGCAGCATTGACCGCATCAGTAGAATGTTCATTAACCTGACCGGCGGCAATATTGGTGATTCTCTGCGCACGGTTGGTTCCGTGACTGGCATCGTAAAAACCAGAGCCATCTGCATTTCCATGCCATTGCAGAGCATCAATAACCAAATCATTCACTTTAGTAGTTAATGTACTGATATTACTGTTAACATTCGTGAGATCACCAGCACGATTTAAAGTGGATGATAATGTACTCAGTCCGGTAGATGAAGAAGTAGATAGCTGATAAAACTGAGCAGCATTGACTGCCTCAGTAGAGTATTCATCTATATGACCGGCAGCAATATTGGTGATTTTCTGCGCACGATTAGTTCCGTGACTGGCATCATAAGCTCCGCTACCGTCTACATTACTTTTCCACTGCAATGCATCAGATTTTAAAGCAGCGACATCGTTGCTTACCGTATTCAGTTTACCGGTAGTGCTTAGAGCAACAGTGGATAAAGAAGTGATACCACTAGCAGAAGAAGTAGATACCTGATAAAGCTGACCGGCATTAATCGCATCAGTAGAATTTTCATTTATCAGACCAGCAGCCACATTAGTAATCTTCTGCGCCTGATTGGTACCATGGCTGGCATCATAGGCACCAGAGCCGTTGGTATTCTTTTTCCATTGCAGCGCATCAGACTGTAATTCAGCAACAGAACTGCTCAGTGTACTGATATTACCATTTACATTGGCTATATCACTGACACGGCTCACAGCGGTAGACAATGAGTTAAAGCTGGTAGAAGAAGAGGTGGATAAATGGTAGAGCTGACTGGCATTAACCGCATCAGTAGAATTGTCTGCCAGCTGGCCGGCAGCTACATTGGTAATTTTCTGTGCCTGATTAGTGCCATGACTGGCATCATAAAATCCGCCAATACCATTAACATTATTTTTCCATTGCAGTGCATCAGACTGCAAAGCAGAAACATTGTTGCTTACCGTATTCAGTTTACCGGTGGTGTTTAGAGCAGCGGTAGATAAAGAAGTGATACCACTAGCAGAAGAGGTGGATACCTGATAAAGCTGGCTGGCATTAACTGCATCAGTAGAACTGTCTGCCAGCTGACCGGCAGCCACATTAGTAATCTTCTGCGCCTGATTGGTACCATGGCTGGCATCATAGGCACCAGAGCCATCGGCATTGTTTTTCCATTGCAGCGCATCAGACTGCAAAGCAGAAATATTGCTGCTTACCGTATTCAGTTTACCAGTAGTGCTAAGAGCAGCGGTAGATAAAGAAGTGATACCGGAAGCAGAAGAAGTAGATACCTGATAAAGCTGACCGGCATTAACCGCATCAGTAGAACCATTTATCAGCTGACCGTCTGCCACATTGGTAATCTTCTGCGCCTGATTGGTACCATGGCTTGCATCATAGGCACCGGAACCATCGGCATTCTTTTTCCATTGCAGTGCATCAGATTTTAAATCAGCAACAGAGCTGCTCAGTGTACTGATATTACCATTTACATTGGCCATATCACTGACACGGCTCACAGCGGTAGATAAAGAAGTGATACCGGAAGCAGAAGAGGTGGATACCTGATAAAGCTGACCGGCATTGACCGCATCAGTAGAATTGTCTGCCAGCTGACCGGCAGCTACATTGGTAATTTTCTGTGCCTGATTAGTGCCATGGCTGGCATCATAAAAGCCGCCGATACCATTAACATTATTTTTCCATTGCAGTGCATCAGACTGCAAAGCAGAAACATTGTTGCTTACCGTATTCAGTTTACCGGTGGTGTTTAGAGCAGCGGTAGATAAAGAAGTGATACCGGAAGCAGAAGAGGTGGATACCTGATAAAGCTGGCTGGCATTAACTGCATCAGTAGAACCGTCTGCCAGCTGACCGGCAGCCACATTAGTAATTTTCTGCGCCTGATTAGTACCATGGCTGGCATCATAGGCACCGGAACCATCTGTGTTCTTTTTCCATTGCAGCGCATCAGACTGTAAAGCAGAAACATTACTGCTTACCGTATTCAGCTTACCGGTGGTGTTTAGAGCAGCGGTAGATAAAGAAGTGATACCACTAGCAGAAGAAGTAGATACCTGATAAAGCTGGCTGGCATTGACTGCATCAGTAGAATCGTCTGCCAGCTGACCGGCAGCCACATTAGTAATCTTCTGCGCCTGATTGGTACCATGGCTGGCATCATAGGCACCGGAACCATCGGCATTGTTTTTCCATTGCAGCGCATCAGACTGTAAAGCAGAAACATTGCTGCTTACCGTATTCAGTTTACCGGTAGTGCTAAGAGCAGCGGTAGATAAAGAAGTGATACCGGAAGCAGAAGAAGTAGATACCTGATAAAGCTGACCGGCATTAACCGCATCAGTAGAACCATTTATCAGCTGACCGTCTGCAATGTTGGTAATCTTCTGCGCCTGATTGGTACCATGGCTGGCATCATAGGCACCGGAACCATCGGTATTCTTTTTCCATTGCAGTGCATCAGATTTTAAATCAGCAACAGAGCTGCTCAGTGTACTGATATTACCATTTACATTGGCCATATCACTGACACGGCTCACAGCGGTAGATAAAGAAGTGATACCGGAAGCAGAAGAGGTGGATACCTGATAAAGCTGACCGGCATTGACCGCATCAGTAGAATTGTCTGCCAGCTGACCGGCAGCTACATTGGTAATTTTCTGTGCCTGATTAGTACCATGGCTGGCATCATAAAAGCCGCCGATACCATTGACATTATTTTTCCATTGCAGTGCATCAGACTGCAAAGCAGAAACATTGTTGCTTACCGTATTCAGTTTACCGGTGGTGTTTAGAGCAGCGGTAGATAAAGAAGTGATACCGGAAGCAGAAGAGGTGGATACCTGATAAAGCTGGCTGGCATTAACTGCATCAGTAGAACCGTCTGCCAGCTGACCGGCAGCCACATTAGTAATTTTCTGCGCCTGATTAGTACCATGGCTGGCATCATAGGCACC